>JAJDYK010000087.1 GCA_022825185.1 Candidatus Latescibacterota bacterium | reverse complement strand
GCTGGCTGCACTGCGGTGATGGCTCCCGACCTCTATCCCTTTCTCGACTCGGGACAGCTCGGTGGCCTGCTCGGTGGTCTAGCCGGCGCAGCCGAATACGAGACTCTGATTGACCGTCGCGGCAGTGCCAGCACGGGTATGAGCGCTCAGTCCATGGCTCATTTGGTCATCACACTCTTTGTGCTTATCGGCAATATCGCGTATTTCGTCGCTCGGCGAACTTCATCCGAGCAGAGGAGTTGATATGCGCGATACGTATGTCTTTTTAGGCTTGATCCTGCTGTTTGCCGCGGTCAACATCGGTTTGGTGGCTAGCGGGATTTTGGCGGCGGACTGGACGGGTTTGGGCATTATTGTCGCGGCAGGCATGACTCTGGCGCTCTATAGCTTCCTCTACAAGGACAATCCGATTTTCAAGTTTGCCGAGCACGTCTTCGTCGGTGTGGCAGCGGCGTATGTATTCGGCCAGACTTGGTACCCGACTATCTACGGCGAACTTATCGCCGAATGGACCGATCCGGGGGAAGGGGAGACGCCCAATTGGTGGCTGTTGGCTCCGACGGTGCTCGGGCTGTTGATGTTGACGCGCTTTTCGTTGCGCTTCGGGTGGCTCAGCCGCTATGCTTTTGCATTTTTTGTGGGGCTCGCGGCTGGCTGGACGATTCCCCGTTATATTTCTTCCTTTATTTTGGCCCAAATAGAACCTACATTACAACCACTAACCTGGAGCTTGGAGGGGCTCAATTTGCTAGTAGTCCTCGTGGGGGTAGTAGGGGTGTTGGTTTATTTCTTTTTTTCCGTCGAGCATACCGGCGCAGCGGGCCACATCTCCAAGGTGGGGATATGGTTTTTGATGGTTTCGTTTGGGGCTTCTTTTGGTTACACCATTATGGCGAGGGTCTCGCTGTTGATCGGGCGTGTGACCTTTCTCTTAGACGACTGGTTGCACTTGATGTAAAGGAGTATTGAGAACTACTCCACAAAGGAGGGACACATGACTAAATTTGCGAGCGTTTTTCGCGTTCTGACCATACTGGGCGTCCTGCTCGCGCTGAGCTTGGCTCCGGCCGAAGCTAGTAAGGGCGGTAAGATCGCCGGTGTAGTAAAGGATGCCACCACTGGGGATGGGCTGCCCCATGCCAATATCGTGGTGGTGGATACCAAGCTAGGGGCTACAGCGGACGAAAAGGGCCGCTTTTTTATTCTCAACGTGCCGGTGGGCACCTACACCCTCAAGGCCACGTATATCGGCTACGCGGATTACACCGTTGAGGACGTGCGGGTCTCCGCCGACTTGACTACGAATCTCGCCGTTGAACTGACTTCTTCGGATATCCAAGTCGAGGAAGTGGTAATCCGGGCCGAGCGGCCGATCATCGACAAAACCGCCACCAATGCAGTGCGCATTATCGATGCCGAGGATCTCGATATTTTGCCGCTTCGAGGCGTCAGCTCAGTCATATCCCTGCAGACCGGCGTGGTCAATGACGAGGGGACGTTGCACATCCGCGGCTCGCGTGGCGACGAGATCGGCTACTACGTCGAGGGGGCCAGCGTCCGCAATGTGGTCACTGGCGGCAACGCGGTGGGCCTGATTGACGAGGCGCTGGAGGAAATCCAACTCCAGGCCGGAGGCTTCAACGCCGAGTACGGCGGTGCCAACGCCGGCATTATCCTGCAAGAGTTGCGCACCGGCGGCAGCGACTGGGACTTTGAGATCATGTCTGAGTCGGACAATTTTACCTCCGATTACGAGCAGCGCTTCGGCACGTATTCCTACGGCTACTTCAATCAGGTGATAACCGCCGGTGGTCCGGTTGTGGGAAACCAGAAGATTCGCGCCTTCTTGGCCGGCCAGCGCCGCGGCATCGGGTCTTGGCCGACCTACTGGTCGGGTTTTACCTTTGAGGACCTCGAAGACACTGGCCTCCGCGGTGGACGCCGGCACTGGGGCGAGGACGAAGAGGGCAATCTCGTTCCCGATCAGATTGAGCAGCTCGAAATCAAGCCCGGCAATATTCCGCACACGAGTAGTGAAGCGGTCATTTTCAACGGGACCTTGTTGCTCGACTACTACCCTGTCCAGCTCCGCCTCACGAATCTGTACTCGGACGGGAGTGCTGAAAACAACTATGCGCCCATCCGCAATGCTTTTAACACTCGGCGTTTGGTCGAGTCGGAATCGTCCTCCAACCTAGTCAACGCCAAGCTCACCCACCTGCTCGATAAGAGCATGTTCTACGAACTCAACGTGAGCTTCTACACGCAGGATGCCACATCTTACGACCCGCTTTTCAAGGATCGGTGGTGGGTGTACAACGACAGCGTGGCCGTACAGCGCGCCCTCGAGGGCACGGGTGAGTACACGCCCTATACCCAACAGGGTTCAAGGCCAAGGCCCTACGATCTAGCAGGCTTCCCCTTCAACCGTCCCGGGACGCCCACGACCTCCTACAGCACCACGTCGGATGGCTATTGGGGGCTGGCCGGTAGCTGGACCAAGCAGACCGACATGCATCAGCTCAAGGCTGGTTTCGACTATCAGAATTGGACCTCGCGGCGCTATGGGATCTCGTTGCGTTCGATCCGCTCGGGGATAGCCAACACCTATCCCGAGTTGGACGCGGTGTACGACCGCTACTACAACGATGAAATCAGCGAAGACCAGATCCTCGACGAGTTGATCGCGAAGGCCGAGAGTCTTGACGATGGCAAGGGCAGCAAGCAGGATCTTATTAGGTTGCTGCGCTCGACTAGCGCCAGCGATTTCTTCGGCTTCGATGAGTTCGGTCGCGAGGCCGACGGCGAGGGGCTAGAGGCCCCGCGCCAGCCGACGGTAGCCGCCGCCTTTATCCAAGACAAAGTTGAGTATAATGACCTGATCATCAACGCCGGTCTGCGCATCGACTACTTTGACGCGGATAGCTGGCGCTTCAAGGATCCGGCAGCACCGGTGCGCGACCCGGAAAACTACACCATTGACCTCGCGTCAATGGAAAAGACTCCCACGTACACCGATATTAGCCCGCGTTTGGGGATGTCGTTTCCGGTGTCGGATTTGACGGTCTTTCACGTGCAATACGGTCGCTTCTCGCAAATGCCGGCGATGCGCTCCATGTTTGCCGGCGGTGCGCGCCTCGCCCTAGAGTTGGGCGGCCAGAACTACATCCGCTATCCGACCGCCTACGACATCGAGCCGATGCGGACTACCCAGTACGAAATTGGCTTCGAGCGTCAATTCTCCGAATTCGCCTCCTTTGACGTCACGGGCTTCTACCGCGACATCAAGGGGCAGGTGCAGTTGCGCAAGCAGCAACTCTCGGCCAGCGCGGTTGACGCTGGTGCGTACGTTTTCCTGCAAAACGGCGACTTCGCCACGACCAAGGGCATCGAGTTCCAGTTCAAGCTCAGGCGCGTCAATAACCTACGCACCGAACTGAACTACACCCTGTCCGATGCACGCGGCACGGGTTCATATACTGGCTCGGCCATTTCCGGGGTTGAGAACGAGACCAACCTGCCGACGATCATCTCGCCGCTCGACTTTAACGAGACGCACCGCGGCTCGATCTTCCTAGACTACCGCTACCCCGACAACGAGCCCAACCCAATTCTGCGGGGTCTGGGAGCCAACCTGCTGATGAGCTTCACGAGCGGGCACAACTTTACCTTGGTCACCGGTTCGATCGGTCAGCGCGGTCCAGAAAACGCCGGCGTACTCGACAGCTTCGACCCGCGCTCGCGCAAGCCGCTCGAGTCGATCAACCGCTCGACGACGCCGTGGACCTTTGAGACCAACTTGCGCATCGACAAGGGCTTCTCGCTGTTTGGTCTCAATGCCAAGGTCTATAGCCGCATTATCAACCTCTTCAATCGCAAGAACGTGCTCAACGTGTACAACCGCACCGGCTCCGACAAGGACGACGGTTTCTTGACTAATCCGGAACTGAGCCAACAGATCGTCGAGGCCAGTGGCGGGCAACAGTACGTGCAACTCTACGAGGCGATCAACTTGCTCAACCGCCAAGCCTATTGGTCCAACGAGGGCGGCGATATTTACGATGCGCCGCGCCAGATTCGCTTCGGTCTCCAGCTCGATTTCTAGGAAAGAGAGGAACGCATTATGAAAAAGTTTGTTGTCTTATTTTTAGCGGCGACGCTCTTGCTCCTAGTCGGCACTGTCCAAGCCCGCGAAGAGTGGGGCGCACCGGCCGCCAAACTGGCCCAAGACGATGTTGAGGTGTCCACCGAACGGACCCAGCTCAACATCAACAATATGGCCATGTGGATACAAAGCGATGGCTGGTCGGCCCGCGATCCGCTCACCGGCAATTCGGGCGTGACCTACCCGCGCTCAACCGCCCAAGTCATCTTCCAAGACGGCATGATCTGGGGCGGGCGGGTCAAGGACGGCAATGACCAAGAACTGCGCGTCGGTGGCCAGACGTACGAAATCGGCACGGTTCCTGGCATCATCGAGTCCAAGGGCGTAGCCCAGGACCGCGATACGGCCCGGCTCTACCGGATCCGCCGCGACTGGGCAACCGCGGATTTGCGGCTAGACGCCTCCGAGGTCCTCAACATGGGTTTGAGCGAGGTTACGGACGCCCACGAGGAGGCGGTGCGCGCCCAGTACGAGCGCGATTGGATGGAGTGGCCGGCCGAGTTGGGTGCGCCCTTTTACGACAACGACGGAGATGGGCAGTACGATCCCTCGGTTGACGAGCCGGGTTTGGCCAACGCGGACCAGGTAATCTGGTTTGCGATAAACGATTTGGACCAGGGGTCCACAACCAATCTCTACGGCTCGTTGCCCATCGGCTTGGAGGCTCAGGTTACGCTTTGGGGCTATGCGCGCACCGACGCCTTGGGCGACGTGATCTTCAAGAAGTTCAAGGTCATCTACAAGGGCACCGCAGAGGCCGCGGACGATGCCGTGATCGAGGACATGTATTTCGCCCAGTGGTCCGATCCAGATCTGGGCGATTACGGCGACGACTTTGCCGGTGCCGATGTCGAGTTGAGCTTGGGTTATGTGTACAACTCGATTGACGCCGATCATGGCTACGTCCCCTTCGGCTTGGCCCCGCCGGCTGTTGGGTACGACTTTTTGCAAGGCCCGATCGTGCCGGTTTATCAGCTAGACGCAGAGGGCAATATCGCCGTTGACGAAGATGGAAACCAACTGCTCGACGATAGTTCGGTGGCCATCTTCAACGAGGGGCTGCGTCCCGGCTACGCGAACTTGCCGATGACGGCCTTCGTGTACTTTGCCGCCGGCAGCGCGATATCCGATCCGGAACTGGGCGAATACGTGGGCACTCAGCAGTGGTACAATCTGCTGCGTGGCTTCCAGCCGCAAGACGATGTTGCAAACCCCGTGCCCTACACCAATCCGCTGACCAATGCCGACACCAAGTTCACGCTCGACGGCGACCCAACCAGAGCCGCCGGGTGGAACGACGGCGTGCCACTGCCGGCTGGCGACCGGCGCATCGTGCTGGCCACCGGGCCTTTTGAGATGGCATTGGGCGACACTCAGGAAGTGGTGGTCGCGCTGTTAGGCGGCATTTCTACCGACCGCCTGCGCAGCGTCTCCAAGCTGAAGTTTTCCGACCAGTTTGTGCAGGATGCCTACAACAACTTCTTCGAGGTGCCCAAGCCGCCGACTCAGCCCAATGTTCGCGTAGCCGAGCTCGACGAGGCGATCCTCTTGGATTGGGGTTGGGACGACGAGTCGATTCAGGCCACCGAAGGCGAGGGTTCGCCCGGCTTCGAGTTCGAAGGCTACAACCTCTACCAGTTGCCCTCGGCCGAAGCCACGCTTTCGCAAGGCGTCAAGGTGGCAACCTTCGACATCGAGAACGGTGTGACTACGATCCTCGGCATTGCCCTCGACGAGGAGTCGGGTGTGGTGCTCGATGTGCCCCTGCAGATCGGCATCGACTTTGGGATCAAGCGCAATATCGTGATTACTCAGGACCACATCCGCAGCGGCCCGCTGGTCAACGGCCAGCGATACTACTTTGCGGTGACGGCCTACAACCGCGCCACTGCCGAAGGTACCGCGACCACCACGCTGGAGAGCGCGCCGCAGAGCCTCATCTGCGTGCCGCAGGAGCCGCCGCCAGGCACCCGCTATCTGAGCAAGCCTGACAGCGTGATAACCCCCGAGCACACCGCTGGTATCAGTGAGGGCGAGGTTGAGGTCGTGGTAGTCAACCCTACTCTCACTACGGGCCACAACTATCAGGTCCGCTTCGGCGCGGATGAAGAGGGCCACACCGTGTGGAACCTGGTAGATGAAACCGATGGTGGCAAGACCCTCCTTGCCGACCAGTTTGAGATCGGTCCAGGCGATGAGCGAGCGGCTATCTATCTCCCGGACCATGGTTTTGAACTGATGGTCCTCGGCCCACCGCTGGCGCTTAGTGGTTGGGAGTGGGAGGGGTCGGATCGCTGGCTAACAGGTATCAACTGGGGTGGCAGTGCCCTTGGCGGCGGTGCCGATGTCGGCCCCAATTTCTTCGGTTCCTCGCTTGGTGGTGCCGACCTAAACACCGTTGAGATTCGCTTTAGCCGCACCAACACGCAGAAAGGCTATCGCTATCTGCGCGGCGGCGATCCCAATTACGGTTTTCAAGATTTTGTCGATGTGCCTTTTACCGCTTGGGAAGTGGACAGCGACCCACCGCGGCAGGTCAATATCGGCTTTGTCGAGAACGTGGGTTCCACTTCGGAGAACGGTACTTGGGACTTGGCCTCGGAAGACCCGGACCGTGGGCTCGGTGGTCGCGAGTACCTGTTTATTTTTGACAGCGACTACAGCGACACGCCACTAGCCCAATACGGCGAAGGCAAAAGCATCTTAGCCGATGCAGTTACCTTCGACATCCATGCGGCGCTATGGCTCACGCTAAGAAGTGGTGACCACGAGATGGAGATGCTCGAAGACGGTCAGATTCTGAGGTTGATTCCTTACAGGGTCAACGGCCCTGACGATGTATTCTCCTTTCTCGTCCCAGGGCGAGAGGAAAGCGCCGAATCCCTCGAGGAGGACATCGAGAAGATCAACGTCTTCCCCAATCCCTATCTCGGCGTCAACGCAGCGGAGACCAGCCGTTACAGCCACTTCGTGACCTTCAGCCACCTGCCGTCCAAGGCGAATATTCGCATCTTCGACATGAGCGGCACGCTGGTGCGCACGATCGAGAAGGACGACCCATCGCAGTTCACGCGCTGGGATTTGCAAAACCACAACGCACTGCCAGTGGCCAGCGGCATGTATATCGCCCATATCGAGCTGCCGGATCACGGCGAAAGTCGGATCCTCAAGCTGGCCATCATCCAAGAGCAGCAGTTCCTGGAGAACTTCTAGGTGCACGGGTTAAAGAGAGAAATAGGAGGCCATTCCATGCTTCGACACAGCTTTCGCATCTCGACGATCCTGCTGGCGCTGGTTTTCGCCTCGGCTACGGCCTTTGCCGATGGCTATGATCGCGCCGGTACGGCCGCGGCCCCGGAACTGCTGATTCCGGTTGGCGCGCGCGACATGGCCTTGGGCGGGGCCTCAATCGCCACCAGTTCCGGTTTAGAGGCTCTGCACTGGAACCCGGCGGGTCTGTCCAAGTCCGAATCCAACGCGGGCATCATGTTCTCGACGATGTCCTATCTGGCGGATACTCGCATCAACTATCTGGCTACCGGTGCCAACTTCAAAAGCCTCGGCTCGTTGGCCCTCAACATCAAGGCGCTGGATTTCGGCCAAATCCCGGTGACGACTGAGGCCAATCCAGACGGCACCGGCGCGACCTTTTCGCCGACCTTCTTCACGGTGGGCCTGACCTTTGCAAAGGAACTGACTGATCGCATCGCCGTCGGGCTTACCAGCCATTATGTCGTCAACCGCATCCAGCGCGTCGAGGCCACTGCGGCCTCGTTTAGCGCTGGTCTGCAATACGCCAATCTGGGCGGGATTGCCGGCTTGGACTTGGGGGTGGCGCTCAAGCACATCGGCACGCGGATGCAGTTTGGCGGTTCCGGCCTGTTGCGTCGCGGCCAGATTGACGGGTTGCGCCGCGGACCGTCCGATTACAATGTGGAGGCCAGTTCCGCTGACCTGCCCTCAACGTTTGAGCTCGGTCTGAGCTATCGCTATATGGACGCACTCAATCTGTCCTCGGTCTTCCGGCACAACAATTTCGCCTACGACCAGTACCGGTTGGGAGCTGAATATGTGTTGAGCGATTTCTTTGCTCTGCGCGCTGGCTTCGACTACGCGCCCAACTCGGATGACGACTACATCTATGGCACCAGCTTCGGTTTTGGTCTGAATCTGGATGCTGGGACGATCAAAAATTTGCGCGTTGATTACGCCTACACTACGGTCGAGTATTTCGACGCGCTCAATACCTTTACCTTTCAGTTCGGTTTCTGAGTTCGACCGTTGCGCGGCGCACAGGATGTGCGCCGCGCAGTTTTTCTCGCGGGAAATTGCCAATGAAGCGCGTATGCTGGCTGGCGGTGCTCGTCGCCGTCGCCGGATTGGGGTGTCAGAGTTCGGCCATGACGGCGGCCAAGCTCTATATCCAGCAGGAGCAGCCCCAAGAGGCCAAAGAGCAACTCGCCCTAGTTTTGCAGACGGAGCCAGAGAATTACGAGGCTCACTTGCTCATGGGCCGGCTCCTAGGGGACGAGGGCCGCTATGGCGAAATGGCTGAGCACTTGGCGCACGCCGAGCTCGACCCCAAGTTTCAAAGCGAGGCTGAACAAACGCGTCGCCAATTTTGGACGCGAGAGTACAATGCCGGCGTCGTCCACGCCCAAGGCGAGGCCCCCAATTACGCGATGGCGCGGCACTCGTTTCACAACGCTACCATCATCGACGAAAGCGCGCTCGATGCTTG
>JAJDYK010000287.1 GCA_022825185.1 Candidatus Latescibacterota bacterium | reverse complement strand
GGTCTTAGCCATTCCGCCGCACGAGGGCTTTAACTTGCTCGCTTGGGTGGCACCCTTTTTGGCTCTTTTGTTTGGCGTTGCCCTAGTACGCACCCTGCTAGTTCGCTGGAGGGACCAAGGCCAAGCGCCTCTGCAATCCAAGCCCCAGCCGACCAACCGCAGCCAAGACGCGGATCGCTTGAGACGCGAGTTGGATCACTACGACGATGGCTAGTTCGGCCAACCCGACGCGGGCCTATGAGAACCTTATATAAATGAACGCGATAGAACTCTTACCCATAATATGTTCTATCGCGCTGCTGTTGGGGCTACTGCTCTATCTGGCCCATCCCCTCCTAGTGAGCGGGCGGATGGGCGCGGAGAGTGGATCGACGCGACAGCTTTTTGAGCGCAAGGAGCAGCTTTTGGGCGAGATCGTCGAACTGGAGCTTGACCGCGAGCTTGGGAAAGTGTCCGCAGAGGATTTTCAGCGCCTCTTCGCCGAGTTGGAGGCCGAGACGCTGGCGGTTATCGGCGAGTTGGATCGGCTCAACGGCGCGAGCAGCTCTCAACTCGAACGACGCATAGAAGAGGAGGTCGCGGCCTTGCGCCAAAAGACCGCCGTTCCTCGTTGCCACGGCTGCGGGGCCTTGCGGCGCGAGGGAGATCGGTTCTGTCCGCAATGCGGCGCTTCGCTAGTGGAATCTGGCTGAGCCATGGTTCTGCGCTCTCTTTGTGTTGCAATCGTCCTTTGCGCTTCTGACCTGTGGGGCGCGGCGATCAACGGTTATGTACTCAACCCTTTCACCCAAGCGCGAATTCCGGGCATTCCCGTGGCCTTCTACGTCCGCCAAGATGGAGAGATTCTCGAAATGCTGCGCAAGGAGACCGACGCCGAGGGGCGCTTTTCTTTTGCCGGCCCTTTTCTACAGAGCGGACTCCTCTTCGGGCTAGCCGCCTTCTACGACGACATCCCCTACTTTTCTTCAACTCTTGAGGCCGGTGCGCAACAACAGGTCATTCTCGAAGTGTACGAAAAAACCGATGACCCCTCCGGAATCCGCATCGGTACTCATCACCTCTTTTTCGCACTGCGCGAGAACGCGATTGAGTGCATCCAACTCCTGCAAATTCACAACACCCGCGAGCGCACGTACGCAGGCCGTGGTGACGGACGCGAGCGGCAAGTGACTGAACTTGTCTTGCCAACGGGCATCTTCAACCTCCAAAGTCACTCGGGGCTGCTCCACCAAGCCGGAGAAGGTCGTTTCTTCGACAACCAGCCCCTGCCTCCGGGCCGCTCGCAGCGGAGTTTTTCTTTTAATCTCGACGCGCGCAACTTCACCAGCCCCTATGTGCATCAGGTGATATATCCGACCGACCGCTTGGAGGTTTTTCTCGACCCACCTTCCACAGAGATCAAACCGCCTTTTATCGATCTAGGTATCGTCGAACAGCACGGACGCCAGTATCGGAAAGTGGCCATGGAAAACCTACAGCCAAGCCAGCAGGTGGTGATTCCCTTACCTCTCGCCCCATCGCTGCGTTGGTCGCTCAAATGGGTCGCATTGGCTGGCGCATTCCTCACCGGTGGTGTCGCGCTGGCATTGAGCCGCCAAGACCCAAACACTGATCGCACACACGCGCTAAAACGGCGGCAGCATCTCATTGAGGAACTCGCTCGGCTCGACGACTCTTTTGCCGGTCGGCCCGAAGATCCGCATTACATGGACCAGCGGACGCAGCTAATGCGCGAAGCGGTTGCTCTGACTCAAGCGCTTGATGTGTGATGAGTGGAGACGACGCCATCGTCCTAGCGGGCGCTGCTAAACGCTTCGGTACCCACACAGCCCTGCATCCCATCGATCTGGTCATCCCGCGCGGGCAAGCGGCGCTGCTCGTTGGTGCCAATGGCGCGGGCAAGAGTACCCTATTGCGACTGGTGGCCGGACTCTGCCGACCTTCGGCGGGGAGCGTGAAAATCAACGGACGCGATCCCCAACGCTTTCCCGAGGCGCGGGAGGAGATCGGCCTGCTCTCGCATCAAACTTTGCTTTATGACGAACTGACGGCGCGAGAGAACTTGCGCTTCTTTGCCCAACTCTATGGCTTGGATAATCCAGACGAACGGCTTGCTGTGGTCTTAGCGGCTGTTGGTCTAAACGAGCGGCTCGACCAGCGCGTGGGTTCGTTCTCCCGCGGTATGAAGCAGCGTCTGGCTATTGCCCGAGCCATCCTGCATCGCCCTTCTATTCTCTTGCTTGACGAGCCGTTTACCGGCCTCGACGCAAGTGCCAGTGCTGCACTGCACCGCCTCCTGTGTCGCTTTCGGCAAGAAGGGCGCACCTGCATCTTGGTAACGCATCGCCCCGACGAGGCCGAGGGCCTAGTAGATCGCCTGCTGGTGATCGAGCGTGGTCAATGGCGCTTGGATCAAGTCCTGACGGAAAATTCTAACCAACTGGGCACACTCTGCGCACCTTATCTCGACGCCAACCCATGAGCTTTTTCGGGCGGGCGCTGGCGATACTGCGCAAGGATCTGAAGGCCGAGTGGCGCACGAAGGCGCGTCTCAGCCCGATGGTGTTCTTTATACTATTGATGTTGCTGGTATTCAACTTTTCCTTCGATTTAGGTGGGGCCGCTCTACGCGAGATTGGGCCTGGGACCTTGTGGTCGTCCTATGTCTTCGCCAGCCTGCTGAGTCTGAGTCGCTCTTTTACTGATGAACGCGACAATGACGCGCTCGACGCGCTGCTGTTAGCGCCGGGGGACCGCGGAGCCATCTACCTAGGCAAGATGCTGGGAAATTTTGTTTTTCTCTTGGCAATCGAACTTCTGAGTTTGCCCTTTTTTGCGCTCTTTTTTAACCTGTCTCTAGGCTTTTTCTTGCTCCCCCTGCTGGCTATCTTCGTCTTGGGCTCAGCTTGTATGGCGTCGGCGGGCACGCTCTTTGCGGCATTGTCGAACAACATGCGCTTGCGCGAGTTAATGCTGCCCCTTTTGCTTTTGCCCATGATCTTGCCGGCGTTGATTTCCTGCGTGGAGGCGACGGGGTTAGTGCTGGCCAATGACTGTTGCGAAAAGCTCTTCCCGCACCTGCAAATGTTGGGGGTGTACGCGGTGGTTTTCACGGTGCTCTCGCTAATGCTCTTTGAATACGCGATCGAGGAATGATGCGTTCGGTCCCACTCTCCTGTTTGATTTTCGTGGTCATGCTCGTCGCCTTGGGCGCGATTTTTCTGTGGGTCCCTACGGAAAAAGAAATGGGAATCGTCCAACGAATCTTCTACTTTCACGTGCCAGCGGCGTTTTCTTCGTTTTTGGCCTTTTTTCTCGTGTTCATCGGCAGCATACAGTACCTGCGCACTCGCGAGGACAAGTGGGATCGCCTAGCGCTATGCTCCGCCGAATTGGGCGTGATCTTTGCGTTGATCGTGCTGATCACGGGGCCCTTGTGGGCCAAGCCTATCTGGGGAGTTTACTGGCGATGGGAGCCGCGCCTGACCTCCATGCTGATTACTTTCACCATCTACGTGGCCTACCTAATGGTGCGGGGATATGGGGCTAACTCCGCTCCGGTACAGCGCATCAGTGCTGTACTGGGCATTCTCGCCTTCGCCAACGTTCCTTTGGTGTACTATGCCGTCGATCTGTGGGCCGCCGACCAGCAGCTACACCCGCCGCGCAACGTAGAGCTTGAACCGACGATGCAATACACCAAGTGGATTTGCTACGCGGCTTTCTTCCTGCTGCTCTTTCGCCTCATCGCGCAACGCATGGAACTAGCCCGCATTGAAAAAGCCGTGGCGCTCCTGCGGCAAAAACTAATTGACGAAACGTAAGAGACTATGGATAATCTCCACTACTTATTTGCTGCCTTTGCCGCCGTGTGGGTCGTGCTTTTTGCCTATCTGACGCACCTAAACCGGCGCACTGGGGAGCTGAGTCGCCAGCTCGCAGAGCTTGAGTTGAAGCTGAAAAACAAAGAGGGTGATTTGCCGGATGGGTAAGAGGCGCAAGCTAGTTGACACCCGCTTTTGCGTCGTATTATATTTCACACGTCTATTGGCAAACGCCTATTAAATTGTAGTGTACCGCTATGGTTCTGATGGAAGTCAAGGGGGTCTTAAGCAGCAAATCTCTATCTTTATATCCTGAAGTAGTACTCAAAGAAGTCGAAGGCAACTATTATCTGCGCATTGTCATCGGCCGCTTTGAGGCGGCAGCCATTTCCACAGCCCATAGCAAGCGGCAACCCGCGCGCCCCATCAGCTACGATCTAGCCCATCAGATTCTCGCCCGCGTTGACGCCCGGGTAGTCCGGGTCGAAATCACGGACTTTAACTCACGCGAAAGAACGTACTACGCTGAGATTCACCTCGTTGACGACGAGGGCAATATTCATACCTTCGACGCACGTCCCAGCGATGCCATTGCCCTAGCCCTGCGCTTTAGCGCACCGATCTACGCAGCCGTCAAGGTTCTCGAAGACGTGGGATGCGTTCGTTCTGACGACGATGAATGGGTTACGGCTGAAGTAAATGCCATCACCAAATCCGTGGCCGCACCGCGGGAAGACCTCTCTACCATCGCCACATCACCCGTCAGTCAGCTAGAACAACTCAAAAGACGCATGCATCAAGCGGTTGCCGAAGAAATCTACGAGGAGGCGGCGCGGCTTCGCGACGAGATTAGTCGCCTCAATGGGGATGACTAATGAGTACTACCTCTTTAGTCGAGATGACTGTAGTCAAGGTTAGCCCCTACTTGCGCGAGGACAGGCCCTTGGTATGGTTGAGCGAGAAGAACGGTAGCCTCCCGCGGCTCCTGCCCATTCCCATTGGCGAATTTGAAGCGGCCGCCATTCGGATGCGGTTGGAAAACGATGGACCTGCACGCCCAATCTCTTACGACTTGCTCGCTTCTATGGTCAATTCCCTTGCGATACGCGTGCGCCAAGTTGTCATCCACAACGTGCGCCGCTCCATTTACTACGCGAGAGTCGTTATTGAAAAGAATCACACGATAAAAGACATTGACGCACGTCCCAGCGATGCCATCGCTTTGGCCTTGCGCACGGGTTCGCCAATCTACGTTGCTCCTGCGTTGCTCGACGAGGTGGGCTTGGAGCCTTTGGAAACCGACTTGGATTTTGAACACACCCTGAACCGCTTCTACGAGTTGGAAGTACAGATTTCCACGCCGCTTAATGCAGAAGCTGATTCGGCCAAGATCCGCTCACCGAAGCGGAGCGCCGAAGCGGCCAACGCTCAACGCCCACCGAAGGAAAAGAAAGACGAACTCAGCCAGCTTCGGCATCGGCTACAGCAGGCCGTCATATGCGAAGAATACGAAGAAGCTGCTCGTCTGCGCGACGCCATCGAATCGCTAGCTAAAAAAACCAAGCGTTGAACCCCAATCCGGGGACGCAGACGTAACACCTACCAAGTAAGTAGCTGAAGTTGCCCAAGACACTGATTCGTGCGCTGCACAAAATGGCCCTACAACTGTTTGTTTGTCTCGCCCTGTTTCTTAGCTGCAATAGCGAAGACATAGACCAACGCTTCTCACACCCGGCCCAGACCTTCCAGACCTACAAGTACGCGCTAGAAAACAGCGACTTTGACCTGCTTTGGGAATGTTTCAGTTATCCGCAAGTGGAGGGCGAAAATCGTCAGAGCTTTGTCGAACGGTGGCGGCAAAAGACGCCTGCCGAGATCAAGGCTCAACTGCGGCGAGAAATCGCTGAAGAGCGCATCATCAACGAGCGCATCGGTTATTTGCTCTTCGACCCCTCTACGCTAGGCGATGAGCGCGCATCGCCCTTCTTTTATTTTCTTCGCGATTCCAATGGTTGGAAAATCACTTCCCACCTAGATAGCACCTTCCACCAAGAGTTAGAGCAAGCCATTGAGCGCGGCGAGTACAAACTGCCCGACTTCTAACTCTTTCCTCATCTAGGCGGCTCTAAGTTCCAAGTCCCTATAATGCCCATTATCATATCCCACTGCTTGTCGTCCATCGCTTCTACCAGAGCGAGCAGCCGTAACACATCGCGCTCCTTCTGTTTCTTGTGCGCCCGAGCAACGGCCTCTAACCACGGTTGGTCCCCGAGCAGAGCCAGAATTTCTGGCTTCGATAGTATCCCTAGGAGGGCTGGGTCCAACGGCTCTTCGCTAGACAGGAGCTTGTTGACGACTGGGTCCGACAACGAGCGCATCATCTTGCCATAGAGCGCACGTCCTTCCTCCGAACCCGCCTTGGCCTCATAAGCAGCAATCAACACTGTGTTAGAGTCGAGTTCCAAAACCTCGGCCAACTTGAGACACAATTCGTCGGAAGGGACCTTCTCCCCTTTCTCAATTTGTCCTATATAGGTTGCCCATACGCCCTTGGGCCGTCGCGCCGTCACGAGTTGTTCGGCTAATCCCTGCTGACTCAGGTGGGCTTGTAGCCGGGCCTCCTTGACCATTTCTGCAAACTGCATTTGCGATCCCTCTGAATTATTTTTAACCACCATTTCTGTCAAAGATACGCACACACTTGTAAGTGTGCAAGACTCCATTGTCATTTTCTTTCGGTCCATTTTTCCGCTTGACAACACAATCTAGCGTGTGTATTTTTGTTTCTAAATAGAGTGTGGTGGTCCGCTAGCGTGGCTAACGTCTTGATACGCGAAGCTCGGATTTCCCTTTTCGGGTCGTTGAGATCTTCAAAACTACCTCCCCACACCGCCTCGTTTGAGGATCTCATTTGCGTTTCAAGATCACACCTTCCGGCCGCCACACTCTTTATTTTATAAGCAGCCCATTTTTAGATGGGCTGCTTTTTTATTTTTAGCCTTTACGCCGGTTCTTTTATACACCATGCGCATCTGTATGGTCGCCTTCACCGACCTGAATTTCGACTACCGCATCTACCGAGAGGCTACCTCGCTGCGCCGCGCTGGTCACCAAGTCGTCATTGTCGCCTCCTCTTTCAACTCAGCCCCTCTCAAAGGATGGGACGATTTTGAAATCTATCCGATTCCGCTAGATCGGAGCCGCTCGCTGCGCCGCCTTTATCCTTTGTTTTGGCAGCGGGCCTATCCCCTGCTCGTCAAGACCCAGCCGGATGCCTATCACGCCCACGACCTAGACTCGCTGTGGCCAGCAGTGCGAGCTGCACAGCGACTAGATCTGCCCCTCGTCTATGACGCACACGAATTTTGGACCGAGCAGTCCTCACTGGTCAACCGGCCGCTGATGCGGTCTTGCTGGCGTTTGCTGGAGAAGCGGCTGATAAGACGGGTAGATCGCGTCATAACCGTCAGCGGATCTATCGCCCAATCGCTTAGGGAGCGTTACCGCCTTGACGAGGTCATTGTTCTGCGCAATTTGCCGCTATTCCGCCATAAGGTCCAAAGCAACCTGATACGCGAAACGCTGGACTTGCCCGATGATCGCCCCGTTGTTCTCTACCAAGGAGGATTTCTCACCGAAAATGGCCTGCGCGAGCAAATTGAAGCCGCCGCTGGGCTTGCCGCCGCCTTAGTTCTAATTGGGGATGGGCCGAGTGAACAAGCCCTGCGGAACCAAGTTCGCACTGCGGGCCTAGAGGACCGGGTCTATTTCATTCCCCGGGTACCCTTTTACCAACTTCACAATTATACTTGCTCGGCCGACTTGGGGCTGTGTCTGATCAAAGGCACGGGCAAGAGCTTCTACTACTCGCTGCCCAACAAGCTGTTCGAGTATATGATGGCCGGGCTACCGGTCTTAGCCAGCAACTTCCCTGAAATGGAGCGCATCGTCCGCGAAACGCGTATCGGAACTACGGTCGATCCAACCAATATAGCAGCCATTCGAGAGCAGATCGCCGCTTTTTTGAACAATGCAGAGATGCGAGAGTCATGTGCCGAGGCGAGTTTGCAGGCGGCACAGCGCTATAACTGGGAACGAGAAGCCGCTCAACTCACCCAGCTTTACGAAACCTTAACATGAGCGCCCCGCTGACGCTTAGCGTCGTAATACCGACCTATGACGAGCCTGAGCGCCTCGAAGCAGCACTTAAGAGCCTGTCGCAGCAAAATTACCCCCACGAGGCGATCCAGATCATCGTGGTGGACGATGCCTCCCCCCATTTGGACGCCGAGCGGCTGCATGCGGCTATCGCGCCGTTAGAGTTGCAGCTACTCCGCAACGAACAAAATCAGGGACGCGCTCGGGCGCGCAACACCGCCCTGCGGGTCGCCAGCGGTGATATCGTCGTCTTTCTCGACAGCGACATGACCGTCGGCACCAATTTTCTCCGCTCTCATGCCCAACGGCATCAAAACCACGCGGAAGCCGTTTTTGTCGGCAACATCCGCTTTACCAGTGAAATTCCCGCTACATCCCTGACTCGCTATCTCGAAGGGAGGGGCGTTCACAGGGTTGACGAGGACAAGCCCATACCCTTCAACTGCTTTGTCACTGGCAACTCCTCGGTGCGTCGGTCATCCCTGCTTCGCGTGGGTTTTTTCGACGAAGATCTAACTGCTTATGGCGGCGAGGACCTAGAATTGGGGTACCGCCTCCATTTGGCGGGTATTCCGCTTTACTATGCCCCTGAAGCCCTGTCACACCACAATCACTTGCGTTCGTTGGAGCCGCTTTGCCGCCTGATGCAGACCTACGGCAATAAGTCAATCCCGATCCTTTTAAACAAGCATCCCGAACTTGACACCGTACTCCGGTTGGACTTTATCAGGGCCGCGGCCTTTTCTCCTCGGCGGCTTGCGCTCCAGCTGGCCTTGTTGTCGCCGATTCACTACCCCATTCGCTGGGTGACCCGCTGGCTTGTGAAAACTTATGTCCCGGATCTGTTTTTTAGTTATTTGTTTTGGTCCAGCCGCACGCGGGGCTATCTCCGTGCTCTAAACAAATAAAGAATAACGACTTATATTATAGCCTTATGAGTACGCACTATCCCCGCTTCTCCCAAGTTCTCCGCGTAGCGCTACCTGCGCTCCTGCTGGCCCACTTCATAGTTTGGCCCATCGTCGGCCTCCTATCCCTACATGCTGGTATTATTGCCGCCGAATGTACCCTTTTGTGGTTTGTGGCTCTTTATATTCGCCGGCATCGCCTAATTGCCGAAGACCTGCTTCTGTTCAACGCCACACCGACTGCGTCCCTGTTGCTGACAATCCCGGCGACTATTTGCTGTAGCCTCGTAATCGCCGAACTCGACTTGTATCTGGCCTATCTTCTCGGCCTGATAGATCTGTCCATGCCGCTGTCTTTTCAGAAAAACCTGCTGGAGATTCAGATTGTCCGCGGACTAGCGGAGATCCCGAAGGGTCTGGTAACACTAGTGCTAGTACCTGTGTTTTGCGAAGAGCCCCTCTTCCGCGGACTTGTTTTCACGAGTCTTTACGCCCACTATGGGCCGCGCTGGGCGCTAGGCGGTTCGGCCCTGCTGTTTGCCATTTCTCACTTCAATCCTTGGCAAACGATCCCCCTCTTCCTCTTTGGGCTCTTTCTCGGCGCTTTAGTTTACTGGACTCACAGCATCTATCCCGCCATGCTCGCCCACGCGGTCAACAACTTGACTTCGATAATTGGGATTAACTTGCGCACTTACTTAGGCATAGATGGCCTCGGCCCCTCCCAACATCTCCCCATGCCTTTGGCCCTGCTCGCCGGCCTACTTCTGCTTGCCGGTCTCCTGCTTCTCAGCCGCCAACCCACCATTATGCCGCTGTTGACTAGGAGGTAATTCGCTCCGCCCGATTACAACTGAACTGTTGGGGGAGAGGCAGTTACGCAGAAAAACGTTCCCCAATCAAATCAGCTCAGTACCTTCGCTACCGTTTCCCCAATTTCCGCCGGACTCTCACAGGTGTGAATCCCTGCTTCCCGCATCGCCGCCATCTTGTCCTCGGCCGTCCCTTTACCTCCTGAAATAATAGCTCCTGCATGTCCCATCCGCCGCCCCGGAGGTGCCGTGCGCCCTGCGATAAAGCCAATGACGGGCTTGTCATAGCATTCTTTGATATAGGCGGCCGCTTCCTCTTCAGCCGTGCCGCCAATCTCGCCGATCATCACGACCGCATCGGTCTCGGGGTCGCCCTTAAAGAGAGATAGCGCGTCCACAAAGCGCGTACCGATGATTGGGTCGCCGCCAATGCCGATGGCTGTGGTCTGGCCTAGGCCCCGCTCAGTGAGCTGCCCTACGGCTTCATAGGTCAGCGTTCCGCTGCGCGAGATAATCCCCACGCGACCGGGCTGGTGAATAAAACCGGGCATAATGCCGATTTTGCACTTCCCTGGCGAGATGACGCCGGGGCAATTAGGCCCGATTAGCCGAATAGAGCGCGCCTGGACATAATGGTAGGCTTTAACCATGTCGCTCACGGGGATGTTCTCGGTGATACAGATGACTAGCTCTATACCGGCATCGGCCGCTTCCATGATGGCGTCGGCGGCAAAGGGGGCTGGCACAAAGATGATCGAAGCATTGGCTCCCGAGGCCTCAACGCCTTCGGCGACCGTGTTAAACACTGGAACGCCTTCAAATTCTTGGCCTCCTTTGCTAGGTGTTGCTCCTCCGACCACTTTCGTGCCGTACTCCAGCATTTGTCGCGT
This sequence comes from Candidatus Latescibacterota bacterium, assembly GCA_022825185.1. The sequence continues at coordinate 1,113 of JAJDYK010000287.1, read as the reverse complement.
GTGAAAAGATCCCTCCGACCCAGTAATTGCCTGTACGAAGACCTTGGTGTTTTCGTCGATTAAAACGCTCATTTCCGTATTCCTCTTATCGAATCGTCGCCTTGACCAGCGTTGCGGCGTCTTTAAGCCCCTGCCCAACGGCAAAATCCATGTCGGAGTTTTCCAGCATCTCGGCGGCTACATCTGCGTTGGTCCCAGCCAGTCGCACGACGACCGGCACGTTGACTTCAATGTTTTTGCGTGCCTCAATCACGCCAGCAGCCACGCGGTCGCAGCGCACAATGCCGCCGAAGATGTTGATGAGAATGGCCTTTACATTCGGGTCGGAAAGCAAAATGCGGAAGCCATTTTCTACGGTTTCGGCGCTGGCACCCCCGCCTACGTCCAAGAAATTGGCTGGCTCAGCACCGGACAGCTTGATAATGTCCATGGTAGCCATTGCCAGCCCGGCACCGTTGACCATACAGCCGATATTGCCGTCGAGCTTGATGTAGTTCAGATCGTATTTGGCGGCTTCGACCTCTAACTGTTCCTCTTCATCCAAGTCGCGCATTTCCGCTAAGTCGGGGTGGCGAAAGAGCGCGTTGTCGTCTAGGTCTATTTTGGCGTCCAGCGCCAAAAGCTGCCCATCGGCGGTCGCCACCAAAGGATTGACTTCGACCAGTGAGCAATCGGCATCGACATAGGCTCTGTAAAGGCTAAGAATAAAACTGGCTGCTTGGCGCACCTGCTTACCCTCGAAGCCAAGCCCAAAGGCTAGGCGCGTCGCTTGGAATGCCTGTAGCCCCACTGCGGGGTCAACCGTTTCCTTGAGAATTTTTTCTGGGGTCTCTGCGGCGACCTCCTCGATCTCCATTCCACCCTCTTGGCTGGCCATGACCACTGGCTTGCATTGGGTCCGGTCGAGCGTGATGCCCAGATAAAGCTCGCGTTCTATATCTGAGGCCTGCTCCACTAAGACTTGCTTGACCCTTTGGCCTTCCGGGCCGGTCTGGTGCGTAACGAGCTGCATACCGAGAATCTCGCTGGCCGCTTGGCGAGCCTCTGCGGGGCTAGCGGCCAGTTTGACGCCTCCGCCCTTGCCGCGACCTCCAGCGTGGATTTGGGCCTTAA
>JAJDYK010000172.1 GCA_022825185.1 Candidatus Latescibacterota bacterium | reverse complement strand
TACAAGTTGGCCCGGGGTGCCATACCCTTCAATATCGAAGCCCAGCGCTGGATCAACCCCATTGAGCACGGCGACCGCATAGGCTGGTTCATCGGCAAAGTGGTACTGCTGCATTTTTGGGCCACTTGGTCTCCTGAATCCGTCGAGCAACTCGCTCACTATGACGAGTTATACAAAAAACACAAAAACCAAGACCTAGTCGTCATCGCCATCCACAGCGCCGAAGAAGCCGACGAGGTGGACGCCTTCGTCGCCGAACGCGGCTATACGTTGCCCATTGCAGTGGATGAAGGCGCGAGCGCCCAGCGCTACGGCGTTTGGAACTTCCCTCAATCCGTCCTCCTCAACCGCGACTGTCGAATAGCTTGGCTCAGCAAGGACGGCGAAGTGCCGAGCCAGACTCAACTGAATTACCTGCTCGACGACACCGACAAGTTTCCGGCCCGTTAACCCATAGCGAGAGGTTTTACCATGACTTGTGCTAAAATTCTCTGCACCGGCCTCGTAGCCGGATTGATCGTCGCCGCCTCAGAAGCCGCCGCGACCTCTTGGTCCCATTCGGTTGACCTACCCGCTTCAATCGGCGGTTCTGTGCAGGCGCAACTGCGCGAAGGTTGGCTGCGCGCTTGGCGCGTGGATGCCGAGGGCCAAGAACTGTGGCATACCATCCTCGGCCGAGTGGATCAACCAGGCCGGGTTGGCCGGGTTGAAAAGACGACCCCCTTTACCGTGGTCGTCCATCACCCAGACGGCCAGACGTATGTTCAGGACGAGACTAATCGGAATCGCCTGTCGGGACACCGCCAAGCACTGGTGGACGAGCCTTTTCCCGGTCTAGAAACCGCGGTCGGCAACTCGGCAGTCCAACTCCAATCCACGTTTCGATCCGCCGAAAAGCCGTCCACGCACCTGACCCGCTGGCAGCGCGACCACTGGATCTGGGCCGGTTCGGGCCCTACCCAATCCCAGCTACACACCGTCGTCCGCCTCGCTCCCATCCTGACAGTTCCCCAGCGCAAGACCTTGGAAAAACCCACGGACGATCAAGCAATCCTCCAATGGGACCGCGCCGAATTCACCGACGACGGCCAGACCTTTTCCATCCGCTATATCAGCCCTAGAGAAAAGGAAGTCATGCACCAGCGGCACGCTGTGGAGAAGGGAGCCGTGCCCTTTGAAATAGACATCGAGCGCTGGCTACAGCCCGTCGCCGGTTACGAGGAGTCCCCCTTGAACAGTCTAGGGCAATTACAGGGCAAAGTAGTGTTACTCGACTTTTGGGCTACGTGGTGCAATCCCTGCGTAGCAAAAATGCCTTATGTCGCCGAGATGTACGAGCGCTATCGGGATCAAGGCTTTATCGTCATTGGCCTGCATGCGGCGTATATGGCCGACAATCTAGATGACTTTGTCGGCCAGCATGATTACGCGTTCCCCATTGCCCTCGACACGGGCGAGACCTACCGACGCTACGGTCTCGATCTAGGCGGACCTATACCCCACTACATCCTGATCGACCGGGATAACCGGATCGCCCTTGTGAACGACCTGCCTACTGAAGAGCAAATCAAGGCGCTGCTGCAGGCCGGTAGCTAAATTTTGCCATAACGTAGGGGCGATTTGCGAATCGCCCCTACCATTCTATTGTCGCTTAGGATCTGTCGTGCGTCTTACACGACACTTCGCCGAAAGGAGTTAATTATGCCCCTGATGACACTACCAGAGGCCGAAAAGCGGCAAATTTTGGCGGCCCTCGAAGTCACCAACTGGCGGATCTATGGCCCGAGGGGAGCGGCTCGTTTGTTGGGCATCGGCCCGGAAAAGCTGCGGTATCGAATGCGCAAGTACGGATTGAAACGACCCAAAGCTACTTCGTAAATGCCAGCCCGACCGCTTCGATCTCTTAGAGCCTGCACAAACGATCTGTGGCCGACAGAAACACGTTGTTGTCGGCGAACAGGATCTCACCTGCCGTCGTCATCGTAGATTTCGCTTCGAGACCATGTCGATGCGGCTCGGCCGGTCTCCACCGTGATCCACGACATCGCCTCTGGCTGTTCGGGCGGTGCTGTGCGAGCGGCCCGCTCCAGTATTATATGCAGTTCTCCCTGGAGTGAGCGACGGTGGCTCTTGGCCAGCCGTTTCAGGGCAGCCAGAGTGTTGGGATCTACGTCTCTGATATGTAGTGATTTCATACTATCATCAAAAAAATACCATCGCTCTTTGTCAAAGGTCGCCTAGGTCCCCCGCCATTGGCCGAGCCGTGTTACTGTCGGTTGAGTTTGAACGTCAAAATCCCGATTCCTTATGTTTGAATAGCAGGGCCTCAGACCGAAGAGCCGTCTCAGAACCCTTTCTAAAGGTATTTGCCCTATGAAGTCTTTGATCGGCAGTCTCATCGGATTGATGTTGAGCGTCTGCGTCTGCACCGCGAGCGAAACCGAGCAACCCTACTCGCCCCAAGAGCTAAAAGCGGCGAAAGCAAAACTGCGCGAACACAATCGGTTGTGGACGTTCGAGGCGGGAGCCATCCTCGGCCGCGAATGGACGAGCCGCGCGCCAGAGGACGCCGAGCTGCGGGCGCTCTACGCGCGTCAGCTAGAGGGGCAGTTGGACGGACGCCGAGAGATCCAAGAGCAAGCCGACGCGATCTTGGAACGGGAGCCGGACAATCCGTGGGGGCTCTACGCCCAAGCACTCGCGTTTCTGACGGACTGGCAGCATTTCGACGAGGCAGCCGAGTCTAGCCTACGAGCTTGGGAGCTGCTGCCCCAGCCGGAGTTCGCCGCGACGTACCTTCAGACGCTTCGCTTCAGAAACACGGAAGCGGGAATGTCATTTTTGGACTCCCTAGATGCGGCAACGCTCCACCATCCCGAGGTCCTCCATGCCCGTGCGGAATTCGAGTACCGGGCACAGTACGCGCTGAATGATCCCGCCTATGCAGACACGAGCCTCGCTACCTTGGCCGCGCTGCGAGCGCGTTGGCCCGACCACGTCAGCGGCTACCTTAGCGCCGCGCAACAACTACACCGGTCCGACAAGCCGCAGGAGGCGCTCCCTCTAATTGAAGAGGCCATTCGTCTCTCCCCAAGCTCCGCGGATGTGCGCCACTTGCATTGGCAGATTCTCAACGAGACGGATCAGCTCCCCGCCGACGAGCGACGCGCCGCCATTGAGGCCAGCATCGCCGCGTATCGGCAGGCCGTGCCGGAGACCGTACGCGGCCTCGCCCTGCTCACCACGGCTTATAGAAACGTACTCGAGGACGAAGAGCAGGCCGCGGCGTTCGAGGCGAAGCTGATGGCGCGGGCTCCCGCGAGTTGGCATGCGTCGCGGGTTCACCAAGAGAAGTTCCGACGGGAGTACCAACGCTTACAGTCTGAGTTGGAGCGCATCGTCCGCAGGGACGCGCCCGAGTACCAAAATCGGCTTCGCCTCATCTGCGACGCGGCCTATCGGTTCCTCGAAAAACCCCTCTACGACGATAGCTTCCGCGAGGAGCCGTACCGAGCGCTCCTTAGTTCCCTAAGCGCCATGAACCCGGTTCCAGCCGAGGAACTCGCCGAGGCAGTGCGCGGCTTGGTCCAGTACGAGCAGCAGCCCAACCCGTACATAACGTACGGTGCCCTTCTCTTGATGGCCGACCGCACGCCGTACGCCGAGGAGGCGGCCGAACTCGCTCGG
>JAJDYK010000019.1 GCA_022825185.1 Candidatus Latescibacterota bacterium | reverse complement strand
GCCGCCTTGGCACGATTCTTGCCTGTTGCGGATACCACCCCACCCGCAATCCAGTTCGGATGGCTTGCCAAGCCCTAATTCCCAACCGATCCCATGGCCGAAATCGACATCGTTTCCAAGCACCTAATCCAAACCTACCCGACCGACTTCGCCCGCTTCACCCTCCAGCGCGATGACATCGAAGGCGTCGAAGTGCTCGACACCGAGCAACCCTCCGTCCGTCGCCCGGACAGCCTCCTCCGCGTGTGCATCGGCGGCGAGGAGGTGTTGGTCCACCACGAGTTTCAAACCACCGGCAGCACCGATCCCCCCATGCCCCGCCGCATGGCCGGCTACATCGGCCGCCTGATCGAACGCTACGGTCTGCCGGTGCATTCCTGTGTCCTCTACCTGCGCCCCGACGCCGGACGACGCGATCCGGGCTACTATATTCAAGAGCATCCCGACCATCTAGTCGTGATCCGCTACAAAGTACTCCGTCTGAGTCAGCTCCCCGGTCAAGCCGTGCTCGACAGCGGGTCAGTGGGCTTGCTGCCGTTTGCACCCCTGATGCAGCCGCCAGCCGGACAGGCTGAGGCCGCGTGGTTAGAGCAGTGTGTGACCAAGGCGTGGGACATGCCGCTGGCGCGGTCGGTCAAAGCCGATGTGCTCACCGGGTTGACGCTCTTGAGCAGCTTAGTGTATAATCCTCAGACGATCACGACCATCGTTTCCAAGGAGTATCTCATGGACCTCATGCGCGAATCCTCGTTTGCCCAATACCTAACCCAACAAGCCCGCGAGGAAGGCATTGAGCAAGGCATTGAGCAAGGCATTGAGCAAGGCATTGAGCAAGGCATTGAGCAAGGTATCCGCGAAAGCATCCAAGAAGTGCTAGAACTGCGCTTTCAGCCGACGGCTGTGCGCCGCTTAGCCGACCAGATTGCGGCCATCGACGAGGTGCCGCGTCTCAAGCAGTTGCACAGAGCGGCCATACAGGTGCCCAGCCCCGAAGCCTTTAGGAACCTGCTAGACGCCGACGAGTAATCCCAACCAAGAGGAATACCCATGAGCCAATACTGGATTGAAGACGGACAAACGCTGCTGTTCATCGGCGATAGCATCACCGACTGCGGTCGCCGCGGTGTCGAAGCCCCGCTGGGCAACGGGTACGTGCGCCTGTTCACCGAGTTGGCCACGGCCCGCTTCCCCGAGCGGCGGGTCCGCTACATCAACAAAGGCATCGGCGGCAACCGCGTCACCGACCTAGCCGCCCGCTGGCAAGACGACGTGCTCTATCACCGGCCAGACCGGCTGTCCGTCAAAATCGGCATCAACGACCTGCATAGCCATTTGCGCGGTGCCGAAGACAGCGTCGATCCAGTTCGCTTCGCCGCTGTCTATGAACAAATACTAGCGACTACCCAAGCCGAATTAGGCTGTCCTCTCGTCTTGCTCACCCCGTTTTACATTTCCACCGACCACAACAGCCAAACTTTCCGCAACCAAGTGCTCGAACTGCTGCCTCGCTACATCGAAGTAGTGGAACGGCTAGCCGAGCGCTTTGACGCCCGCCTAGTGCGCTTGCACGACATCTTCCAACGGCAGCTCCAGTACCGCGACGCCGATACCTTCTGTCCAGAACCGGTCCATCCCAACCAAGCCGGCCATTTGGTGATCGCCCAAGCCCTGATGGACACTCTGACTGCGTAGTGGGGACGAGCACAGTCTCACCATCGCCGAATCTAAGCGGTGGAACTTACCACTCTCCTGCGACGTCAACCCATCAGCGTCTTCTACCCAAACATTTCACAAAACAGCACCTCTGCGTACATTTATACTCCTCCCCTAATCCACACCCGCTACCCAAGCAGGATAGTATTCGTCCGACCATCTCTTGATGGCACGGGACAAGATTGAACTGCCCACACCGAGTACACTCTAAACCTATGTAGGAGAGCATGTAATATGCCGATTCGTTTAGCCCTATTCGCCCTCGCCGTTGCCCTTTGGAGTTGTGGAGACGATGATTCTGCACCAACGGCTGCGGCCGTCGATTCGATGATCGCCACGGCCGATTCCATGCTGGTCGCCGCCAATACCATGATGGCCACCGCTGATTCCATGCTGACCACCGCGAATGCCATGATCGCCGCGGACGCCGATTCCACGATCGCCGCCGATGCCGATTCCATGCTGGCCGCTGCTAATGACATGATGGCCACCGCGAATGCCATGATCACCGCTGCGAATGCCATGGTCGCCGCGGACGCCGATTCCACGATCGCCGCCGATGCTGCTGCCATGCTAGCCGCCGCCAATACCATGATGGCTACCGCCGATTCCATGCTAGCGGCTGCCGGTTCACTAGCTCCAGAAGCGGTTGTGCGTCCAACCGGAGAGTTAAAACCTTGGGATCTTTCGTCTATTGTCACGGCTGACGAGGTTCGTGCCATGCCTCCGGGCACGACCGTATTCATGCGCACTGAATTTGCCAACGGCGAATTGGCTGACCTCGAAATGACGTTCGTCCAAGTGGTCGATGATTTTCTGCCGCCCATGCCGATTTACATGTTCGAGGCCTCGGATCCTGCTCTGATACAGATCGGGGGCATTGCTGGGGGGATGAGCGGTTCGCCCGTTTTTACAGAGCAGGGAACTTGGGGTGCCATTGCTTATGGATTTAATGGCCAGACCAGCCCGCCGTACTACGGTTTTGCCACCCCCATAGAATGGGTCATTGGCACTCAGGGATTCGTGCCAGCGGCCAAACCCATGGCCACTTGGGAAGGGTACAGCATCAGCCCCCTAGAAATCCCCTTGCTCAATACCGGACTCAATGGGACGCGTCCGCTGCCTGAAGGGCGTTCGTCCCTCCTGAGCAAGACCGTTGCCGCTGGGCTAACCCAAGAGCGCCAAGTTAGCTTTGAGGCCGGCAGACCGCTGGCCGTTGGATTGCTGCTCGGTGAGCTTACGCTGGGTACGATGGGAACCATATCGTACGTCGATGGCAATCGGATATATGGATTTGGGCATCCAATGAATAGTTCTGGTCCAGTAGAGCTTCCCATAATCGAAGCAAAGGTGATCGGCGAAGTTTCCAATTTGTCCTCTCCATTTAAGTACGGGATACTAAATCCAACGGTGCGCGGCACCCTGACCGAAGATCGCTTGCCCGCGGTGCGCGGCGTCCTCGATGAGGAGCCGGATTTAGTACCTATTAAGAGCGTCTATACGTTTCCTTCAGGGAGCGAACTCGAACTTGCGCACAGAATGGCCGTCGGTATCAGCCCATATACCTCACTGGATCTCGTTTCTTATGCTTTTTTCCAGCCTTTGGCCCTCCGAGTTGACAACGACCCTGAGCACAGCATCCGCGTTACGACAGATATTGCCTTTGCTGGCTCCGATTCAACACTCACTCGTTCCCGGCTCTACTCCACACCAGGCGGACGACTCTTGGCCTCAATTTTCAATGCCTATGACGACGTGGCATCCACACTCGAGGAACTTACGACGAGGCTCGATTACGCCGTGTATATGCGCGAGGCCGAGGTGCAAGTCGAAGTGATTCCCGAGACTCGTTTTGCCATCGTGGCGAAGGTTGTGGCCGACACGGTTATCAGTCTTGGGAGCACGCTGGATATTACTACTTCGCTGCGCGTGGGGCGGACTGAGGACCGGGAAGTCGCGCTATCCCTGAGCGTGCCGGATACTCTGCTCCCTGGTTTCTACCAACTCGAAGTGGGATCCGCCGCAACATTAGGACCCGATGCGCTACTGTTCGGTCCACCACCACTACCACCTGGAGGTGAAGAACCGCTCGACGATGTTTTCGCCCGCCTGAATAAACCCGACGAGAACGTCCTCTTAAAAGCTCGCTTGGCGTTTGTCGCGCCACCCCTTCCCGAGCCGCCGCCTGAACTCCCGTCTGAGTTTGAAGGCAGTGAGGGGGAAGGCGAAGGGGAAGGCGGACCTGAAGGGGAAGGCGACGGAGATGAAAATGGTGAAGGCAAACCCGAAGAGGGTGAAGGTGAAGAGGGTGAAGGCGACGGTGAAGAAGATGAAGGCGAACCCGAAGGCGGCTCTGACGAACTGCCACCTCCCGAAGCTCTCCCTCCCGGTCCACCTCCGCCGCCCCCAGCACCTATCTCTACGCAGGAAGACGTAGATCTATTGCTCCAAGGTGTTCAACTTCTTGAGATAGAAGTGGTGGTAGGGGAAATGGTAGAAGAATAGTGTAGGGGGCGGTTTCCAAACCGCCCCCTACACCTACCGGTTCGACGCCGGTGCGTACCGTCCGTCAATAATCCGCCACCGACCCATCCCGCAACCGATTATCCGGCCACTTAAACTGCCGTTCGCGCTCCTGCCCTACGGCAATGGCCTTTTCCTCGTCGATCTCCACACCCAACCCCGGCCCCTCCGGCAGCGACGCATATCCTTCCGCATCCAACGTCCACGTCTTGTGCGCCACACCTGCGGGCAATTGGTGATCGTAGCCCTCGTGGATGAGGAAAAACGCCACGGAGGCCGCCACGTGTAAGCTCGCCGTCAGGCCCAGAAACGACATAGTGCAATGCGGGGCAATCGGCACGTGGTGCGCCTCGCACAGCGCAGCTACCTTCTGCATCTGGCTGATGCCGCCGCCGTGGCCGCAGTCGGGCTGCAGAATATCTACTACTTGAGCCTCCAAAATCTCGCGCACCTCCCAGATGGTGCGGTCGCGCTCGCCAGTCGCCAACGGCACGGGCACGGCCGCGCGCAGCTTCTGCATGGCCTCGATGTTGCCCGGCACCCACGCCTCTTCCAAAAAGAGTAAATCGTCCGGCTTGAGATAACCGGCAAACTGCTTGACCAGCGGCAGCGGCAACATGCTGTGCGCATCGAACATCACCGCCCCGTCCGGCCCCACCTTGGCGCGCGCGTCAGCCACCCGCTGCACCAATTCCGCCACCTCGGCCGGCGTCCCCGCGTGATAACGCGAGCCCCCAGGGCTGACCTTGATCGCCTTGGGGCTGGGATACATCCACACCTTGTCGCGGCAGGGGCCGCCCAACAGGCGATACACCGGCACCTGATAGAGCTTGCCGGCAATGTCCCACAGCGCCATGTCAATGGCCGAAATCACGTGTACCATCAGCCCGCCGCCGCGCAGGTTTCGATGGGCGCGGAACATCCGCTGCCAGTGGTGCTCGATGCGCGTCGGGTTTTCGCCGACGATGAGCGAACCCAGCGACTCGGCCAAGGCGCAGGCGACCTTGGTCTCCATGTTGTTGATTTCACCCCAGCCGACCGCCCCCATATTCGTCTCCACCTTCACGTAGCCCTTGGCCCCCACCGGAATGGCCGTCAGGCGCTCGACCCGAATAGCCGAGCCGCGATCTTCCACTGTCATGTGCTTCCTCCTAGTTTTAAGATTTGCTTCTAACGCCATTCCGCTGCGGTTGCGACCCGTTCAACCTCCGCTGCCAGCCGTTGGAATGCGGCCAATCTGTACAGAACACTAAAATCGCCGATCATTTCAGCTACGCGATGGGCGCTCGACCGCCAGTTGAAGCGCTCTAGGCGACGCCCTTGAAGTTCGCTTGCCTGGCGCAGGAGATCGCGGATGAGTTGTTTTGGATCAGCCAACTCTTCGAGTCTTTGCACGTCCGGCATAGCTAGTGGTTGAGTACCGTTGGGATTTCCCGCAGCCCTTCTCAACGCAGCTTCGTCAATGAGCAACCACGCTTCCTGCATCCGCACAGGCACCACGCAAACAACGCACACTGAATCTTCCATTGAACTTTCCTCTATAGCCTTGCGGATCTCTGCCTCGCGCTTTTCGATTGGGGCACTCTCCGCATCCCGATGCACAAAGAGCAAATCGCACGGATACAGTTCGACGCTCCAGTGAATGCGCTCGGAAAGTTTCTTGGGAGGATGTGGCAAGCGACGCAGGTCGGCAAACTCCGCCTCGATAGGAATCGCACCGCAGGACTGGCGCAACAGCCAAGTGAGAATCGGTAGGAGGGCGCGATCAGACGATCCATCCGCCAGCAGCGTGTAGCGCAGTTCCTGCATCCGGCACCAGACTTACCAAGAAGAAGACAGAAGGAGTTGCTGCATATCCTCCCTATCGACTACCCGCTTCTGCTTTGATACCTCTATGTAATTCTTAGGCAGCACCGGATTCAGATAAGGGAGCAGATCACCGCGAGCAGCATCTTCGCTCACTTTGGCTCGCCAAGTATCGGACAGGCAGAGAAAGTGAGCCTTTTTACAAAGGCGTCTTTCCTCATCTATGGCCTCTCTTGTCTTTACAAATACAACGCTATCATCCGGGACTTGTTGGAATACTGAAGGCGAGTGAGTATTGACAATCACTTGGCGTAGTGGATTATCCTCCCCAACAGACTCTTGGGTATCCACCGCAATATCCCTGAGCAGTTGCAGTATAGCCGAAATTCGCGCCGGATGAATACCGTTTTCTGGCTCTTCCAAACAAATCACTCCCTGCATCTGCGGGTCGCTTTCCAAGACAGCCAAAGCTAGAAAGCGCAGGGTACCATCCGACAGGGCACGTGCCGGATGCAAGGTTCCCTCCTCGTTTTTTACGTATAACGTCAGTAGCTCCCGCTTCTCATCCCGCTCTATGTGAATATCATTTACACCGTCGATGAGTTCGGCCAAGCGGTTGGCGATCTGGCTATACACTTTTTGGGGGGCCGAGGCTTGAATGTCGAGTTGGTCCGCCAAGTATTGAAGCCGTTCCGGACTGATGTCCTGACTATCTGACTCCCAACCCTCGACAGTGTCCTGACTCACCTGTTGCCCTGCATGGCGACCCAAGCGATACAATGTAGCCGCCAAATAGCGTCCATCTGCCCTTAAGTGAGTAGGGGCACCAAATTCATCGGGTTTTCTTAGTGCCGAAGGTTCCAGTTGCAACATTTGCCAAGATTGCATCTCTCGGCGAGCAGCCAATGCCGTAGGGCTTTCCGCCGCATTGGCTATGGAAAGCACCGTGCGAGGTAGATTAGCGGCTGATCGGGGCAAAGGACGCCCACTGCTGCCGCCATCCTGATGTAGTTTTATGACTCTGTTTTCGCCCTCGCCTGTGGTTGAAATGAAATAGGGTGCGTGGCGTTTGCCGTACACTGCGGATTTGCGCCAGTCCTTTACACTGTGAGGAAATAAAAGATGTCGGGGGGCATCGCCGTGGGTGATATGGACTAATTCTTCTTTGACGATAGCGAGATTACCTCGCACCAAGCTGTCGGCCGTCTCTCGGTAGGCAAGCTCTAGAGAATAGCGCAAAAACGTAATACTGGCTTCGGCTTCCTGCCCTAAGTCGTCGGTGGCTTGCCGCGGCACGATCATCTCTGCTTCAAAGGTCATGCGCTCAGCATAGTGGTTGCCCACGCGATGGAAAAGGTCGCGTACGTGTGCTCTGCGGCTGTCTTGGTCCCGCACGGCGGCGGCGGCTTCCATGAGCGTGTGATTGGCCAGTGCGCTCAGAAACCGAATCGCATCGAACAGATTCGACTTACCCACCCCATTCGGACCGACCACACAGGTAAACGGACCGAGGTATAAGTCCACATCTGCCAAATTTTTGAAGTTAGAGACTTTCAGTCGAGTCAACATAGGTCATCTCCTCATTGGGAGGGCTTATATCTCTTGGTTCTTACACGACCGCTCACTATACCAGATATCCAATAATAGGCAACCTCTTAAACCCCTGCGAGCCTGCGGCATTGGCCCTGCCGCCGCCTCGTCCTTAGCTTAAACAAACTACCCGCACTCAACGACAGGAGATATCATGGTCGAAACCAACGACATTCAACGCCCCCCCAAAGACCTCATCGATGCCCTCGCCCCTATTTCCAGCGCGACCGCAGCCGGCGAACTAGCCCGCTTGGGCATCCGCGACCCCCACATCCAAGGCCCCGTCTCCCGCACTCCGGGCAAGCATGTCGTCGGCCCGGCCCTGACTTTGCAATTCATGCCCAAGCGCGAAGACCAATACTCGGTCGATGAATACGCCGACCCGGAAAAACAGCTCCACCGCCACGCCCTGTACCACACCCAACCCGGCGACATCATCGTCGTCGATGCACGCGGCGACATGCACAGCGGCGTCTTCGGCGAGATGATGCTTACCTTCTTCATGGGGCAAGGCGGCATCGGCGCAATCATCGACGGCTGCATCCGCGACTTTCCCAAGGTGCTCGAAGACCTCGACATCGGGCTTTGGCTGCGTGGCACAACCCCCAACTTCCACACCCAAACCAACATCTTCCCCTTCGCAGTCAACGTGCCCATCGCCTGCGGCGACACCCTCGTCATGCCCGGCGACATCATCGTCGCCGACGACGACGGAGCCACCGTCGTCCCCGCCCAACTCGCTCCTGAACTGACCGAAAAGGCCCAAGCCCACGCCGAGTGGGAGGACTTCAGCCGCATGAAGCTGGCCGAGGGCGGCCACCTGCGCAAGTACTATCCGCTCAGCGAAGAAGCCCGCGCCGAATACGAAGCCTGGCGCGCCGAACAGGAGCAATAGGCCATGACTGCGCGCCCCAACATCGTCTTCGTCCTCACCGACGACCAAGGCTACGGCGACCTCGGTTGCCACGGCAACAGCGCAATCCGCACGCCGTGCCTCGACCGCTTCCACCAAGATGCCGTGCGCTTCACCGACTACCACGTCGGCTCCACCTGCGCCCCCACCCGCGCCGGCCTGCTCACCGGCCACTACTGCAACAGCGCCGGTGTCTGGCACACCATTGGCGGCCGCTCGCTATTGCGCGCTGACGAGTGGACCCTCGCGGACGCGCTCACTGGCGCGGGCTACCGCACCGGCCACTTCGGCAAGTGGCATCTCGGCGACAGCCCACCCTACCGCCCACACGAGCGCGGCTTTGCCGAATCCATCTACCACGCCGGCGGCGGCATCGGCAACACGGGCGACCCTTGGGGCAACGACTACTTTGACGACACCTATTTCAAAAACGGCGTCCCCACCCCGTACGAGGGCTACTGCACGGACGTGTTCTTCCGCGAGGGCCAGCGCTTTATCGCAGAAAACGCCGACCAGCCCTTCTTCTGTTACATCGCCACCAACGCGCCACACGGACCACTCAACGTCGAACCGCACTACGTCGAGCAATACCGCGACACCACCCCACACGAAGACCGCGCCCGCTTCTACGGCATGATCACCAACATCGACGAAAACTTCGGCCAGTTACAGGCCACGCTCGACGAATTGGGTATCGCCGACAATACCATCCTCATCTTTATGACCGACAACGGCACGGCCACAGGAGTTGAGCTAGACGCCGACCAGTTTCCCCAAGAAGGGCCGGGCAGTTACAACGCCGGAATGCGCGGCAAAAAAGGCTCCCAATACGAAGGCGGCCACCGCGTGCCCTTCCTCATCCGCTATCCCAACGGGCACATCGCCGGTGGCCGCGACATCGACGCGCTGACCAGCTACGTGGATTTCATGCCGACCCTGCTCGACTTGTGCGGAGTCGAAGTCCCAGCCGGCCGCACTTTCCACGGCCAGAGCCTAGTGCCGCTGCTGCGCGGCACAGACGACGCAGCTTTGGCCGACCGCGTCAACGTCTGCGATACCCAACGCGTGGCCCATCCGGTCAAATGGCGCACGAGCTCGGTGATGAAAGGCAAGTGGCGGCTCATCGACGGTCACGAGCTTTACGACCTCGGCACAGATCCCGGCCAGCGACAAGACATCGCCACTGAGCATCCTGACACCGTCGCCGACCTGCGCGCGGCATACGATGACTGGTGGAAGCTCATCTCCGAACAGTTCGACCGCGACGAGCCGATTGCCTTGGGCGGAGACGACCAACCTGCCAAACTCACCACCCACGACATCCGCAATGAGGCGTGCAGCGCCGTCTGGAATCAGCGCCAAGTTCGCGCCGGGCAGATCGCGAGTGGCTTTTGGGCCGTTGATGTCAAAGAGGCGGGCCGCTACCAGATTGAACTGCGGCGCTGGCCCGAGGAAACCGGCTATGCGCTTACTGCGGGGATTGAAGGCGACGACAGCGGCTGGTACCGCGCCGGCATCCAGCCGAAAAATGCGCCAGCCTACGAGGGTGGAGTCGCCCTCGCCCTCGGCTGGGCACAGCTAACAATCGGCGGCCAAAATCTCCAACAAGAAGTCGATCCCGACGCGACGAGCGCCTGCTTTGAGATCGAGCTCGCCGCTGGCCTCGACCGGCTCTACGCTTCGTTCTACGACCGCATCGAGCGGACCATCGCACCTTACTATGTATACGTGCGGAAGTTATCGAGATAGGGCGCGTTTGCTCCGATACCGAGTTAAGCTAGCGCCACTTGTCCTGAACGAAAATCAATGGTCAAGTTCCGTCCACGAAAGAAGTCAAGTCCGAGAAGACCATCAATGCCGGCGCTCGGTGGCAAGGTGGTTTGGTCGCGAAGCGAACCTGCGCTTCTTGCCCTGGAATGAGTGGAAGGCACTTGAACAGTTCTCCGAGAAAGAGGTAGCGCAGACCTGGGGGCATATTGTACGCAGTCCCAATTTCAGCTGCGCCAAAGCCGAGAGACTGTTGGATTACCGGCCGCGCTACACCTCGTTTCAAGCTGCGTACGAAGCGGTGACATGGCTGGTTGATCAGGAAGTTGTTAAAACATGATCGGCAAACCGCCCACTGAGAGGCCTATTTCGGATATTACAGAAGACTTTGTATAGGAGAATACCGTGGAATACAGATATCTAGGGAAATCGGGGCTCTACGCGTCGAGAATCAGCCTGGGCGGCGTGTTGTTCGGTAAAGAAGGCTTTCCTCAGAGCCGGGTAGATCGGGTGATCGGTGTGATGTTCGATTCCGGCATCAATCTAATCGATACCGCGTACATATACGGCGGCGGCGAGTCGGAAGTCTTGATCGGGAAGGCATTAGGCGAGAAGAGAAAAGACGTGATCCTCGTGACAAAAGGCGGGCATTACAAGGCGAAGTACGATCCCCCGAGCGTGGGAGCCCCTTCGCGCAGATACCTAGTGAGGGAGGTAGAGACCTGCCTTAAGCGGCTGAATACCGACTACATTGACGTATACATGTGGCACATGGGCGACTCGGTCCCTCCGCACGAAATGCTCAGGGCCATGGATGACCTGGTAAGAAGCGGCAAGGTTCTCTACATCGGCGGCTCTAACACGCCGGCCTGGAAGTTGGGAGTTGCGTCGGAGTACGCACGGAATCACGGCCTGAATCCGATCGTGCTCGAACAAAGCGGATATTCGATGCTCAACCGGAGCTGCGAGTCGGACAGGATCCCATGCTGCCTAGAGTATGGGATCAGTTTCATGCCCTACAGGGCTCTGCAGAGCGGTTTTCTTGCCGACAGATACAAGAAAAGCGAACCTATACCGCAGGACACTGAGGGCGCGAAATACCACAAGCCGACTATCGACCGGATGTCGACCGATGAGAATTGGGAGATTCTGGAGCGGCTCAAACAGGTGGCCGGAGAGATCGGTATCCCGCTTCAGGGTCTGGCACTCGCGTGGCTCCTCCATCAACCCGCGGTCGATACGGTTCTCGCCGGCGCAAGTAGACCCGAACAGGTCACTGAGAATGCCAAGGCAGCCGATGTCAGACTCAGCCCTGATGTTCTTTCCAGGCTGGACGAGATACTGGGTATCGACCGGAGTCGGAAGATATAGGAGACAGCAGCACAATGACCAATGTGGGAATTACCGGCGCAGCGGGCGGGATCGGATCGATGCTCGTCGATGGACTCGGAGACCAATACGAGCTAACCCTGTTCGATGTCGATATTGAGGTGAGAAAAAAGTACGGCGACGATCACAATAAGGTCGTTGCCGATTTCTCTGACGCTAAAGCGATTGCCGGCTTGTTCGATGGGCTCGATGTCGTCATCCATCTGGCAGCGAGTTCGAGCGACAGATCTCCATGGGAGCGTGTTCTTCCGCACAATATCGTCGCAACCTACAACGTGTTCGAGGAGGCGCGACGAGCCGGCGTTGGGAGAATAGTCTTCGCCAGTTCGAACCACGTCCAGAACGGGATCGCCATGGCGGATACGTCGACCTCGTTGACGCCATTCTACGAGAAGCGTCGCGGATACATCCGGCTCGATGATCCACCGACACCAACGTCGATCTACGGTGTCTCGAAACTCTTCGGTGAGAATCTCGGGTGGTTGTATCACAAGCGACACGGCATTCGGTTTGTTGGCCTCCGAATCGGCGCGACGGGTCCGTCGGACAATGTCGGCCGGTCGATAGGGACGGAACGGGAGAGCTACATTCGCGCGATGTTCATGAGCAAAAGGGACTGCATCGAGGCGTTCAGGAGGGCGATCGAGGTCGATGCAGAGTTCCTGGTCGCGTATGCGATAAGCGATAACGACAATCGCATATTCGACATGAAGGAATCGATGGAAAAGCTGGGGTTTGACCCGCAAGATAACTCGGAAGATTTTTTTAACAGGGCTTGAGCACTTGCGGAGATCCTCATTATGTGCATCTACTGCGTTGCGATGCGCAGATCCCTCTTCGGTTTCTCTCTACCCTACCTGTATCGTTGAAGAAAGGAGACGCGGAAAATGAGGACCAAACAACTCGGCAAGTATGGGCCGCAGGTGCCGGTGATCTGTCTGGGTGCATGGCCCCTGGGTGGTGGCATGGGCAAACTACCTGACCAGCAGGTCATCGACACGGTCCACGCAGCCCTGGACTCTGGTGTCACCTTCATAGACACTGCGGAAGGCTACCGAACAAGCGAATCGGTGCTGGGTAAGGCGCTCGCGGGTAGAAGGGACAAGGTCTTTCTGGCGACGAAACTATCGGGGGACCATTCCCTGGAACATATGAACGAGGCCATCGAAAACAGCCTACGCGCCTTGGGAACCGACTATATCGACCTGTACCAATTACACGGCCCCAAGCCCGAATATCCCATCGAAGATACGATGGGCGGGCTGTTGCGGCTCAAGGAACAGGGCAAGATACGCTGTATCGGTGTATCCAATTTCTCCGCCGAACAACACGCCGAAGCGCTGCAATACGGTCATCTGGACAGCTCGCAACCCATGTACAGCATGCTCGTCAGAACGGCGGAGGAAGCGGTGCTGCCCTTTTGCCAGGAGCATGGCATCGGCGTCATCGTGCACTCGCCGCTGGCGAAAGGGCTGCTTACGGGCAAATATGTGCCGGACTACAAATTCCCCGAGGGCGACGAGCGGAGCTGGATGGCCGGCTTCCAGGGTGAACGCTTCGCCGATGCCCTGCGCGTGGCGGACAAACTTAAGGCCTGGGCGGCGGCGCAGGGCCATAGCCTTTACGAATTGGCCATTGCCTGGACGCTGGCCAACTCTGCGGTTACCTCATGCATCGTAGGCGCCAAAACGCCGGAACAAGCTGTACAGAATGCCGCCGCTACTGACTGGATTCTCACTCAGGACGCCCTCCAGAAACTCGACCAGATTCAAGGCGGTTTTCGCGTCTTGAATCTCCATCATTAGGTCGAGTTGACATCACTTGAAGTAAGGTCCGCAGTCGTCCGCCACAGGCCGCGCATTCGCTGAAGTCGGCTTCGTTCTACGACCGCATAGAGCGGACTATCGCCCCTTACTATGTGTACGTGCGGCGGCTGTTGTCCTAGGGCGCTGTTGACCACTCCACCCTAGCGCACCAGCAGCAACTTGCGCGTCTGCCTCTCGCCTCCAGCCCGTAGCTGATATAAATACAACCCCGAAGCCAGCGGACGTCCCTGCCCGTCGCGGCCATCCCAATGCAGCACGTGCCGACCAGCCGACCGGAGACCACTTATCAGAGTCGCTACGTGCTGCCCTGTAAGAGTATAGACTTTCAGTTCGATTTCTTGGGCGCGATCGAGGGTATAGCGGATCGCAGTCTGGCCGTTGAACGGATTGGGGAAATTCTGCTCTAAGCCAAAGTGCTGCGGCGTCGCGTCTTCGCGAGCCTCGCGGACGACGGTCGGTCTGGTAAACTCCGTGCGCACCAGCCGCAGATCGTCGATGTAAAAGCGCCCCTCTAAATTGGCAGCAAAACGCACGGTCTCTATCGGCCGGTCGAGAATGCCAAAGGCGCTCAGAGGAACTTTTATCTCCTGCCATTCCTTGCGCCCCAAATCCAGCCCGTAATCCCCTGCGCCTTCGCCCAAAAGCACGACCCGCTGGAAGCCGCCGCTTTCCAACACCACCTCGACCACATCGTCTTCGGCCGGCACCACATCGCCCGGATGGATCGCCAACCGCAGCGCCCGATAACCCACCGTCTCGATAGGTGCCGGCGGCTCCATGTCCAACTGCCAAGGCAATAGCCGCGTCAGAGGGTCAGCCGTCAGCACGCCGGCTGCGGTGCCAGTAAAAACCGGGCCACTTCCGTCGAACTCAAAGCTATCCAAGCCCAAACCAGCGTTTGCGGTCCAGCCCGCAGCCAACTCGTCATCGACGATCGCCAAGTCCTCACCCGGCAGCACCACCAGCGTGCGCGAGAGCGCGATTTCAAACGGACCTTCCGCTGTATTCTGCGCCACGCTTACCACGACCTGCTTGCGACCATTGGCCTCCGCACCCGCCAATGCGGCCTCCAGCCGATAGCGCCCATCGCCCAAGGCAGTGAGAGGCGTTTCGGCGCTGCCGCCCAAGGCACTCAGATCGGCGCTCACTACCGGCTCAGCGGCTTCCCGATCAAAGCGCGTCAGCGCAATCGCAGCCGACAAATCGAGCGGCTGACCGGCCAAAACCGTATCCGGCGGCTCAACCTCCCACTGCCCCATCAGCGGCCCAATCCGCACCCGAAAAACCGCCTGAGTCGTGTGATCGCTGGAGACGTAGAGCGCCCCCTCGGCATCGCTTTCCAAACCCACGGGCTTACCCCATACCCGATTGTTACCCGGATTGGGACGGAAGCCGGTCAGGAAATCTCCTACTTGGGCATTTTGCCCATCCGGGTCGCTAAACACCGCCATTACCTTGTAGCCTAAGTCGTTACCCCGCACACCAGCGCGCAGCGCGACAAAGGCTTGATTGTGGTATTCAGAGGGAAATTGGTCGCCGGTGTAAAAGTGGATCGCCATCGGCGCTGTGTGGGCCGCGACCGTGGCAACTGGCCGCTCCATCCGCTCCACGTCGAGCGTATCCTCGCGCGTAAAGGGCGCAATCGAACGGAAGTACTCGTCAACCTCAAAGTCAACCCACGCCTGATAACCGTGCGCCAGCGGCCAGCCGTAAAACCCACCCTCGCGCACAATGACAATGGTCTCAGGAGGCAAGTCCCGCCCGTTGGGAAAGCGGTCGCGGTCGTGGCCGTTGTTGGTCGCCCACAACTCGCCGGTGAGCGGGTGCAGCGCCAAGCCTATGGAATTGCGCAAACCGCTGGCGAAAATCCGCCGCCCCGTGCCGTCGAGGTTAAAGGCCAGCACCGTAGCGCGCTCGGGATCGCGTTCGCGGCACAAATCGCAGGAGGATCCCTGATGCACGTATATCCGCCCGTTGGCCTCGTCGAAGACGATAGTGTGCGTAACGTGCTCAGCGCCGCCTAAACCGGGGATCCACGTCGCCAAATCGGGGATAAAGACCTCGCGCTCTTCGTAAAAGCCGTCGCCATCGCCATCCCTGAAGCGCACGACCTCGTCGGTATCGGCCACGTACATAGCCCCCTGATAAAAGGCCACGCTATTGGGCCACAGCAGATCGTCGGCCACCGTCCGCACCTCGTCGGCGCGGCCATCGCGGTCGCGGTCGGGCAGAGCCACAACGCGCCCAGTGCGGTTGGGGTCGGCGCGCCACTCGTTGTTACCTCGGGTGCCCATGACCGCCACGTGTAACACGCTGTCCGGGCTCCACGTCATCAGCCGTCCCTTGCCGACATCCTCGGCGAACAACTCGACGACAAAACCGGGAGGGACGTTCAAGGTCCGATCCTCCAGTCCTGCCACGGCGACCGGCTGGAGTTGGAGGTCGATTTTTGGAGTCACATAGACCTCGCCGGGCGCTTGGGCATAGACGCTGCTGACGAGAAGGCAAAGGGCGATGAGCAAACGCATCGTTGGCAACCTTTCTTGCAAGTGGAGTAAAAACTTGTGTATAAAAACGCACCCGGCCCCAATAAGGGCAAAACGCACCCGCCGTGAGCTCCTGAAGACACGCTACAACAGATAGCGCATTAATCCGCCGCGTCTTATCTTCCCGCGCACACTTCACCCGGAGAATTCATCATGCGCATCGGCATCATGGGCGTCCACTACGGTCACATCGGCGGCATGATCCAATCCGCCTTGCAGGCAGCAAACGGCCAAATCGTCGGCTTGGTTGAAGACGACGACGCACTCTGCGAACGCTATTCATCCATCCCCCGCTTTACCACCTTGGAGGACATGATCGACCGCGCCCGACCCGAGCTAATCCTCGAAGGCTTGATCCACCACGAGAAAACCGCACTCGTAGAAACCTGCGCCCGCGCTGGCATTCACCTGCTGCTCGACAAACCCCTCTGCCACTCGCTCGACGACTGGGAGCGCATGCGCCGCGCTGTCGCCGCCAGCGCAATCCACGTATCCATGTGGTTCACCTCGCGCAGCTATCCGCCGTTTATCGCCCTGCGCCAAGCCATTCTCGACGGCGCGCTCGGAGACATCGCCAGCCTCATCTCCACCCACCCGCACAAGATCCGCCGCGACACGGCCCCAGCCTGGTATTTCGACCCGTATCAGTACACGGGCGCGTTCCACGACTTAGCTTGCCACGGCGTCGATCAAATCCGCTGGCTCACCAATGCCGAATGCGTCGGCGTCCACGCCCTCACCACCTGCAAGCGGTTTACCGAGGAACCGCGCCTAGACGACCACGTGCAGGCTTCCTTTGCGCTATCCGACGGCGCATTGGCAACCCTCACCGCCGACTGGCTCACGCCCCAAGCCGCACCCTCGTTTGGCGACACCCGCTTCATCATCATGGGGACGGCCGGCTCGGCGCACCTGCGCGCCTATGCCGACAACCACCTGCTCATCGCCACCAACGAGCGCGAGCCATACTCACCCGATCTCCCCGCAGACCAAGGCGGCGCGTTCGTCGCCAACCTGATCGACGCCATTGAACGCGGCACCGACCTCTTCATCCCCACCCGCTCGGTATTCGCTACAGCCCAAGCCTGCCTGCTGGCTCAAGAGTCCGCCCGGCAAGGGGGCGCGTTTCTCCGCATTCCACCCTTTGCGCTATGAGTGATAACCATGTCCACCGACCTCATCGACCCCCAAAAGCACCACCAGCTCTTCCTCGACAGCCGCGCCTTAGTCTCGGAGCAAGGCACCACCCGCACCCTACACCCGCCCCAAAAGTGCGGCCCCCTCATCACCGGCGGCATCCAGAGCCGCAGCGCGCCCTTGTGGAACCCAGACGAGGAGCGCTACGAATGGTGGTACAACGGCCCGCAAGCCCGCTTTGCCACCTCCCACGATGGCGAACACTGGGAACAACCCTCCCTAGGACTATACGAGTCAAACGGCAGCAAAGACAACAACATCGCCTGCGATCCCAACGGCCCGGGCCTGTACCACATCGTCCGCGACGAGCGCGACCCCGACCCGAACCGCCGCTACAAAGCCCTGTTCGGCGGCCATGGTCGCGACGGTGCCACCTCGCCCGACGGCTTTGCTTGGACCCCGCTCCCCAGCTCCTTCATCCCCAGCCAAGACGAGTCCCAGTTTGTGTACGACCCCTATACCGAGCAATTCCTCGCCATGGTCAAGCAGCCCACCGAATGGGGTCGCTCGGTCTGGCTGGCGACCAGCCGCGACTTCGACCACTTCACCGCGCCCGAACTCATCTTCCACGCGGATGAAACCGACTGGGAAAACTGCCGCCAACGCGTCCGCACCATCATCGACGACCCAGCGTACATCACCCCGCCAATCGTCGATGACGAAGACTACCACGCCGAAATCTACAACATGGCCGTCATGCCCTATCAGGGGCTGTACATCGGCTTCCCCACCGTCTTCAATCCTATCGGTGCCATCCCGCCGCCAGCCACCAATTTCACCCGCATCAATCAGATCGAAATGGCCGTCTCGCGCGACCTGCACACTTGGGACCGCGTGGCCGACCGCACGCCCTTTATCAGCATCGAACCTTGGGACGGGGAAAACTACGGCACCAGCCAGCTCCTCATGGCCGGTGCGCCACTGGTGCGCGAAGACGGCGAGATTTGGGCTTACTACAACGCCCTCCGCATACCGGGCAGCGTGGAAATGTACCAGCGCTTCAACCGCTGCAAGGAACTGTTCCGACTCGGGGTGGCCGAGCGCCACTTCGCCGACCCAGGCGCGCTCTGCTTGGCCAAGCTGCCGCCCGACCGCTTCGTCTCCATCGACGGCGACGAAATCGCCACCCTCGTCACTCGGCCCTTCCACTGGCGCGGCGAAGACCTCTACCTCAACGCCGACGCCCGCTGGGGCGAAATCTACGCCGAAATCCAAGACGCCGAGACCGGCAGTCCCCTCCCCGGCTTCTGGGTACCCGGAGAAAAACCGCCGCCCTTTACCGGCGACAGCCTGCGCACCAAATACGAGTGGAAGCACCCACACGATTTACTATCTGACGTTACGCGGCGGCCCTATTCGGCTTGGTCTAACAGGTTCCTAAAGGCTTCGGGGCTGGGCACCTGTATGGCCGCCCGAAACAACTGCTTGAGACGCGGCACATCGTCAATGGCCCCAAGGCGGGCAGCCAAGCGGC
>JAJDYK010000035.1 GCA_022825185.1 Candidatus Latescibacterota bacterium | reverse complement strand
GCCGCTTGGCTGCCCGCCTTGGGGCCATTGACGATGTGCCGCGTCTCAAGCAGTTGTTTCGGGCGGCCATACAGGTGCCCAGCCCCGAAGCCTTTAGGAACCTGTTAGACCAAGCCGAATAGGGCCGCCGCGTAACGTCAGTTGTCATAAGAAACGAAACGGTTCAGCCGTTCACTGGCAAAGCGCAGACAGGCGCGAATATCCTCGGATTCAAGATCGGGATGCTCGGCCAAAATTTGTTCAGTAGTCAAGTCGGCAGCGAGCAAATCCAGCACATCTTCTAAAAATTTTACCAGACCTGTGATGTAGGCGGTGCTTATGGGTAAATACCTTATGAGCGATACCGACCTTTCATCTCTCGTCATCCGCGCCCAGACCGGCGACCGCATAGCCTACGATGGCATCGTCCGCCGTTTCCAAGACATGGCGGTGGGCTACGCCTCTGCGTTGTTGGGCGATTTCCACTTGGCTGAAGACGCGGCGCAGGAGGCCTTTGTCGGGGCCTGGACTGAGTTGCCACGCTTACGGGAACCGGCGGCCTTTCCGGGGTGGTTCAAGCGGATTGTCTTTATGCGCTGTAGCCGCTTTTTGCGCCGACAGCATCCGGCGGCGGGACGCGAGTTAGAGGAGGTATGGCCGATGGAGACGAGTGATCCGGGAGAGGAACTTGAGGTGCGCGACGAGAAGGCCAAGGTCTTGGGTGCGATTGGGCGGCTGCCCGACCAGGAGCGGATGGCGACGATGCTGTTTTATATTTCGTCCTATTCGCACCAAGAGATCGCCTCGTTTTTGGGCTTGTCCGCGGCGACAGTCAACAATCGGTTGCGCTCGGCTCGCAAACGCCTACAAAAGGAGATGCTGAAAATGGCTAAACGAGAATTGCAGGGACAAGCCCCTTCGCGCGACGAGCGTTTCGCGCAACGAGTGGCGCACCTGCTCCAGCCTGAAGACATGAAGACCGAGCACTACCAGTACGGAGTCGAAGCCGTGGACGGGCACCAAGCTTGGGCGCTCTTTTGCGCTAGCGGCGCGGGCGATCTGGCGCGGGTCAGCGCGTTGCTCGACCGCGATCCCAAGTTGGTCAATGCCCAGTACTGGTATCAGTTTCCCATTCACATGGCGGTGCGCGAGGGCCATGCCGAGGTGGTCCAGCTATTGTTGCAGGCCGGGGCCGATCCGGGGCAGTCGCGCTATACCTATAATTCGTGGGACAAGCTACTAGCCATCGCCGAGGAGCGCGGCTACGAGAAGGTGCAGGCGCTGCTGGTGGCGGCGATGCGCGAGCGCTTTGGCTATGATTCGGACTTTGTCGCGCTGGCCGAGGCGATCAAAGGTCGCGACCAGGCGCGGGTCGAGGCGGTGTTGGCCGAGCATCCCGACTTTATTCGCGCCGCCGATGCGTTGGGCAATGGGCCGCTGCATTGGGCGGCGCTGACGCGGCAAAACGAGTTGGTGGATTTCTTTGTTGCACGGGGTGCCGACCTCGAAGCTCGCCGCGCCGATGGCCAGACGCCGCTGTTGGTCTCGCTCAATGGCGACTACTGGTTTCGGACGCGCGATCTGCCGGCGGAAGCGCCGCGAGATCCGTGGATTGTCGCGCGCCACTTGCTCGCTTGCGGCGCGGAGTACGCCCTGAGCATCGCCTGTGCTGCTGGCGATGGAGATCGCGTCGATGCGGTACTGGCGGCCGATCCGACCCAAGCCCGCACGCTCGATGCGGGATGGCGCAGTCCGCTGTCCTATGCTGCTGGT
Organism: Candidatus Latescibacterota bacterium; assembly: GCA_022825185.1. The sequence goes on along the minus strand of JAJDYK010000035.1, from coordinate 7,094 downwards.
AACGGCCATACCCAGATTGTCGAAAAACTGCTGGACTTGGGTGCCGATCCCAATCAGCCCGAGGAAAACGCGCCGCGTGGCAAGGCACTCTTCGAGGCTTGCGCGGGCAATCACTTGGAGACGGCGAAACTGCTGCTCGAACGCGGTGCCGATCCCAACGCTGGGGTGGACTCTTCGGGCTCCTGCCTGACCATCGTCGAGTTCAGGCACGGCAAAAAAGGCCAACAAATGCAGGCCCTGTTGCGCGAATACGGTGCGGTGACGCCGCCTTATGCCATGGACGACGCGGCGCTGGAACGGGCGATGCGCGAGGGGGATGCCGCCGTTGTGGATCCACAATTCCTGCACGAGTTGATGGGACGGGACAATCCCGCGCTCATTGGCGTCTTCTTGGAAACCACGCCAGCTGTAGGCGATCTGTTCCAACTGACCGACATCTGGGGCGGCAACTATCCTTCAGACCCCGATACAATTCGCACCTTGGCCGACCGCGGACTCGACTTGCACCGCGCCAACTGGATCGGCCGCACCTTTCTGCACGGCTGTGCGGAAAAGGGCGATGTTGCGGCGGCTCGCGTCTTTTTGGAGTTGGGAGCCGATATAGAGGCGGTCGAGTTGGAATACGGGGGCACGCCTTTGGCCGCTGCGGCGCGCAAGGGGCAGACGGAGATGGTGCGTTTTCTATTGGAACAAGGGGCCGATCCAGCCGCGCCAGCCGAGTCGCCTTGGGCGCAGCCGCTTTATTGGGCGAAGAAGGAAGGACACGAAGAAGTGGCGGCGTTACTCAAAGAGTGGTCTGACGGGAAAGGCGCTGGCAGCGGTTAGAGCGTTATCTCCTGCTTAAATATCATCGCTTATAGCGAATATATTGACATTTATTATCTAATGGATATGTTTGTCGCATGTTCACGGTGACGATTGCTAGGGAAGCAAGGCGGCGGCTCCGCACGATGCCAAACAACGTGGAGAGAACAATTATCAGCAAGATTGAGCAACTGGCCGCTGATCCTTTCGCCGCGAACAACAACGTTACCGCGCTGAAGGGAAGCGCGGGATTTCGGCTCCGAGTCGGCGATTGGCGGGTGCTATACGTCCTAGATTCGGAAGCCGAAATCGTTACCATTGCTGCCATACTGCCACGTGGAGAAGCATACAGATGACTAGTGCCCCTCAGATCGTCATCTTGGCCGGCGAGGAATATGCTATCGTCCCTCGCGCCGAATACGATGCACTGCGCACCGCCGTTGACGAAGACGCTATGGATGCCGCTATCATCCAGCGCGTTCTCGATGATCCCGATCAGGAACTCGTGCCCCTCGAACTCGCCAAGCGCATCGCCGACGGAGAACATCCGGTCCGGGTGTGGCGCGAGTATCGCGGCATGAAGGCCAGCGAACTGGCCGCTGCCGCCGATATTGCGGCCTCTTATTTGTCCGATATTGAGCACGGGAAGAAGCCCGGATCGATCAAAGCAATGAAGCGCATCGCGACGACGCTCAACCTCACAGTAGATGATTTGATTTAGTTTCAATTACCTCCAATTTACAAAAGAATAACGTTACGGCTGATGCGCCCGGTTAATCAGCACGGCACTCAAGATCAACGCCCCGCGCACCACGAGCTGCCAGTACTCGCTGATGTTCATCAGCGTCATGCCGTTGACTAGGATGCCCAAGAACACCACGCCGATTAGGGTGCCGCGTATCTGACCCTCGCCGCCCATCAAGCTGGTGCCACCGATGATGACCGCGGCGATCACGTCTAGCTCCCACCCTCTAGCCGTCGTCGCCGCACCGGACATGATCTCGGCCGACTGCATGATGCCGGCGAGCGCTGCCAAGAAGGCGACAATCGCCATGACGGTGATCTTGATTTTGCCGACCTCAATGCCACTGAGCCGAGCGGCCTCGGCATTGCCGCCCACTGCGTAGATTGAGCGCCCCAGCGTGGTGTAGCCCATCAGGAAATGCGTCGTCAGAAAGACCAGCGCGAAGACCAGCGCTGGAAAGGGCACTCCGAGGAGATAACCGCCGCCCAAGAAATTGTACCATTCGGGAAACGGCGTCAGCGGAAAGCCCCCGGTGATGAGTTGCGCCGATCCGGTCAAGACCGTCATCCACGCTAAGGTGATGATAAAGGTCGGCACCCCAAAGCGCACGCGGATAAACCCGCTCAGGGCACCGACGCTTAGGCCGACTAGCAAGGCCGCTAGCATGGCTGCGGGTACTGCCAATTCCAGCGCTAGTCCAGCCCCGGCCAAGTGCTGCGTCACATAGGCGGTTAGGCAGCCGGCAAAAGCCACTGCCGACCCCACGCTCAGGTCGATCTCGCCGGAGATGATGACCATTGTCATGCCAAAGGCGATAATGCCCTGCATGGACACGTTGCGCAGCACGTTGAGCAGATTGTCAACGGAGAAAAACCCTTCGGCCTCAAACGCCAAGATCGCGCAGAGGACGAAGAGAATGATCTCCATAATCGAGCGCTTCACCCACGCCAAAAGCCGTTCACGCATTGCGGGCCGTCCCCATGCAGCGCAGTGCCAACTCTTCGGCGCTGACTTCCTCGGGCCGCACTTGGCCTTCGATCCGTCCCTCGCTCATGATTAAGATCCGATGGCAGACTTCGACCAATTCTTCCAACTCGGTCGAGACAAAAAGCGAGGCAATGCCTTGGCGGCTCAAATCCCACATGGCCTCAAAGATCTGCTGCTTGGCTTGCACATCTACGCCGCGCGTCGGCTCGTCGAAGAGGATGACGCGCGGGCGATTGCCCAGCCAATTGCCCAACACCACCTTTTGCTGGTTCCCGCCGCTCAGGGCTGAGACTGGAGCTTCGGTGTCGGCGACTTTGATTTCGAGTTGGGTTACTAGTGCATCTACTACGGCTTGCTCTTCCACGCGGGTGATGTACCCCCGGCGGGCGATTCGGCCCATGCTCGCCAAGCACATATTAGCGCGGATGCTATGCGCTTGAATGAGGGCTTCTTCCTTGCGGTTTTCAGGGGTAAAGGCCAAGCCCTGTGCTTTCATTTTCGGAGGGGTTGGTGCTGCTACGCGCTGGCCTTGGACCAAGACCTGTCCGCGATCACAGGCGTCTGCGCCGAAGAGGGCGCGCAGTAGTTCGGTGCGGCCGGCACCCAGCATCCCGGCAATGCCGAGGATTTCGCCCTCGTAGAGCGCGAAGCTCACATCGGTGAAGGCGTCCCCGCGCGACAAGCCCTGCACCTCCAGCACTGGAGTCGCGCTTGGCTGCAAATCATCCGGCCGCTCCTGCTGCGCGACTTCGCCAAACATCATTTGCACGATCGCCGCGATGCTTGTCTCCCGCATCGCCACCGTGCCGATGTGATGCCCGTCGCGCAGTACCGTAACTCGGTCGGCGATGGAGTGCAATTCCTGTAAACGGTGGGAGATGTAGATGATTGCCACGCCCGCTGCCGCCAGCCCTTTGACCACGCGGAAGAGTTGTTCGGTCTCGTGCGTCGCCAGCGCCGAGGTCGGCTCGTCGAGGATGAGTACGGCTGGGTCAAAGGACATGGCCTTGGCGATTTCGACGATCTGCTGCTGCGCCACTCCCAGATCGCCAGTGCGCGCCCGGACATCGATGGCGACTCCCAGCCTCGCCAGAACCTCCTCGGCTCGTGCGTAGGTTGCCGCCCAGTCGATGAGTCCGCGCCGCTTCGGCGTCCGGCCGAGCAGGATATTCTCAGCCACCGTCAGCCCTGGCACCAAGCTCAGTTCCTGATAGACCATGGCAATGCCATAGTCAAAGGCGTCCTGCGGCGAGCGCAGCGCGACCGGCATTCCGTCGTAGAGAATGTGTCCCCTACTTGGGGCGACCGATCCGGCTAAGATTTTGACCAGCGTGCTTTTGCCAGCGCCGTTTTTGCCGATTAGCGCGTGGACCTCGCCGGGGGCAAACCCCACCGAAACCTCGTCGAGCGCCACCGTTCCTGGGTAGTCCTTGCCGAGGTTTTCGACTGCTAGTTTGAAGGGAGGTTGGCTCACTGATTGCCGAGGGCGATCAAGTCCGCGAGTCGCGCGCCGAAAGCCCGCACGCCGTCCGGGTCTTGGCGCGCCACAAGCACTCCGTCCATCACTACCTTGGCCGCGACATCCTGCCCCTTGAGCGCCGCGATGGCCAGCTCCATGGCCTTTGTGCCCAGTTCAAAAGGGGTTTGGGTGGTGAGAGCCTGCAAGATGTTGTCCTCGGCGAGCATGAACTCGACGAGCTGTTGGCTGGCATCAGTGCCAAAGACGACCACCTTCCCCTCGCGGCCGGCGTTTTTGACCGCCATTACCGACCCGACGGTACCGCCTTCGTTGGCCGACCAGATGATGTCGATTTCTGGATGGGCCGTGAGAATGTCCCCGGCTTTCTTGAGCGCCATCTCTGGTAGCCAAGCGTCCTGCTCGGCGACGAATTCCACGCCCGGCAACTGTCCCACCACTTCGACGAATCCGTTGCGGCGCGCGTCGCTCTGCTCTGCGAGCTGCGACTTGAAGGCGAGGGTCGCAATTTTGGCTTGTCCGCCTAGCTGCTCTTCGATGTAGCGCCGCGCCACCAGCCCGGTCTGTCGGCCCAAGTCCCCTTGGTCGCTCTCGATATAGGTGACGGGAATATCTCCTTCTACCGTTGTATTGTACGTCACTACCACGATACCAGCGTCCTTGGCCCGCTGTAAGGCTGTGGCCGAGGCTTTGGCGCTCAGCGGCGAGATTACAATGGCATCGACGCCGCGTGCGATATAGGTGTTGACTAGCTGAATCTCCTTGTCCGGCTTATTCACGCTATTGGCCAGCAGCAACTCGACGCCCGCTTTGTCAGCTGCGTCCTGCATCCCAAACTGGATCAGCCGGAAAAACTGATCCTCCTGAAAGACAATCCCGGCGATCTTGAGTTTTTTCTCTGCTGGTGCTTCCTGCTGATCGCCGCAGCTTAGGGCGACTAGTCCCACAACGGCTGCGATAATCCATTGGCGCAATTTCATGTGTACTCTCCTCGTGCGTTACCCCTGCACCGGCTGCAAATTGAGCAACACCAATAGCCACACCCGGTGCCAATAGGCGCTGTTGATATAAGGGTTGTATTCCGAGGGCCAGTTGCGCCAGTAGGTTTGGTTGTGCGGGATGCGGTGGTACCACTGCAAGAGGGGGATTGACGGCAGTTCGGCCAGCCAGATTTCCATGGCTTGGCGGTACAATTGCACTAGCTGCGGATCGCGCGGCGCGACTTCTGCCATTTGATCGACGATTCGGTCGTATTCCTCGTTCTGCCAGCGCCAGAAGTACTCGGCGGGCGTGCCGGTTGGCTGCACGAAGCGGCTGTGGTAGAGCCGCAGCGTAAAGTACGGATCGCGCACGCTGCCGCCGTGCCCGTTGATAAAGGAGCGGGCCGTGCCGTGCGACATGCGAGTATAGGTGTCTGGAGTGTTGCGGAAGTCCGCGTCAAAACCCGCTCGCTCTAGCTGCGCGACCAAGACCGGCGTGATGTCTTGGAAAATCGGGTGGATGTCGATGAGCATTTCAAATGGCTCGCCGTCTTTGGTCCAATAGCCTTCGGCGGACCGCTGCCAGCCCATGCTCCGCATCAGGGCCGCGCTCTTGTCTAGGTCAAAGACGCCTATTTCGTATTCCTCTAACAGATCCTCGACCTCGCTGAAATACGGCCGGAGCGCGGGGTACGCGGGAAAGGGCAAAAGCGTTGAGGTGCCCGCTCCCTGCCAGCCCACTTCCACTAACTGCTGCCGGTTGATGGCATAGTTGATCGCCCGCCGCACATCGACATCCGCAAAGGGGGCTTCAAGGTTGTTGAAGCCGAGGGAAATGGGCCAGAAATCGACGTAGCCGTATGGCGGTAGGCGCCCGGTCCAAGTCGTCACCTTGGGATTTTTGTCGAGTACGGTCAGGATGTTGGGTGGTCGGAGGTCTAGGCAGGTGTCCATGTGGTTGGTGATTAGGTTTTGGACGCGCTTGGCCTCCTCCATGAAGGGCAGGTAGATGATGCGCTCGACTTTGGGCAGGGATTGGAAGCCGGTAGCCGCGGCCCACCAGTCTGGCCGCAGGTCCCAGATGCGCTGTTGCGGCGTGGAGAGCACTAGCTTGTACGGCCCGGAAAACACGGGCCAGCCTTTTTGCGGATCGAAGTTTTCAAAGGTATCTGGCGACTGCCCTTCCCACACGTGCTTGGGCACAATCGGCACCCCATTGCCGAAGTTGTGGGCGAAGTACGAAAAAACAAAGCGCGGGTTGGGTGCTGTCAGGACTATGCGCGCCGTCAGGCTATCGACGGCCACGGCCTCTTGGACCCAGTTTTTCATGTCGGTTGAATAGGCCAACAAAGGCGCGTTCTGCCGCAGCATGTTGACCGTAAAAACCAAGTCGTGCGCCGTCCACGGCATGCCGTCGCTCCATCTGACTCCTGGACGAATGGTGATTTCCACTTCGGTATAGGCGTCGTTGAAGCGGTGATCTGTGGCGATCCAGGGAGTCAGCTTGCCCTCGAAGGCATTGTAAAAGTACAACGGCTCGAAAACGAAATTGTACCCGGTGCGCGAGGTGGATTCCGGCCGATAGGGGTTGAAGGTATTGTAGTCTTTGATCTGCCCGGCGCACGTGCCGCTTTCGGCGCAATCCATGATTAAGGTGCGGTTCCTCGGTACTTGGATAAGCGCCGATTCTTCGACCTCGACGTCCTCGGACTGGTCAGCCGCGTCCGATGGCTCTTGGTCGGAGGGGGTGTCGCCGCAGCCGCTGAGCAGCCACGCGCTGAGCAATGTGCAAATGATGCGTTTCATAATTGGGCCTCGTCTCGGTTTGGAGTGAGATGATGCCAGCCGCGCCGATTGAGCGAGATCAAACCTTTAACCTCGCGTTGGTTGTAGATTCAACAATACTAAAAGCCACGTTCGGTGCCAGTAGGCTGTATTGATATACGGATTGTCCTCCGATGGCCAGTTGCGCCAGTAGGTTTGGTTGTGTGGCAAGCGGTGGTAAAATTGCAACAAGGGTACGGCTGGCAACTCGCGCAGCCAAATCGCCAGCGCCTCTCTGAACTGGCCCACCAAGCGCGGATCGTCGGGTGCGGTCTGT
>JAJDYK010000219.1 GCA_022825185.1 Candidatus Latescibacterota bacterium | reverse complement strand
ATCGGCTACTCTCTTTTAGCCGCTTGCAAGGCACAAGCGCGGCTTTGGGTTAGGGCGGCTACAGGGTCGGAGAGTTGGGGGCTGAGTTCAATGCTTGCCGGGCCAGCGTATGGGCTTAGGGCGAGGGCGGAGAAAGTCGCGGCTAGCGCTTCTTCGGTCAGCACGCCTTCCAGCAAGGACCAGTGCAAATCGCCCTCCCCGTCGTTGTCATCTAGGTGCACGTATCCGAGCCGGTCTCCGGCGGCAGCTATGACCTCGGCCGGATCTTCCTTGGACATCTGTAGGTGACCGGTGTCGAGGAGCAAGTAGAGGTTGGGGTGGTTTAGGCTGGACAAATACTCCAAGGTCCCAGCGGCCGTCGGCAGTGCCTTGCCGGGGAAATGCTCAACCCCGATGCGGATCGCACGCACGGCTGCGAAATCCGCCACTTGCCCCAGGGCCTCACCAAACTGGGGCAGCGCGGCTGGGTCGGTCCCTGGGACTACGTACGCGGTGTCGGCACCGAGGGCAGCGGCGTGGTCTAGGGCCTCCCGGCAGTGGTCGAGGGCGGCTTGTCGAGCGGCGACCGTCGCGCCATCGAGCGCCGCGCTGTCTTCCATGTTAAAACACAGCGCGAGGCAAGAGACCGACAGGCCGAGGTCGTCGATGCGCGCGCGCGACGCCGGGCTAACAAAGGTCTTCGCCTGCACATCAATGGAGCGGAAGCCGATAGCGGCCAGTGCGGTGAGGGCATCTTCTTCCGAGCCGGTCAAGGCCCAAGTACAACAGGATAGATCCACGATTCGTTCCTTCCGGTAAGCGGATAAAACGTCTCTACCAAGCGGGTAGCACGCCGTAGCAAACGCGGCGACTCTCTTCGACTTTGGCAAAACCGAGGCGGGCGAGCAAGCGGCCGGGCCGGCGATCCTTCATCACCACTCGGCGGCGGGCGACGCGGCGGGCCTCGCCCAAATCCGCAGGGGATGGGCTGCCCTCCCGGGCCAAGTAACGGACCAGTTCTAAACCCCGAGCGCCGGCAATAGTTTCGCCAAACATGGGGTCGAAGTAAACCACATCCCAAGCATTGTCGGCTTCGCGGCGCAGGTAGTCGGCATAGTCGGCGTTTAGGACTTCGACGCGGCGCATAGCCGGGGCGAGGGACGGTGGGTCGTCAATCACATAGCAGGCCATGCCGCGCTCGACCAGCAGAGCCAACAGCGGCGAGGCTTCGAGGCTGCGGACGCGCCCCGTCGCGCCAACCCTGCAAGCGGCCACGATGGCGTCCGCACCCAGACCGCAGGTACAGTCGAGGACGCGGTCGCCTAATTTGAGCTGCAAGGCATCGACCAAAATGTCGTGTTTGCCTTGTTCCAAGGCGAGGATCCGCAATTTGGCCATGTTGGGATGGTAGCGGAGACACTGTCCGGCGACCCAAAGGGAAAAATTGCCGCGCTCGACGACGATCAGGCCCGTGAGTCTCTCGTCCGCAGCCATTCCAGCGAGCGAGCGGCGGGCGCGAGGCACATAGCGATAGCCGGTTTCGCTGGCAAGGCAATGCGCACTCGCAAGCTCCCGAGGGCTGGGACGCGAAGAGGTGGTTACGGCGAAGGCGAGCGGCAGTTCCGGTTCGCGGTTAGTTTGCATACGACGCTTTATCCGGCAGTGCAACGGCCTTCAATCGCGATGGTAGGGCTGTGCCGTCTTAGGCGGGGACAAAGCGCTCCAGCCGCCAGCGCTTGGCCCACGTCTTTTCCAAGCGCACGCATAAGCACACGTCGTTGCCCTTGTAAGTCTCCGCGAGGACCTGACCCTGCTGATGCAAATGGGCCAATAGCCGACCCTCGGCTTGGGGAACCTGCAACTCCAAAGTGATGTCGCCAGCGACGCTGTACGCACGGATTTTGTCGCGCAGCGCGTCGAGGTTGATGGCTTGGCTAGCCGAGACGGCGATGGCGTCTTCGCGATCTGCGTACGCGGCCGCGATCCGCTCTTCTTCGCCGGGAGCTACTTGGTCAATTTTGTTGTACACCCTCAGAGTGGGGCTGTCGGCAAGCCCGAGACTGTGGAGGACTTCCTCGACCGTGGCGATCTGCGACTCGTAGTACGGAAAGCTCAAATCGATCACGTGGAGCAGCAAATCGGCCTCCACGGCCTCTTCGAGCGTGGCGCGAAAAGAGGCAAACAGGTGGTGGGGCAGGCGGTTGATGAAGCCGACCGTGTCGGTGAGCAGGATCTTGTGGTTGCGATCGAGATCAACGGCGCGAGTGGTCGAGTCCAAGGTGGCAAAGAGTTGGTCTTCGACTAGCACATCCGCGCCGGAAAGCGCCCTCATCAGGGTCGATTTGCCAGCGTTGGTATAACCCACGAGAGCCACCTTAAAAACATCCGCGCGATTTTTGCGGTTAGTCGCCATCTGCACGCCAATTTTGTCGAGCTTGGTCTCTAGGGAATTAATCTGACGGCGAATCAGGCGACGGTCGATTTCCAACTGGGTTTCGCCCGGGCCGCGGACGCCGGCTGCTCCCATACCGCGAATGGCCCCACCGCCGGCTTGGCGCGACAGGTGGGTCCAGTAGCGAGTCAAGCGCGGCAGGAGATAGTTGAGCTGGGCCAACTCGACTTGGATCTGAGCCGTGTGGGTGCGAGCGTGGCGCGCGAAAATGTCCAAGATCACGGCACTGCGGTCGATAATGCGGCGCTTGGTGACGCGCTCTAAGTTGCGCATCTGGGCTGGCGAGAGGTCGTTGTCAAAGACGATCACGTCGGCTTGGCACTGGGCCGCAAGCGGCTTGAGGGAGGCGGCCTTGCCCTTGCCAACGTAGTAGGTCGGATCGATGCGGTCGCGCCCTTG
>JAJDYK010000092.1 GCA_022825185.1 Candidatus Latescibacterota bacterium | reverse complement strand
ACCATCTCGACGCTGCCCGACGGCTATGCGGAGGTCAGCCACACCGCCGACATCCACGTCCACCCCAATGGCCGCTTCCTCTACGGGTCCAATCGAGGCCACGACTCTATTGCCGTCTATGCCATCGACCAAGACAACGGCAAGCTCGCACTCGTCGAGATCGTGCCGACCGGCGGTGCCAGCCCGCGCAACTTCGGCCTCGACCCCACGGGCACCTACCTAATTGCTGGCAATCACAGCACCGACGACATCTTCACCTTCCGCGTCGATCCAGACACTGGCAAGCTCACTCCTACCGGCCACAAGGCCGAAGTAGTCTCGCCCGTGTGCCACAAGTTCATTCCGGTTTTTTAGGGATAAAAGGTAGGGCGTGCGACGCTATATTGGCCCGCGTTGTACGCCCTATCGTTGGTAACAGGCGCATCGCACCATATTGGGAAAGGGATTCGCACGACAAGCTATGGCTCGGGCGATCATTTTTGACTTCGACCTTACACTAGCAGATTCAACAAAAGGCATCATTGAGTGTGTTAATTTTGCGCTGGAAAGGTTGAATTTGCCCCGAGCCGATGATGAGCGAATCAAGCGAACTATTGGTATATCCCTGGAGGACACCTTTCTAAGTCTGACTGGGCAAACCGACAATCAGAACGTCAGTTTGTTTATAAGCAACTTTGTCGAACGAGCCGATCAGGTTATGGTAGATTTAACGTCTATGTTTGCTAGCGTTCCCGCGACAACGGAGCGGTTGATCGAAATGGGTTTTGCATTGGGGATCGTGTCAACGAAGTTTCGTTATAGAATTGAGGAAATTCTAGCAAGAGAAGGGCTATCTGATCGTTTTGGCGTCATCATCGGCGGAGAAGATGTTGCCGAACACAAACCACATCCCGGCGGTTTGATAGCCTCTATCGCTAGAATGCAAATGGATGCCAATGACGTGCTTTACGTCGGCGACAGTACGATTGATGCGCTAACGGCCGAACGGGCCAAGGTGCCCTTTATTGCGGTACTATCAGGCGCGACGAGCAAAAGTGAATTTGACGAAGTTCCCAAAGTTGCGGTCATAGACGATATTTCAGCGTTGCCTCGACTGCTCTGTACCTAGGGGCGCGGCTTGACCATTTTGGAGTAAACTCCAAAAAAGTCCGACTAATTTGGAGGAAGGTTCAAAATAGTCACTACCAGTTCGTATGCGACCCATCCCGCCGGCGCAAATGCGGCGCTTCCCAAAACTTGAATTCCTGTTCCTTGGCCAGCTCTTCGTTGAACTCCACGCCCAGCCCCGGCCCCTCGGGCACCTTCAACATCGACCCTACCAATTCGCACTGCATCGGAAACAAATCTTCGTCCATGAATTTCCCCGCTTCCGTCGGCGTCACGCGGTGTTCGAGCCACGCGAAGTTGGGCACTGCCGCCGCCAGATGCACGGTCGCAGCGGTGCAGATCGGCCCCAGTGGGTTGTGTGGCATCAAGTCGATGTAGTGGGATTCGGCTAAGCTCGCCACCTTCATCGACTCGGTCAGCCCGCCGACATTGCACACGTCGATCCGCGCAAACTGCGTGATGCCCCGTTCGAGATAGGGCAAAAACTGCCACTTGCTGGCAAATTCCTCGCCGATGGCAAACGGCACGTCGGTCATGGTGCGGAGCGATTCGTAGGCTTCGGGACACTCGTCGCGAATGGGTTCTTCGAGAAAGTCGAGCGTCCCCGGCGGCATCTTCTGGCAGAACGACGCGCTCTCGGCGACCGTCAGCCGATGGTGATAGTCAATGCCCAAGACCGGATCGGGACCAATTTCACGGCGCACTTCAGTCAGCCAAGCCGCGGTGATGCCGATGGACTCGCGCGGCTCGAACAGCAGTTCATCGTCGTACTGTTTGCGCTGGGCCATTCCCGTGCGGATCACGTCCCACCCCTTGTCCAACAGTAGCTTGCAGTTGTTGACCAAGGTCTCTAGGTCCGGTGCTCCGGTCGTCGCAAAGCAGGGCACCCACTCGCGCTGCTTGCCCCCCAAAAGCTGATAGACCGGCACGCCGAGGGCCTTGCCCACCACGTCGTGTAAAGCGATGTCGATGGCCGAAATCGCCGCGGTCAACACCCGTCCGCCTTCAAAGTACTGGCCGCGGTACATCTCCTGCCAGAGCCGCCCAATTTCGCGTGGGTCGCGGCCGAGCAAAAACTCTCGGTAGTGCCGCACCGCGCCCACTACGGCCAGCTCGCGTCCCGACAACCCCGACTCTCCCCAGCCGTGGATGCCCTCGTCGGTCTCGACCTTGACGATGAGCTGATTGCGGTGGCCGACCCAAGTTGGATAGGCTTTGATGTCACTGATTTTCATGGGATCTCCTCGTTATTTGCGCAACAGTGCGACCAGTTGTTCGTAGATTCCCGGCGCGGCGGCGACTAGGTCGCGGCCGTATAATTCTTCCGGTAGCTCGCCATCCACGGGCTGTAAGTGACCGACGCGAGCGCCCGCCTCCCGCGCAATCAGGGCCGCGGCCGCCAAGTCCCAGGGCTTGAGCGCCTCGTAAAAGCCGTCGAGCCGGCCCATCGCCACCCAACAGAGATCAATGGCGGCCGAGCCTACGCGGCGGATGTCGCGGCAGTGTCCGAGCACGCGGTGCAAGCGATCCACCAGCGCCACTCTGCCTTCGGCGGCGTAGGGAAAGCCCGTGCCGATCAGGGCGCGGGATAGCTCGCTACACTCGCTGGTTCGGATGGCGCGACCGTTGAGCCAAGCACCTGCACCGCGCCGGGCGGTAAAGGTCTCGTCCACAAACGGACAGCGCACTACCCCGACCTGCACTTGACCGCCTTTGGCAAAGGCAATGGACACGGCTACTTGCTGCTGGTTATAGGCGTAGTTGACGGTGCCGTCAATCGGGTCAATGACCCACAAGGGGCCGCGCAGTTGCGCCGGGTCTGTAAGGTGAGGTGAAGACTCTTCGGAGAGGATGTAGTGGTTGGGGAAGGTCTTTTCGATCTCGCTGCGGATGAGCTGATCGGCCTGAAGATCGGCCGACGTCAACAGCTCAGTCCCTTCCTTGTAGCTCAGATCCAGTGCTCGGTCCGCCCGTGCTTGGGCGATTAGCACACCAGCGCCCCGGGCGAGGTCTTCGGCAAATTCGAGTACCTCGCTCAACAGTGCGCCCCCAATTCCATTGGATACGGCGAAAGGTTCTCCAAGCCGCCCTCGGTAATCAGGTACATATTTTCCAGCCGCACCCCTGCCCGTGCCTCGGGGATATAGGCCCCCGGCTCGACTGAGACCACATTGCCCACGCGCAAGGTGCCGCCGCGCTCCTTGTTGAGATCGGGCATCTGGTGCGCCCGCAGGCCGATGTTGTGCCCGGCGTGGTGGATCAAGCCGACGTCGGCCAATTTGGGATGCTCGCGGATATAGGCGTCCATGGCCACTGCGCATTCGCTGCCGTCCTTGCCCGGCCGCAAGTACTCGCCGACGCGGTCGTGAAAACCCTTGACGTGCTCGAAGACGGAGTGCTGCACCTCAGTCGGCTCGCCCACTGCAAAGCTGCGGCACAAGTCGGCCCAGTAGCCGCGGTACACCGACCAAGCGTCGATGACGTAGATTTCCCCAGCCTCAATCGGGCGATTGCGCGCAAAACCGCCCAACTCGCCGCACTGGTAGTCGCCGTCGTGAAAAACCTTCTCACCAGCGGCAAGATGCGCTGCTCGTTGCGCTGCCGCTAGCACCTCCAGCTCGCTGACGCCCGGAGCCATCGCCGCTTCCGCCGCGGCGTATGCGGCTAGATCGACCTGCACTACCTTGCGCAACAGCTCGATTTCGTCGGGGTCCTTGACCTCCTGCATGTCGGCGAGTAGGTCATCGATTGCGACCCATGCGGGCGTTTTACCCAGCCCTTCTTCGATCGCCTGTCCCAAGCGACGCGGCAAAAACTCGCTCTGCCAGCCTAGGCGGCTAGCCGCCGGCTTTTTGGCCCGCAGCGTATCGACGATTAGCCCGCTTATCACCTCACGCAAATCGGGCGTGACCGTGCCGCCGACGCTGAGAGGAAAGGTGAAACACTCGTCGGCGCACGGCTCGCCTTCGTCAGTATGCGCGACCAGCAAGGACCGCCCATCGGCCCCCAGCCAAAAGATCGCCGGTGGGCCGGGGAATTCCTCGGGGATGATGATCCCGGTGAAGTAGTAGATTTCCTTCGGATGGTTGATCACGGCCACATCGATGTCGAGTTCGGCTAGCCGCGCACACAGGCGCTGCTGCCGCGAGCGGCATCCTTCTTTGGTTAGCATTGCATTTTCCTTTTCGGCACTACCGCCAGCATCCCTTCGCTGCGGGCGCTGTATGCGGCTTGGTTTCTGTCAATCGCAACTGCAACAGGACGGACATATTAACGAACCGCATCGCTCCTGAAAAGTAGGCTGAGGCCCTGCGCCTTGAGCTACTCGCTAGCTGCTCCGTATATTCTCAGCCCATTTCCAAACGAAAGTGTATCTATGATTTCGATTCGACTTATTCTCGCCGCCTGTTTGTTCTGCGCCCCGATTTCAGCATCGAGCGAGGGGTTCCACGGCTTCGATCCGGCGACCTACGACGGTCTGATGCTCCCGTCCGCAGCGCTGCAAGCAATGGCCGCCGAAGCTGCGCAAAACTCGCCCCCTAAAAATGGCGAAACCCTAGTCTTCGGCTTTGCCAACCTGCAGCGCGACATCAGCTTTGGCATCAAGGTCGAACAGAGCATTGAGCGCAACGCCGAGGCCGCTGGCATCGAACTGCTGATCGCCGACAACCGGCTCGACGGGCCGACCGCTTTGGCCAACGCCGAGAGCTTTGCCCGGCGTCAAGTTGACTTCTGCATTGAGTTCCAAACCGACGTCAATTTTGGCCCGGCAATCATGCAGCACTTCAACCGCAAGCAGATCGGCGTGGTCGCCATCGACATTCCCATGCCGGGTGCCATCTACTTCGGTGCCAACAACCCCCGCTCGGGCTTTATGGGCGGCTCCTATCTGGCGCAAGCGGCCAAGGTGCGCTTCGGCGACCGGGCGCTCGCGGAGGGATACTTCGTCGTCGGCGAACTGCCGCAGTCGGGTGCGATCCCCGCCATGCGCACGGAGGGCCAAATCGCCGGCTTCCTCGCCTCGCTGCCCGGTTTCCCGCCCGAGCGCATCATCCGCATCGACACCAAGAATACGCTGCAGTACTCTTTCCAGCAGATGAGCAACGCGCTCGGTCGCATTCCCCAAGGTGCGCCGATCCTGATCACCGCGATCAACGACCAATCGGTCTCTGGCATGTTGCGCGCCGTGCAGCAGCAGGGACGCGGCGCAGACGCGCTGGTCGTCGGCAAGGGGGCCGATGAGTTGGAGACGATGGTCGCTGAGGAGAACTTCATCGCCTCGGTCGCCTATTTCCCCGAGCGCTACGGCAACTATCTCATCCCGCTGAGCCTAATGCGCCTAGCCGGCCACGACGTGCCGCCGGCTGTCACCGTCAACCACGTGATGGTCCACCCGGCCAACATCTGTCAATTCTACCCCGAATACGAATGCCAAGGCGAGCCAGGCTTCGACTTCGTCTTCCCGCAGGAAGCCTTTGTCGCACACTTGGCCGCCCTAAAGGACAAGCCCGAACTCGCCGGCTACGAGCAGTTGATTCCCGATCACTAGTATGGGCCATACCGCACCTCTGTTGCAGATGGCAGGTATCTGCAAATCCTTCGGCAGCGCCCAAGTCTT
>JAJDYK010000354.1 GCA_022825185.1 Candidatus Latescibacterota bacterium | reverse complement strand
TCGGCCAGCATCTGCCCGTAGATCCCCATCGGCCGCAAGAAGCGATTGGCTATATTGCCACTCCACAGATCGTCGTCGATCCGGGTACGGCCCGCTAGCTGGTCGGCAAAAATTGCCGCGACCATGGTATAGGTCAGCACCGCCTCCAAGCTCATCCCCGCAACCACGCCTTGGCCCGCCATCACCGTGCGCCAGAGCGAGAGCAAGATCGCCACGTGGAATAGCCGCAACGCGAAATCGCCCATCAGGCCCCAAAGCGCGTCGTTGAGCGACTGCGTCGCGACGATGGCGATGGTTTTCCCGTATTTGTGCAGCAGTGTTATCATCGGTTATCCCTCAAAAAAGACCGCAGACAATAAGCCCGCGGTCTCTGAAAGTCATAAAATCATGTCAAACAGCAAACAGTCTCACTCCAACCCCGTCGGCAGTGGATGATACTTCACCTCGACTTCCACATCTGCGACCCTCAGCGGACTCACCAAATCGTCCGGCCGTCCCACCAACGCAATCTCCAAGCGGTTCGCTCCCTGCTGCGGCCGCACCTCCTGCAAATCAAAAATCAGCCATATACCCTGATACGGGACGACCTTATAGCCGAACTCACGGCGGCATATCTCCCCTTGCAACGACTGGCCGTTGAGCGCGATCTCCAAGCGGTCGTCCGAGACCAGATCGACGATCCTGATCCGCAACAGCACCTGACTGACGCGGCCTTCTTGCGCGTCGTCGGCCAAGTAAAAGGGTATGGTATGCTGCGCCCGGTCGTCGGCCGCGATCTCCACCGGCAGCGCCACTGGGTATTGGTTTTCCGCATCCGCCGACCGCCGCGCCAGCACGTAGTGCTTGTCTTTCTCCTGCATCAGCTCCCGACTGCCCAGTTCGCTCAGCGCGCTACGCTCCCGGTCTCCTAAGGGCCAAGGCATAAACCAAGCGTACAGCCCATCACAGCCCCGATCCAACAGGTTCATCGCCACCGCCCGCAGTTGGGCCGGAGAAGGGCAAACCCGCTCGGCCCCAACCGACTCATCAGATACGTAGGGCTGCAAGGTGCCATAGACCGCTGCATCGGCCGCGTGCGCCGCCTCGACCAGCCAATCTATCGGCATGTCCCCATCGAGGATCATATAGCCGTAGCGAATCGGCACCAAGAAATCCACCAACCCACGCTCTAGCCAAGTCCGCACGTCCAAGCCCTGTGCCCTGTTCATCTCCTCAGTGGGCAAAACCCGCGCTCCGACCGCACCCGACCGCTGCCCGCGCACCCGCTCGGCGAGTTGCTCTACGTAATCGGTCAAAATGGGCGTCGTCGCCTTCACATCCTCCTCCCGCAAAATGCGCGGCGCTCCGCCTGGCAGGGCAAAGTCCAGCTCAACGCCATCGGTTTCGTATTCGGTCGCCAGCTCCTCAACCACTTGCAAGATGTGCGCCCGCACCTCCGCGTGCGCCAGCCCGCCACCGCCGTCGGCCAGCTTATGGGCCGGATCCATATTCCCGTAGGCGGCCATCCGCAAACTAGCCCAGAAGTCCATGCTGTGGTCGTGTGCTCGGTCGATAAGCACCGTCAGCGGATCGAGCCCGCGCTCGATCAGGCTCTGCATGTTGTGCCAAGTGCGCCAATAGGCCGCCTGCTCAAAGGGCTGAATATCCGCTCCGAACATCATTCCCACCCGCGATGGATAAAAAAGCCCATCGCCGCGCTCGACCCCGTAGGCAAAAGTATCCACCCCCGTACCTGCAACTTCGTCTATTGGCACCCAAGCGTCTTCAAGCGCCATCGGCGGCTCAAAGGCGAACAGGTAGTAGTGCCGAGCATCATTAAAGTAGATCGTGCGCTGCTGCCGCATGGTGTATCCTCCTCGTTCTAAAGGGGGTTATATACCTGAGTGCCCAAAAACCATGTTCGCGGCTAATAAGCATTAATTATTCACTATTGACAATTGTGAGGAGTGAAAAGAAAAACTTGACGATGTGAAGAGGTTGTCCGTTAGTGAGAATGCCCCTTGCACTTCCCTTGCGAAGGCGGATCGCCGCTGGCTTCCAGTACGCGAAGGAGTTCATTTTACTATAGCCGCCTACCAGTGTGCAATCGATCACGGCTTTGATATTGAGACCGTAGACAGGAGAAAATAGTATTGAGACGGGAGATTTTGGAGGATGTCAGGAAGATCGAACCACTTGACGATTTGGAAGCGGAACATCAGCGCGATGTCTTCGAATGGATTGAGAGTGGCGCAGAGCTATGCCGCCAAGTGAAGCCAGCAACACCTCCCAAGCATCTCGTATCCTATTTTGTACTTACGGACGATGACTACTTCCTTCTCGTAGAACACAGAAACGCCGGCCTCTGGTTGCCGACAGGTGGACACGTTGAGCCCGATGAGCGTCCCAGTGAAACTGCAAGAAGAGAGGCGAAAGAGGAATTGGGGATCGAACCCCGGCTTTTCTCAGAGGAGCCGATATTCATCACCTCAACGGAAACTGTTGGAAGGACAGCGGGACACACTGATATCTCCCTTTGGTACGTCGTGGTTCACCCGCGGACGGAGGAACTTCATTTCGACCAGACAGAATTTAAATCGATTAGATGGTTTCACAGGGACGAACTGCCGCTAGATCGGTGCGATCCGCACATGGGTAGATTCGTCCAGAAGCTAGGGAGTCTCGCCAACCGCAGGTAACACATCGGTGCATGGCTCAACTCTGATGGGCTTCGACCCAATCTGCTTCGCAGGTTCATATACCACGGGAACGTTAGAGGAAATGCAAGCAAATACTGGAGAACGTGATGAGAGGGTAAGTGTTGAAGGCCTCCGCGTCGAGGAGATCAACGGACGTAGGTACTTCACGCTGTCAGGTGAAATGGATGTCGACGAGCTGGCAAGCCGCTTGGTCAAAGAGTGGGTACCCTACGTCGAGTGCCATCAGTGTGGACGCTACAGATCATGTCGATTCTCAACTGCGAATCCAGGTGTCGAGAGTGAGTGGGGGGAAATCCGATGCGGTGTCACGAAGACAGCACTCGAGAATTTTGTAACACGGACCTTCCATATCTTTAAGAATCTCGACCAACGTCAGAGACAAGATTATTTAAACGGCGCATTCCACTTCACACGCTACGTCCATAAAACAGAGCAGATGATTGGAATGCAGATTAGCGAACCGCATCTGGACTACTGGGACGATTTAATTCCCTATGTTTTCGGCCAGTTTACGAGACTGAGACGACGACTTGACGGTTTTGCGGCTGCAATGGCATCGATTCCGGCATTCAATACCATAAAGGATGTTTTGTTAGTCGAGGGTTGGTCGGAGAAGATCTTGTTTGAACGTCTCCGAACATCGGGAATTAGCTGGTTCACGGATCTCCTCGTGGAGACATATGAAGGTCGGGCCAGGCGTGGGCCTTCCCATCTTCAGTTGCTGATCAAGCATTTCCACGATACTGGTTATCAAGTGTACATCTCAGGCGACGCCGATGGACGTGCGACAAACATATTCGACGCCCTCATTGGTCAGAACTTGGTCGCGCCAGCTCACACCCATGTCTTTAGTTACGACCTTGAAACAGGTGTGCCACCACGTCTCCTCTACCTTGGCCTTCGGGAACTCGACCTTCTGAGTGATGTTATGGAGGAGAGCTTCTGTAATCAACTCAAAGAGAGTGATGGATCTGTTATTCAGACGCTTCAAACCGGTTTTGGAATCACTCTTGAACCACTCAAGCTCAAGGTTGCCGAGGCTATGGGAGTAGTGATGACGTCTGACGAGTGGAGTTGGTGGAAGGACGATGAATTCATGGATTCAGAATTTGGTCAATTGATCAGACTTGTACAAAAAATGGAATAGAATCTAGCAGTAAGACTGAAGCTTTTGACTCTTGAATTAAGGAGAGCCACATCGGCTAACAAGACGTTTTGCTGCGTCCCCTGCGGTGCATTGGGCTTCGCAACTCGCTGCGCGGGATCGCAAACCGACGGACGTCAAACGCCATTCTCAGTCTCAAAAATTATGAAGACAAAAAGGACAACCATCGCCGCAGTGGCTCACAATTGCTCCACGGGCGATTCGGACAAGAACCTAGCGCTGATGGAGGAGGTCCTCGCTGGTGGAGAAACCTCTGAGACTGACATATACGTCTTTCCGGAACTGAACATCTCCGGCGGTATAATTAAAACCGATCTTGTTGATCTCGGAGATACAGTTCCCGACGGCTCCCACGTGGAGGAAGTTTGTGCCTTGGCGAAGAGATACCGAACAGCCATCTGCGCTGGACTAGTTGAGTCTGCAACAGACGGTATGTTCCTAACGCATTTCATTGCGACTCCGGATGGGTACGCGGGAAGCCAGAGGAAGCTAATTCCCCAGAATCCAACTAAGGCAGGTCCATTCAAATCAGGCCAAACCCTCACACCCATTGACCTAGACGGAACCAAAGTAGCGATCTTAGCCTGCTCTGATTTCCTACTTCCCGAGCCAAGCATAGCTGCGGCCTTGGAGTCGATTGACCTGATCCTTTCTCCAACCGATTCTTTTGCCGCGTCCATGAGCAGCAAGCTGAAAACCTTGCAGGCGGCAAGGGCAATGGACTGCAATGCCCACGTCATCGCCGCTTTCCATATCGACGCACAAACGCAGTCTGAGCAGATTGCCGTCATAGCATCGGATCCTGAGGGTAGGACGCTTCTACATAGAACAACTTCGCACCCCGGAACGCACGTCTTCCGGCTTGATGTGGATCTTCAGCGGACGCTACCTCGCTGGGGTGGGCTACCAGCAAGGGTTCAACTGTTGGAGAAGATGCTGAGGCCCTATTCATGTTGAAGTTCAAGACCGTGGCTACGCGCATCCGCGCATCCGCTCCAACATAGTTTCGCTGCAAACTTTGATAACCCACGACGATCGGAAAATCAATGAAACGTACATCAATAGCGTCTTCCCGTCCGCAGACTCGGCAATTGTCCCTCCACATAGTATTGGCTCTGCTCTGCCTACGAGCCGCCCCCGCCTTCTCCACCATCGACACCCTCGTCGTCCTGCACACCAACGACTTCCACGGCTACATCTCGTCCGACGGCGACCGAGCCGCCGGACTAGCTCGCATCGCCACGTACTTCGACCGCGAACGCGCCCGCTCCTCAAAGGTGCTGGCTCTCGATGCCGGCGACTGCGTATCCGGCACGCCTGTCTCAACCCTTTTTCAGGGACGACCGATTTTTGAGGCAATGACAGCCGTCGGCTACGACGCCGTCGCGCTCGGCAACCACGAATTTGACTATGGCTGGCGCGAAATTCTCGCCTACCGCGACATCGCCGACTTCCCCCTGCTGAGCGCGAATGCGCGCGGTCCTGCCGGCGAACTGATCGCCGACGCGCCCTTCGCAACGCTGAGTTTGGATAACCTACGCGTCGGCATCGTCGGCGTCACGACGCAGAAAACCAGAGACATTACCACGACGAGGGGCAACGAAGGGGTGACTTTCGACGAAGAGGTCGCGTCCGTCCGTGCAGCCATTGACTCGATCAAATCCCATGTCGATATCGTCATCCTCCTGTCCCACGCCGGTCACGTTGCTGACAGTACCTTGGCCGAATCAGTGGACGGCATTGATCTCATCGTCAGCGGTCACAATCACACTGTCGTCAGTCCCCCTCAGATCGTGCGAGGCACTCCGATCGTCCGCGCCGGTGCTTATACATCGCACGTCGGCCACGTCCAACTGCTCTACGACCATGATGAGGGACAGGTGACAAAAGTTGAGGGGTTTGTCGTGCCCGCCGCTGACGATCGACTTCAACAGCCGGACCCCAAAATAGCTGCCATCGTAGCAAAATGGGAGGACCGCGTCTCCCAACTTGTTGACGTCACCATCGGACACACCGAGCGAGACTGGAGTCAGGAGGAGATGTACATGCTCGTAGAGCACATCTTGGCGACTCGGTCCGGCTCGGATATTGGCTTTTACAACAAAGGGGGCGTGCGGAATCGCTTGTATCAGGGCAACATTACAGCCCGCCACATCTGGAACATCCATCCCTTCGGCAATCAACTCGCCATCGTGCAGATTCGCGGGAAGGACATCGGCGGCGAACTGTCGGAGCGACTAACCGCTGCGGACACGGCGATTGATCCCGATCGTCTCTATACCGTGGCGACGAACTCCTTCGTCGTCGAGCCGCCTCGGCGCGAGTCATTGATCGGGACTGCCAAGTCGGTATGGCTCAAAGAGGATCTGATCCGCGACGTAGTTATCAACTACATCAAAGAGGGCGGTCCCATCGACGCGCTGTTGTCGCCGACCACAAAGGAGGAGTAATCCTCTACGGGGTCAGCATCTTGCAGAAGCTCACCCTCCGACCAATCCCTGGTGGGCGTAGTGCCAGTCCTCCAAGTGATTGAGCAGCACCCCTGACGTCCACGTCGGGGGGCGCTGCAAAGTGGCGTGGATCTCGGCCTGCTTGGCGGCGATGTGCTCGCGTTCGAGCAGGCGCTGATTGAAGGCCGCCACCGCTTCTTCCTCGATAGTGCCCTGACGCCGCACCCAGTCCTCAAATGCGAGATACGTCGGCATCTCCTCGCGGAGAAACGCAAGGGCTGCGTCCTGATCCACCTGCAAGGTCTGCAAGCACAGCTTGTCGAGGCCAGAGCAGTCGGGGTAGTCGAGATGCAGCCAGCCTCTGGCGCGCAGGCAGGTCTTGAGCCACGTGCGCGGCAGTTGGCAGATGCCCAACGGGCCTCGGTCGATGCTGCTGAGGGTAGGAGCCACAGGCCCAGACAGGCCCGGGGCATCGGGAGTGAGGACGCGAGCGAAGACGCGGCGATGGAAAAGGTGCCAGTCCTGCAGGCAGTTGAGCAGCACGGCCGATACTTCGGTCGTCTCCTCCGACGACCAGCCTATATCCCCATAGGTCTCGTCAATCTTGTCCGGCCTATAGTGGGTGCGCGGCACTAGCGACTCGTTCCAGCGCGCGATGCGATTGGGCTCGTACGTACCTTCGGCGGTCACCCACTCCTCGAACTGTAGGTAGGTAGGCCGCTGATCCCACAAAAAACGCAAGGCACTGTCTTGGTCAATGCGCAGCACCTCCAGCACGTATTTGTCGAGGCCGCCGCTGCAAAAGGGGTAGTCCTCGTCGAGCTGCCCGGCTTGGTGGAGGAGGTTTTTCCACCACAGACGCGGTAGCTGGGCCACGCCTAGCGGCCCTTGACAGAGAGTGCTGACCAATGGAATCACAATCTGCTCCTTTCAGGTGGCCGCCAACTCGAACAGCGGCGAGTTCCCCTCGGCGCGAACCCGCAAGCCCTCCACTTCAGCATCTGTGAGCGGCGCGAGGCGATCGGCCATATCCAAGGCCATTTCAAAGAGGGATGCCTCGCCGGGCGGCAGGGCAGCCGTAATGGGCTGCGACAGGGCGAAGCGCAGGGCTAGCTCGGCTAGCTCCGGCTCGTCAATCGGATCGTACCAGCATTTGGCGTAGCGTTTAGGCGCTCCTTGGGGCAGGAGCGAGCGGGCCATGGCTTTGAGGGCTAGGCAGGCGGTGCCGCGTTCCTGTGCCTTGGCCAAGACTTGGGGGCCGAAGTCGGCCCGGAAGTAATTGACCCAATTGACGGGGAACAGCACCGAGTCAAAGGGAAAATAGTCCAGCAGTTGCAAGGCGATTTCAGCCGAGTGAGCCGAAAAACCTATATAGCGCACCAATCCTCGATCGCGGGCCTCCACAAACGCCGCCAAGGCTCCGTCGGGGGCAGTGGCCGCGGCAAAATCCTCATCCGTGGTCATGGCGTGCAATTGGTACAGATCGAAGTGGTCGGTGCGCATGGTCTTGAGCGATTGGCGCAACTCAGCCGCGGCACCAGCCCGCGTGCGCTGGGTCGTCTTGCAAGCCAAGAACACATCGCTGCGATACGGTTCCAAAGCCGGTCCCAGACGCTCCTCAGCATTGCCGTAGCTCGGAGCCACGTCAAAGTAATTGACGCCGCGCTCAACGGCTTGCCCCACCAAGCGGGCGGCCTCGACCGCTTCTACTTGGCTGACGACGATGCCGCCGAAGCCGATTACAGAAAGATGTTCACCCGTGGTACCGTAGGGACGTCGCTGCATGGATATTCTCCTATTTTTCGGTGAAATAGATGCGTTATGGTCGGCAACCTACTCAAACGCCGTCTCGCCGCGCTTGTGTCCTTCAATGTAATCCCAATCCATCTCCACGCCCAAACCCGGCCCCTGCGGCACGGACACGTGGCCTTGGGCATCGACGTTTTCCAACTCGTCGGTGAATTCGGGGGGATAGACGGGCGGCTTGGTGTTTTTGACTAGAGGATGGAGCAGGCCCAATTCGTAGTAGTTGGTGTTGCGGATGGCGGCAATGCAGTGGCGATGCGCCAAGCCGCCGCCGTGGAACTCGCAGTCGAGACCAAAGCCCTCGGCCGCGTGGGCGACCTTCATCGCGCCCGTGATGCCGCCGTCCTCAAACGTGCCGACGCGGACAAAGTCCGTACCGCCGTGGGCGATGAAGTCCACGTGCTGTTCAAGACCAAAGATGTGCTCGGTCTGCAAAAGCGGCGTCTTGAGCAATTCGCGCAGCTTCTTGTGGGCAAAAATCGACACGCCGCCGTCCTTATAGGGATCTTCGAGCCAGAAATAGCCCGCCTCGTCGCACGCGCGGCCCACGCGCAGGGCATCGGCCCACGTCTCGTATTCGCAGGCCGGGTCGATCATCAGGTCCATCCGGTCGCCCACGCGCTCGCCAACTGCGAGTACATTGGCCACCTCGCGGGCGATGGGAGCATTGCCCCAGCCGTGAATCTTGAACGCGGGATAGCCGATCTCCGCACACTGCTCGGCAAAGTCGGCAAAAGCCTCCGGCGTGTTCAGGCCGCCGTTTTCGTCGCCGTGGTAGGTCGAAGCATAGGCCGGGATGGTCTTTCTCCAACCGCCCAAAAGCTGCCAGATAGGCGCGTCGTACACCTTGCCAGCGAAATCCCAGAGCGCCACGTCAACGGCGCAGATGTCAGTGCGGGCGGAGTGGCGCAGACCGCGCTTGAGATCGTTGTAAATCCGCTCGCGGGCAAATGGATTCCGACCGAGCAGATAGCGGGCGACATTTTCGGGTACTGGCGGGCCGAGGCATTCGCCAGTGACGCCAATGCTGGTGTGGATGCGTACCACGCAGGGCGTCATCGACAGCGTCGCGTCCTTTTGGTAAACCTGATTAAAACCGTTGTAGTCGGTGCCCATGTTTTCGATCTGATGAGCGAAGTAAATATTTTCGATCTTGGTGATTTTGGGATTGGGCATGGGGTTTCGTTCCTTTCGGAAAAAGGGAATCAGCAAAAGGATTTAGGCATTTGATCCCACGTTTTGTTGTCCAGCGTCCGGCCCGTCTTTTTCTTGAATACGCCGCCCCATTGTTTAAAAAAGAACGGCACATCACTCCGCAGACAGAGGTCGCGGATGGATCGCACCCAGTCGGCTTCCATCGGCCGGGCACCCGGCCCAGATTCACCGCCGACGATAACCCAGTCAATTCCTGTCAAGTCCATATCATACAAAGGACCGAGCAGGGGTTCGAGAGACAGAAACTTCGTCTTTGCTCCAGTCTTCTTGAGCCGTGTCATCCGCCCCAACCATCTTGAAGATTCAATGCTTGTGCCGAGCCAGATGTTCGGCGTCCAATTCAGCCTTCCATCGAGCTGTGCAACGCGATCCGGACGCTTGGTAAGCACTTGGAACGTATGCTGAGACGCCTCGTTCATGGTTGCAAATACCGACTCTATGAAGGCCGAGGGAACGGACTTATGGAACAGATCGGACATGGAATTAACGAATACTAGACTAGGCTTCTTCCAGCTAATCGGCTCGCGCAAGGCTCCTGGGTGGACCGTAACCGCAAACCCGTGTTTATATTTTTTCGCTCCCATCGCTTGCAGCCTTTGCGACATCCTTTCGGCATAGCAATGCTTGCAGCCATGGCTGATCTTCGTGCAACCGGTCACCGGATTCCACGTAGTCTCGGTCCATTCGATTTTGGAGCGCGTGGACATATTTATAAGTCCTTTAGGATATGCTCCGCTATACGTCTTGCGGGGCCGATTCCGTTCGGGTTCCCAACGCAGAACAGAAATTCAAACAACGCTGAATTCTTTGAGTTCTTTAGCGTTCGGGATTGATTAAGAAATCTGTTGCCGAACAATTGGATCAGTTTGTTCTTGTATATTCTAATAAGTCCATCGATTCCTTCTTGGCGCTGCTGTTCTTCATCTCCAAATAAGCTGATTTGAGGATTAATGCTGTACAGCTCTCTCCAACTTTCATCGCCGTAAATACAATCCAAACGGTTAGCCCACTCTGGGGAGATGCTATCTGGCTCTCGCTTCCGAGGCAACATCCGTGCGATTGCCGATGTGGGAAAAAGTATCCAAGTATCCAAGGCCTCGAATGAGGCTATTTTTTCGATTGTCGCCCATTCTACCTCAGTGGCAAATGGATCGAGGAACAGAACACCTCGATAGCGTTGCCAATCTTTCTGCAAGTTCTGCAAAAAATCGTTGGCATCCTCATTTTCTATTTGAATGTTTTTATTTTTATAGGCTTCTTTTAATGAGTTCAGTTGTATGAAGCGGTCTTGGTCCTTCTCGACAAAGATGTATTCGTCAAATGGTTTTTTATCGACATCCATAGCTATTTTTGCCGAGCCTTCTATAAATTCTTTTTTCTCCTCGTCCGCCGAAGTTAATTCTACTTCTCCTGTACCCGCAAAAGCATCGATGTAAATCAGACGGAATGGCTGATTTTTCAGTGCTGTGGTATAGGCATCCAGATATTTTTTAAGAATAGCTAATTTCTCTTCTGTCCATGGTCCTCCAAAACCCGTATTGGCACTGTTCATAGGTTTTCTATCCCCACAATTTTTAGGTTCTCAGTTCCACAGTCATTTTAGCATGGTAGATTTCATGCCCCCTTTTGGAGAATCGAATGTCAATCGAACCGAGTCAATCCATTTCTGACTAGGGCATCGCTATTTTCGCTCCCACTATCTTCTGAAAAATTCGTCCAAACAGTAAATGCCGTGCCGAGTACATATTCTTACAGACTTTTCAAGTTATAGAGGTAGGTGCAGGCGGCGCGGCGGTTTTCGGTTCCCTACCGTCTCCTCTCAGGCAAAACTGTCAGTCGTGCAGGATTGGCGGGATTGACGGCCCACAGTTCCTCTGGATCGTAAATGCGCACGGCCTGCGGGGGATGCGCTGGTAGAGACCACGCCTAGCTTGCCAAAGCGCTCCTCAATCAAGGTCAAGCCGATTGGAAAGACGCCGGTCATTTCTCTTGGACTTCGCCGCGCTGTGATTGCGTCCCCGAAACGACCTTGCACGGATACGGATGGCTGTGTTGTGCGAAATCCAATGGATTGCGTGGTTGAATATCTATCTTGAGAATGTGACCTGATCGACTGGAGGATAACGGTCCGCCTCCCATTCCCCCACTTCGGGAGAACCAACCCTCGTCTCGTCCGATACTCAATTCGTTTCCGCTTACACCTAGTTGCCCCGACCACCTATCGCCAAGACCAATCTCTCCCAGTTTCCTGATGAGAAGACGTCTGCTGTCATCCCGTATCGCGGTTTGCCTGTCCCAATCACAACAGTCGATCCCTGCGTCAAACTCAATGGTGAGCAGCATGAGGCGCTTGAATACGCCCGAGCCTCCTCCCCAATCCGACGTATAGAGAACATGCACACCGGACTCGGTCATGCCGATGTACTGGTATCCAAAGCGTGTTCTTTCATCACGATTTTCTATGTACACGAAGGGGCATTGCCCATCTCTTTCACTAACACCAAAATCGCCGGGGTACGGGCTGTAACGATTGCTATTTTGGGAGCTGAGAAGGTTTATCGCCACGACCTGATCGCCAAGGTCACTCAACCTCGTCGAAAAGTCTCGGATAATCTCCGGATTAATAAAGGGTTCACGCACGAAGGAATACTCGTATTCGATCGTACGCACAGGCGACGCGTCCTCCTGTCCGTTGACAGGTTGCACACAGTAGAAAATTAAAAATACGCCAGCAGCACACGCGATTCGGCTCAGTGCCATCTCGTTATCTCTATCTCGTAAAGTTTCTGAAGTATATTGTTTGGAAATTCGTGCAGGGAATACAGAATTTCGCAAACGCTGTGTGGTATGATCCAGATGTTGCTTTGAAACAAGGCTCTTTTGTTTCACTCTTAGCTACACGACACGGCGTCCCCTCTCAGGCAAAAACCGTCAGACGGGCAGGATTGGCGGGATTGACGGCCCACAGTTCCGCTGGATCGTAAACGCGCACTACCTTCGGAGGATGCGCTGGTAGCGTCCACTCCGGGTTGAAGCGCTCGATTAGCGCAGCGAGATTTTTATAGGCGATGCGATCCTTGAGGTCGTCGTCAACCGGAGCCTCCTCAATGACCTTCTGCAAGATCCTATAGTCGTAATAGGGCAAGTCGGCACCAAAAATCAGCCGCTCGCGTCCCACTTTGTCGGCCAGCCACGCGAAATCCCACTCCGAGCCTGGCCCGTCCGGGTACTGGACCACCTCAAAAAACACATTGTCGTATTTGGCCAGATGCTCGGCGGCCCAAGTGCTGGCGTGGGCGATGAACGTGCAGTGCGGGAACATTGCGGCGATGCGGTCCATGAGCGGGTTGTGCATGTGCAGGTTGACCAAGCCCTCGCGGGCGGCCGCGGCCTCGACGAAGGGGATGCACCACTCGGCAATGGGCGGATGGCCGACGATACCGACCAAGCCCAACTCGCTCATGGCCCTTTCGGCCTCTTCAATGCCCAACTTGCCAAAGCGCTCCTCAATCAAGGCCAAGCCAATGGGAAAGACGCCGGGAAAATCGCGGCAGGCGCGGGCGATGACCTCGTTTTGATGGCGAATATCCACGATGCCGCGGGCGATTGGGCTGCCGACGGCCGTGGGCATGGAGATCGCAGCGTGGATATGGGTCTCGGCAAAGCGCGTGAGGCACATGGCGGTGTTTTGGCCGACCGGCGGCACGCGGTCGATGGTGCGGCCAATGTGGTTGTGGCAGTCGATATAGGGACGCATTCAAAGCTCCGTTAGGTCAATGGCGCGGCGCGCTTGAGTGGCACGGCGCGCCGCCTCGATGATGCTGAGGTTGTGATAGGCCCGCGTCGCGGTGATCGGCGGCGGATCCCCTGCCGCTAGGGCGGCAAATGTAGCAGTGAGATAGCCAGCGTGGCCAGTGCGGTTGCGCTCCGTAACGTCGAGCGCAATCTCGGACCAAGCGCCCGTCTCCCGCGAGAAGCGATACAACTCCCGACCGCGACCGACGACGCGCAGACAGTCGCCGCGAGTATGCACTTCGCAGAGATTGCCCAGCTCGCCAGCCCCTCCGCCGACCATGCCCCACGAGGTCGAGACCGTGGAGATGGCTCCGTTTTCGTGTTCGAGAAGCAAGAGCGCCACATCATCGACATCGATGTCGAAAAAGCGCGTCTGCACCCTCGCCTCGACATAGCGCACCGGCGAGCACATCAAGGTTTCGAGCGAATAAATCTCGTGGTATCCCGTATCGCCGATGCAGCCACCGCCCGCCGCTTTGGAAGCCCGCCAAATCCGGGCCGGGCTGACGCGGTGATGGGCCTCGGTCATAGGGAAGATCGATTTGGCGCGGCCGACTTGTGGTTCGGGCAACTCGTCCCCGTGCAAAAGCGCGATAGCGTGGAGAGTACCGGGAGTAAAGACGGCGTTGTGGACAACTGTATAAATGACATCGTGGCGCGCCACAGCGTCTAGCACGGCCGCGGCTTCCTCCAGCGAGGTAGCCATCGGCTTTTCGCTGATGACGGTACAGCCAGCCGCAGCCGAGGCAATGACTTGCTCAGCGTGGAGGTGGTGCGGCGTGGCGATGAGAACCGCATCTATAGCAGCTTGCTCCAACATGTCGCGGTAGTCGGCGTAGCGCTGGGCGGGCGGGACGCCGGTCGTCGCGCCGACTTTAGCCAGATTGTCGTCGTCGGGATCAGCTAGCGCGACAATGCGTACCGTATCGAGTTCACACAACGTCGGCAGGTGCTGCAACTGGACGATGCCACCGCAGCCGATTAGTCCGAGGCGAATAGGGGTTTGCATAGGCTTAGTGCAAGGCTGTTGAGGGAAGATCGACACTGCCGACACCGTAAACCGTCGGAAGCGATCTATTAGTACGGCGTATCCTTAGTGGTGATGGGGCACCAGCGGGCGGCGAACAAATAGTCGAACAAAATCTCCGTCGCCTCCGGCGTGCCAATGCGCTCTAGGGTCTTGGCCGCTTTGGCGCTGACGTAGCGGTTCGGATCGTCTAGAGCTGCTGCCACGGCCGGCTGCACGGCCTCCGCAGCCGAGCCCAGTCGCGCCAATCCCAAGGCGGCATTGCGCCGCACCCATTCGTCGTCGTCGCGCAAGATTCCGGCCAGTTCCTCCAGCACTGCTGAGGGCAACGCGCCCATAGCCCCCAAGGCTTCGGCAGCGTGGCCCCGCACCTCGTCCGACGCATCACTTAGCGCCCGCTGCAATGCCGGCACCGCTGCGGCACCCGCCCGACCCATATCGCCCAAACTATCAACCGCGGTTAGCCGCACGTCCGGATCGTCGTCATCGCAGGCTTGCGCTAGCGCCTCGACCGCAGCCGGGCCGGCTGCGGCCAAACCGTAGCCAGCGTTGCGCCGCACGTATTCCGATCCCTGGCGCAAACAGTCCATCAGCGGCCCCACGGCTGGCTCCCCAGCGCGACCGAGGGCATAGGCCGCCGCTTGACCCGCCGCCTCAGAATCGCCCGTCAGCGCCTGCAGCAGCGCCGCCTGATCACCGTCGCCAGCAAGACCCTCGGACTGCCCGCCGTACCATTCCCACATACTGTGCCACATGGGTGCCTCGGCATGACCGTTCCCGCTCCAAGGTTCCCCGCTCGCATCCCAACTAGGCCCGTCCGGCTCTTCGAGCCGAACGAAAAGAAACTTCACCATATAGCGAGCCTGCTCAGTGCTATTGGGCGTGGCTCGATGCCACAGATCGTAGTGGACAATGCCGACCGTCCCAGCCTCCCCTGAGAGCGCGATTTGTCGCTCCTCATCCTCTTGGTCGAGGTGGTTGCGATAGTGACTGCCGGGGACAACGCCCGTGGGGCCGCGCTCGACCGGCGTGTCCTGCGGATAGTAAAAGGCCATGGCCCAGCGCAGCCGGTGGTGCCGCCGGCTCCAGCTATCCTTGTGCAGCCGCTGCCCTTCCGAACCCGGCTTGTTGAAATGGCAGAACCGGTGCGGATGCAAATAATACCCCGGCCCCAAGATACTAGTCAGGGCCCCCGCCACCTCGGGCTGGTCAAACACCTGCTGCAAGTCGGGGATGCGAGGCAATAGGTTATTGCCCGGATTGCCCTCGGCAGCCAAGACCTCCTCTATTTGCCCATAAATGGACTGGTGAAACTCCGAGGGCAAATCCGTTTTGACCACGGTATAGCCATCGGCGATGAAAGACTGCATGCGGCTATCGTCCAACAGGATCGAGTCCATCGCAAAGCTCCTCGTTTAGTGCGTGAGCGCCTCGCCCGGCATCCGATTCCAAGCCACGGGTTCGGCAGCACCCTCATAGGTAGGCAAGAGGTCGGCAACCCGTGCTCTAGCTTCGCCGTCCCAGCCGACCCATTCGCGGGGGCGGGCGATGGCAGCGCGGAGGCCGTCGGAGAGCAGGTCGAAGTACGGGAAATACCACAAGGTAATGACGGTGCGACGCTGGGCCGACTTGTTGGCGTGGGCCGAGTGCAACAGCCGCGCGTCGCCGATGACCACATCGCCCGCCGTCACGGGTACATCCACCTCTTCGGGAATAGACTGATAGGCTGGATGGTCGGGGTCGGCTACGCGGCGGAGTTCGTCGGTGTGGGCGTCGGGCACCTCGTCGTGCATGCGGTGGCGCTGCAGATGCGAGCCGCGCAACAGGCGCAGACAGCCGTTGTGCGGCGTGGTATCGACGAGGTAGTACATCAGGAAAAGCTGCTGGGGCAGGGGCGTATAGCTCGAAGGATCGTCCCAGCCCCACCAGTCCTGATGCCAGAACAGCGCCGGGCTGTTGGGCGGTTTGCTGATGACGTATCCGGACATCCACCGGGGACGCAGAAAGCCCAAGGTTTCGAGAGCGGCGCGGGCGGGCGGATAGGCGACGAGTTCGGCGAAAATGGGGTGGACACCTACATCGATCATGCTGCCGGTGGAGCGCTGTTGGTCGCGGAGTTCTTGGCTTTGAGCGTCGAGGAGTTGGTCGGTGACTTGGCGCAGACGCTGGAGGATGTCGGCGTCGAGGACATCCCCTATCAAGCAGTAGCCGTCGCGGATGAGCTGGTCGAAGTTTTCTTTAGAGCCTTGTTGGGACATTGCACCCTACGCCTTATGGTGATCCTGTTCTGAGGAACTTTGTTGAAAGCGAGTTCGGGCATTGGGAAGCGTAATGCCAACGAGTCGGCTGTCGCGATAGTGGTAGATATTCCCGTCCTCTTCCATCACGCTGTCATTGGCGCACTGAGGTTTTTCAAAACTGAGATACAATACATCAGCCCCTTCATCATAATCGCTCCAAACTTGTGAATAGGGCAGGCGCAACAGCTCGGGAACAAACGTCAGGTCAATGACGGACGTATCCATATCGCATTTCTCCTGAGAGCAATTTTATCCGGCCTCGACGTGAAGTGCCAACCATGCCACCGGCGGGACAAGATTCCAAAACGAGCTAAAAATGGAGCGTCAGTCTCGTCCCCAAATTTTTGTGAGAAACGACCGGATCGACACCAAGCGTAGCTCGGCTGCCGTTAAGCTCAATCAGATGCCCGTGAGAAGATTGCTGATTTTGCTCGTTGATTTTCTTGGCAGATGAATATGCATCAGCTACTGAGCCTACATAACTGAGACCAAAACAAATAGACCCCGCTACTCCTATAAAATTATCATCATCAGGATCAACTGTATGACCACGAAAGTTTCTATAATCATCTTCGTTAGCATAATACATAAGTACTATACCTATTATTACGCCGCCGAAATAAGCCAATCCCTCTCTGACCTGATCATTGTAGGCTTGTCCGGCCCCAGGAATTAGAAGCGATAGGCCACCAGCTATCCAAGTATTTTTCTTTGGAACCCCAATATGCCTTCCCATCTCCATCACTGGTTCCTTGGACATCTTGGCAATCTCATCCATCGTATAAATGAATACATTCCCGTCTCGGGTCTTTATCTTCAGCGATTCGCCTGGAATCTGCTCAATGATAGTTCCGCGAACGAGTCCGCCATTTTTTAAGTGAACCACATCTTCGATTTGCTGAGCGAGTGCTGGCGAGGTCACGACGAAAGCCGTCAGGCACGTGATCAAAATAAAACGCTGCATGTTTTCTCCTATTTGGTTGCAGAAATTTTTTCGCCAAGATTTCTCTATAGCGCCTATCAGCATCTTCTGCTGGTCGGTACCCATTGCGCGAACTTTCTACACGAAAGGGCCATCCTCCTTTATAAATACTGATCAACGAAGGATCGAGGCGTGAGCACTTTGAGCCGCTTATAGCCGGATGCCCGCAGTAGAGCCTTGTCGCCGCTAACGATGAGCGAAATTCTGCCGGCCAAGGCACAGGCGAAGAATTTATCGTCGTCTGGATCGGTGCAGACCTGTTCTTCTAGGGGCGGTGCTTCTACTAAAATTGACTTGACGGCGAGTAGTTCCAGCCAAGGCTCTAGTTCAACGTCGGGAAAGTGGGCTGTCAGTTCGGTGCCAGTGTCGCGGTATTCAGTAAGAATTTCGGGTGTCACAACGATCTGGACTCTGCCACGCTTCCAAGCATCGAGGATCTGATGCGGTGGCCCAGTAAAGAATACGCCCGATATAAAGACATTCGTGTCCACTACGACCTTCATTTTGCCGCTCGGACCCGGGAAATGGCGGCGGCAATGTCCGATCGTTTCATTCCAGCTTGCTTAGCTTGACGGCGTGCTTTGGCAATCATGCGATCAAAATCGCGCATGGAGGGTGTGTGGATAGTCTTGAGAATGATGACATCGTCTTCGCCCATGACGATGAACCGGGTACCTGACTCCAAGCCTAGCTGTTGGCGCAGGGACTCGGGGATGACGACTTGCCCTTTGGAGGACATGCGGGTGGTGGCGACTGACTCCATAAAGCCTCCTTTTATTTAATCTTACTGGTAAGAAATAAAATCCTGCCCCGCCGTCAAGTGGTTCCAAAACGAACTAAAAATGGAGCGTCAGTCTCGTCCCCAGATTTTTGTGAGAAACGACCGGATCGATACCAAGAGTAGTTCGGCTGCCGCCAAGCTCAATCAGATGTCCGTAAGAAGGTTGCTGATTTTGCTGATTGATGCTATTGGCAGATTTCGGTGCATCAATAATGGACCATATATAGCCACCGAAGAAAAGCACAACCCCCAAGACAGCTTTCCCATTATCATCATCAGGATCAACCCAACGACCATACATATTCCTATAATCATCCTCCGCAGCACTGCTCAAAAACCCGAAACCAACTATTACTGTACCGAGTTGGATCGCTCCCTTGCCTAGCTGATCATTGTAGGCTTGCCCTGCCCCAGGAATTAGAAGCGATAGGCCAAAAGCTATCCAAGGGTTTTTCTTGTTAGCCCCAATATGCCCTCGCGTCCTCATCACAGGTTCCTTGGACATCTTAGCAATCTCATCCATCGTATAGACGAATACATTACCGTCTCGCGTCTGTATCTTTAGCGATTCGCCTGGAATTTGCTCAATGATCGTTCCGCGAACGAGTCCGCCATTTTTTAAGTGAACGACGTCTTCCATTTGCTGGGCGAACGCTGGCGAGGCCATTACAAAAGCCGTCAGGCACGTAAGCAAAATAAAACGTTGCATGTTTTTTCCTATTGGTTACGGCAAAATTTTTCGCCAAAGTCAGATTATATTGAATGACACTAAGCCTTTTTATCGATTCCTACAAAATTCCGCGCTTGCGTCTGCGTCTGCATTGTTTCCCAAGATTTAATCGCGATTTTCTAACCAGCCACCATCTCCCCTTGGCGCGAGCGCTCCTGCAAGTCGTAGAGCGAGGAAATGGCGTCCTTGTATAGCGGAATGGGAAAGGTGCGGTCCTCGAAACGCGCTGTGTGTGCGAACCGGCCGCGCACTAGGCGCGCATTAGCCTCGGTCTTGTACGTCATCTCGCCTGTGTAGATCGGAAACGCATCGGCGGCGCGGTAGCTGAGGATGAGCGTGCGCCGAGGCTTGTCGGAGACATTGGCGATGGAAGCATGGGGGGTCATCGCATGCATGAAGATGACCGTGCCCGCTTCACCAGGGATCGGCACGGCGAGCGATTGATCAACCTCTTCGGTAACCCGACCCTGGAAAAATCCATCAGTGCTGTGCGACAGCAGGTCCGCCCGATGACGGCGGGGGATAACTTGCAAACAGCCGTTTTCAACACTCGCATCGTCGAGATAAAAGAGGATGCTCACCGAGCCGCGATGAGTCAGCGGGTAGTAGGAAAGATCCTGATGCCACTCGACGGGCGAACCGACGCCAGCCGGTTTCATATTGATCTTGCTGTAGTGAAAAACCAAGTCCGGGCCGAGCAGAGCCTCGACCGCGTCGAGGAGCCGCTCCGATTGGGCGAATTCCCGGAAGACCTCGTAGTGGCTGCAAGGCTCGTACAGACGGCGCACCTGCGTTCCGTCGGAGGGCTGGTTAGGCTCCATCTCCATCCGGGTGACGTCGTAGTTGGCGAGCGTATTGCCGGCGCTGACGGCATCCATCTCGCGCAAGAAGGCCGCGACCTCCTCGGCGCTGAGGAAGCCGGGGACGGCGACGTAGCCTTCGGTGTGGTAGTGTTCAACTTGTGCGGTGTTTAACATGGTTGGTTCCTCCTTACCATTTTTCGATAGCGCCCATCAGCATTTTCTGCTGGTCGGTACCCGTTGCGCGGACTTTCTGCGCGAAAGGGCCGTCAAAGGGCTCGCGGGATTTCATCCAAGCGGTCTGGTAGCACTTCTGCTCATTCCTGTGTGCATTGCAGTCACCGGCTGGCAAAATACATATTGCGCGACAGGCTCTTTGTCAACGAAACGAGCGACGTTTGGTTGACCTTGGACTGGCTATGACGCTCATTACGGGGCAGACAAACGTCGCGGTTTAGCCAGTGCCAAATGGTCCCGGCAGACGCATGGCCTATCTAAAAGGAGCGATCCATGAGCTATCTAAATCCCCGCGCCATCGCTATTGACACGCCAATGCCGCCGCCCGCTTGGACGCTGCTGGAGTGGGAACTAATTCGGGCGCAAACGAGGGGATGCACAGAATTCTTCGACAAGTACTTCGACGAGCGGGGGTATTTGGAGTGCATTCCGCGCTGGGGCGGCAACGACGGGCCGGACGACGCCATCGAAAACCTAGTCCACTGGCCTGTGCTCTACGTGCTGGGAGGTGGGGCCCATCTGTACGATATGTGCCAGTTGGCATGGGAGGGGCAT
>JAJDYK010000350.1 GCA_022825185.1 Candidatus Latescibacterota bacterium | reverse complement strand
TGAGCGTTCTAGTCGCTTTTTGGGGGCCTTATAATAGCTTGGTGGTGCGCGGTTCCTACCTGACTATTGACTTTACCACCGCGGCCGCGGTTTTCCTGCTGTTTTTCCTCGCCCTGTTCGTCAATGGTCTGCTGCGCCGTTTCCTCCCCTACCTAGCTCTGTCTTCGGGGGAACTGTCCATTGCCTATGTGATGGCGGCCATTTCCTGTTCTATATGCACTATGGGGCTGACCCTGTACCTGATCCCCATCCTGCCGGCGATTTCCTATATGGCCTCCCCCGAAAACCAATGGGCCGAACTCATTCATCCCTTTGTGCCGCACTGGCTGGTGCCCCAAGGCGAGGACGTCATCCGCGGCTTTTACGAGGGTATTGCCCGCGACCAGCCCATTCCTTGGATGGCCTGGATCCGCCCTCTGCTGAACTGGCTGCCAGTCTTGTTGGGCCTGTACATGGTCATGATCGCGCTGGCCGTTCTCTTCCGCCGCCAGTGGATCGAATACGAGCGCTTGGCCTATCCCTTGGCCCAACTGCCCCTGGTGATGGGCACCCAGCAGCCCGGTCGCGCCCTCAATTCCTTTTTTCGCAGTCCGGTGATGTGGAGCGGCTTTGCCCTCCCCTTCATCGTCACTTCGCTCAACGGCCTCAACGCCTACTTCCACTTCTTCCCCCGCATCGTCCTCAACACCAGCGTACCCGTTTTCCACGGCATGGAGAACCTGACCATCAATCTCAGTTTTCCCATGATGGGCTTTGCCTACCTCATTCACCAGGAAGTGGCGCTCAGCGTCTGGTTTTTCTATTTGCTGGGCTACGCAATCAAAGGCTATTTCGGCGTTATTGGCCTCACCCGCACCCTCGACGTCGATATCTACACGCAGAGCGATGGCGGCCCGATCATGGCCTTCGTCCAGTTCGGTGCCCTCATGGCCTTGGTGGGCCACACCCTGTGGATCGCCCGTCGGCACCTGCGGCAGAGCTGGAAGGCGGCCCTGCGTCCGAAAACCGCCTCTAGCGACGATTTTTCGGCCAGAGCCGTTTATCTGCAACTGTTTCTGGGCTTGGCGCTGATGACCGGATGGTTTATTGCAATTGGGGTGCCTTGGTGGGCCGCCCTTACTTTTGTGCTGATGGCTTCGCTCACCTTTCTGGGCATCACCCGCATTCTCTGCGAATCGGGCTTGGCCGCCACCCGGGCTCAATTGATTACCCCCACGGTGGTCCGCAGTTTTTTCGGTACCCAAGTGCTGGGTGCCCCCGGCACCATCGGCGTGCTTTCCTTCGGCCAGGTGTGGATGAGCGATGTGCGCACCTTTGTCATGGCGGCGGCGGCCAACGGCCTCAAGCTGACCGAATCGATCCGCAACAAAGGCTTGGTCTTGGGCAGCATGATA
Organism: Candidatus Latescibacterota bacterium; assembly: GCA_022825185.1. The sequence goes on along the minus strand of JAJDYK010000350.1, from coordinate 15,107 downwards.
CTGGCAGTGGTCCTGAGTCTGGGCGTATCGGTGTGGACAACCCTGTACTACGCCTACGAGAGCGGTGCCAACAACGCCAATACTTGGTTCTTCCTCAACGGCCCCCGCTACACCATTGACTTTGCGGCCAGTTATCTGCGCGATCCGGCCGGACCAGATTACAGCGGCTTGGGCCTGATGGCTTTGGGCGGGGCGGTCATGACCGCCCTCTACTGGATCCGCAGTCATCTGCTGAGTTTCCCCATCCACCCCATGGGGTTTGCCGTCTCGCAGATGATGCTGACCCGCCACATCTGGTTCAGTGTCTTTTTGGTGTGGCTGCTCAAGGCCGTGCTGACGCGCTACGGCGGCCCCCGGGTGCTCAAGGCCGTGCGGCCTTTTTTTCTGGGGCTTATCCTCGGTCAATTCGCCGTTATCGCTTTTTGGCTGATCGTCGATCTGATCACGGGCGAACAGGGGCACGGGCTCTACTGGGTGTGAAAGCGATCCAACGCAAAAGCCTCCTGAGCGGCAGATCCAAAATGAAGAGGATCTACCAGTGGCACCCTACCTCTCCCAACAAAAAGGAGTTTGGAAATGGATACACGGCTGGGCGCGGCCAAACACGTTAGTACGCCGTGGGCCTTGCGCCGCTATCGGACGCTGGCAGAGTGGGAGCAGCGGGCGGCGGCGATCCGTCGGCACATTCTCGTCTGCGCGGGATTGTGGCCGCTGCCGGAGAAAACACCGCTCAAGGCGCAGGTTTTTGGGCGAATTGAGCGGGAGGGCTATGCGGTGGAAAAGGTCTTTTTCGAGAGCCTGCCCGGTTTTTTCGTCTGCGGCAATCTGTACCGGCCGCTGGGGGAGGGGCCTTTTCCGGCGCTTGCCTGTCCGCACGGCCACTGGGAGCACGGGCGTCTGGAAAACACCGAACTGGGATCGATTGCTGGGCGCTGCATCAACTTTGCGCGGCAGGGCATGGTGGCCTTTTCGTACGACATGGTCGGATACAACGACAGCGACCAGTTCGTGCATCGGGAGATTGGGGGGCGGCGCGAGGCTCTGTGGGGGATTGGCGCGTTGAGCTTGCAACTATGGAACAGCATTCGCGTGGTTGACTTCCTCGCCTCACTGGAGGATGTAGATGCCGAGCGCATTGGCTGCACGGGCGCTTCTGGTGGCGGGACGCAGACCTTTTTGCTGATGGCGGTTGACGAGCGGATCAAGGCGGCGGCTCCCGTCAACATGATCTCGGCCTTTATGCAGGGCGGCTGTCGCTGCGAAAATCAGGGCCACCTGCGGCTGGACATCAACAATGTGGAAATCGCGAGCTGCATGGCGCCGAGACCCTTGTTGATGGTGTCGTGTACTGGCGACTGGACGGCGAACACGCCGGAGGTTGAGTTTCCGGCGGTGCGTGCGATTTACAGCCTCTACGGGGCACAAAACAAGGTGAGCGAGGTGCAGATAGACGCCCCGCACAACTACAACCAGCCGAGCCGCGAGGCGGTGTACGCGTTTTTTAAGCGCCACCTGCTCGGTGGGCAAGGGCGGGTCGCCGAACAGCCCTTTACCGTGGAGCGGGACGAGGATTTGCTGGTGTTCAGCGGGCGCAAAAAACCGGCCCACGCGCTCGACGCACAAGGGGTCTTTGACGCCGTGATCGCTCGCAGTGAGAAGCAGTTAGCAGCTCGGCTGACATCGCCCCGCATCCATCGCTTCCAGTGGCAGACGCGCCCGGCGCTGGCGAGTCTGCTCGGGGTGGATGCCGCGCCTCAAGTAGCAGTCGAGAGCTTGGGATTTCGACGGGAGGAGGACTATGTGGCTGAGGATCTGATCTTGGGGCGCGTGGGTAGTGGAGAGCGGGTGCGCGCGGCGTTTTTTCTTCCGCGAGGTCCCCAAGGCAAGCTGTCGGCGACGCTGATTGCTGACGCAAATTGGGACGGCGATGAGCCGGGTGCGCTGGCACAGGGCTTGTTGCAGGCGGGTAGGGCTGTGCTGGTCGTCGCACCCTTTCTGACTGATGGGGCAGAGAGGGAAGGGCACGACGAGATGGATCCTCTGTATCATACGTACAATCAGGCGACAATGGCTTGCCGGGTGCAGGACATTCTCACGGGTCTGGCCTATCTGGACCAGCATTTGCGCGTGGGCAAGCGCCACCTCGTCGGCCAGGGCGAGGCCGGCATCTGGTGCCTGTTTGCGCGGGCGCTGGTTAGCGGCGAGGGCAGCACAGTGATGGACTGGGGCGGCTGCGATCTGGGAGACGACGAAGCGTGGAGCGGAGCGCTTTTTGTGCCGGGGATTCGCGCGCTGGGCGATGTGCGGACGGCGCTGGCGTTGTGTGCGCCGGGGCGGCTGTTGGTGCATGGGGCAGGAGATTATTTTCCGGAGCGAGTCGCTAGACGATGCTATCGCGCGGCAGGCAAGGGAACGCAGCTCGTGGTCGAGGCCGAGGGGATGAGTGAGGATGCGATTGCCGAGTGGATTAACTAACCTCCAACAAAGGAAGACGACATGGCAGAAAAGTATCGAGTGGGCATTATCGGCTGCGGCAGCATTGCCAACTACCACGTGCAAGGCTGGAACGGGGTGGACCAAGTCGAGGTGGTGGCACTGGCCGATCCAGTGGCTGAGGCGCGGGAGGATTTCGGCGAGCGGCATGGGATCGCCGAACGCTATGAGGATTTTCGCCAAATGCTCGACGACGAGATGCTCGATATCGTCTCGATTTGCACTTGGCACAAGTTGCACGCGCCGATGACGATTGCCGCTTGTGCGCGCAAGCCCAAAGCCGTGCTGTGCGAAAAGCCCATGGCGACGAGTTTGGGCGATTGCGACGACATGCTAATTGCCGCCCGGCGCAACCGGGTCAAGCTGGCCATTGCCCATCAGCGTCGTTTCAATCCAGCGTGGACTTTGGCTAAGGAACTGGTGGCAGAAGGGGCCATTGGTGAGGTAAGGCAGGTCAATGCGCGCGGTGGGCAGGGCTTGCTCAATGACTGCTCGCACCTGTTGGACATGATGCGCTATGTGATGGGCGATCCACAGGCGGTGTGGGTGATGGGCAATATCGAGCGCAAGACCGAGCGTTTTGAGCGCGACATCCCCATTGAGGATCGCAGTCTGTGCGTGGTGCAATTCGACAATGGAGCCATCGGCCAGCTTTTGCAGGAGCTGGCTGGCCCCAATTACCAAGGCGGGATTTTCTACGGCTCAGAGGGTATAATTGAACTCGACGAGAGCAAGGTGCGGCTACTCAACAGCAAGACCGGTACTTGGGAAGAGCGGTCGGGCGAGGGCGAGGATCCCAGCGTTGGGCAGCAGCGCGAGATCGTGGAGTGGATCGAAGGCAAGGTCGAGCATCGCGGCCAGGCGGAAAATGGCCGGGCGGCCGTGGAGATTATCATGGCTACGTACGAGTCGGCGCGGCTACACGAGGTGACGGCGCTTCCCCTGCGGACGATGGCTTCGCCACTGGAGGTGATGATCGAGGCAGGGGATTTGCCAGTAGAGCGTCCGGGCCGCTACGACATCCGCGCCTTTTTGCTGCGCGGCGAGGACATGCAGCCCGGAGATAGGTAGTCATGTCGAAACTCGAAACACCTCTTACACGACGCTATTTCAGTAGGTGTGCCGAGGCCGGGCAGCAGTGGAGATCATCAGTACCACATACGAGTTGGGAAAGGGTTGGTCTCGTCCCTAAAAGGTCTCATGGATGGGTTGTGTTTGATACAGTCGCACCCCGCACGGCCCTGTCCACCTCGCTACACGGCCGTCGTGGCATGGATCTTGCAATATCCGGTGCGGAAGTTTTTCGCGCTGTTATATTGTAGTTTGGCAAACCGGAGGTTGGATAATGAGTGAATCCCATCCGTCGCCGGAGCGTCCGCATCCATTAGACCACGAGGGGCGCATCGCCCGGCTAGAGGGCATTGTCGAGCAAATCGATGTCCGCTTGGGCCGCATCGAGACCAAGCTCGACGCCAATGACGGCAAAATTGACGCGACGCGTACGGCACTGGACGGCAAAATTGACGCGACCCGTGAGGCGCTGGAAAGCAAAATTGACGCCACCCGTACGGTGCTGGACGGCAAAATTGACGCCACCCGCGAGGCGCTGGAAAGCAAAATTGACGCCACCCGCGAGGCGCTGGACGGCAAAATTGACCGGCTCTACCACTGGGTGATACCGCTGCAGATCACGACGATCTTAGCGATTGCAGGGCTGGCGTTTAAGGCATTTAGCGGCTAGCATCTTTAACAGACCGGAGGTCGGATTGTAACTGTGGCAACAACCCGGCCTCGCCCCTTGACCATCAGCAGTCCCACCGAGCCGCCAGCCCCAATCCAAATGTACTGAGCACGGCCAGTGCTCTAGCCCCTAGGACCAGACAAAAATCGCCGACATGCAGCATATAATGCTAATCGGTATTCGGCACTTGTTCTACCGACCCATGCCAGAAGGCGATCCGCTCGCGTTTCCACGTATAGGTAATGGCCATGCCGACTTGGGTCGGGATGATCGCCGGATAGGAGTACTCGCCGTCCGCGGTTTCTAAGTCCAAGCGGCGCGGCCACGTCTGACCATTGTCCGTTGAGAGTAGGATCGAGAGCGGGGTGCGCATACGCTCCACCGGGTTGCAGACGAGGGCGAGGGTGCCGTCGTGGAGGCGGGCTACGTCGAGGCCGCTGTTGTTGTTGGGGAGGTCCGTTGGATAGAGTGGCGACCAAGTTCGCCCTCCGTCCGCTGAGTCGCTGCGACCGATCCGCCCGCAGGTGCTGCGGACCAGCATATGCACCTGCCCTGGGGCTGATTCCCAAAGCGTCGGCTGGATTGCGCCGCGACCGGTAAAGAGCGAGCGGTCTCGTGCTATGAGATCGCTGGCCTGCCAAGTTGCCCCTCGGTCCGCGCTGCGATCGACAAAGACCTCCCACCCTTCCTTTTCCAGCGAGGCCCCGGCTAGCCACGTGCCGTCGGCGAGCACGAGGAGCTTGTTTTTGACCGGCCCGCGCCCGCCCCGGTCGCCCGGCACTAGTGCCCGAGGCTCGGTCCAAGTTTGGCCCTCGTCGGCCGATTCTACTACCCAAGTCTCCCAATCGGCTATTTGCTCGCCTACCTTGAAGAACAGATAGACGCGGCCGTCGTCGCTGGCGTGGAGCACTGGATTCCAGTGGGCGCGGTCTCGCACCTTGGCCAAGCAGCGCGGGGCCGACCAACGCCCGTGTCGTCGCTCGGCTCCCCAGATCCCGACATCCGCTTGGCCCTCGCGGGTGCCGCCAAACCACGCGGCGAGAAACGCGCCGTTTTTGAGCTGTACCAAGGTTGAGGCGTGGCACTGGGCGAAGGGCTGGTCGTCGGCAAAGAGGTGCTCGCGGATGTGGATTAAGTGGCGCAGGTAGTCTCCGTACGCGGACAGATCGAGCGACTGACCGCCGGCCTCAATGGCTTGCTGGATTGCGGCGAGGGGGGCGTCCTGCAAGTCGCGCCCCTCGCGCTGGCAGACCCGCGCCGCCGTGCCGACAGCAAAGCCCATCTGGGCGCAGGTCGCTTGGATGCGGAAGGAGCTCATGGCCATCTGGTCGCCCGAGGCCGAGCGCCCAGCCACTAGCAGATTAGCGGCCCCTTTGGGCACTAGACTGCGCAGCGGGATGTGATACGGCTCGACCATGGTGGTAATGCCCGTGCCGGCGCGCTCGACCCGGTCGGGCCAGTGGTAGTCGAGATGATAGGTGCCCACTGCCACGGCGTCGGGGAACCTGCAGGCATGGGTGACGTCCTCCTCGGTCAGGAGATATTCGCCGACAATGCGTCGTCCCTCGCGGGCACCGATGTGCCGGGAGACCGAGGCGAGGACGTGAGTGTCGAGCCGGGTGCCGGCGTAGCCCTTGGTCTGCAAGTAGTAAATCAGGCCCATCATCTGCCGCCGCGCATGTAGTTCGGCGCGGGACAGGCTCTGGCCATCGGCCGCGTCAAACCCCACGACCTTCATCTTGACTTCGACCTTGCCGGAGGGGAAGACGTGTAAGGTGGTCATGGGCAGGGACTCGTCGTCGTCCCAAGTCGGGCAGCCCGGCGGCAAGAAGGGGGTGACGGGTCGGCCAGTGTCCCACAGCACAAAGTAGAGGCTCATGGGCAGTTGTTTGTTGGCCTCTTCGTGGATGGTCGCAAACCCGGCCGCGTGGGCTAGGGCGCAGTCTCCGGTGGCATCGACGACCATGCCGGGCTGGAACTCGATGCGGTCAGAGGCACAGGCAACCTCGACTGAGGCGATGTGCCTACCGTCGCATTGTGCCGTCAAAGCGCGGGCGTGGAAGAGAATTTCGACGCCGGCTGCGGCGACCATTTCCTGCAAAAAGAAGGCGCACAATTCCAAGTCGTACGCGCGGCGGTCGGCGAGTGGGTCGTACTCGGCGATGAGCTCGTGCTGGGCCAAGGTCTCGACGAGGCGGGCAAAAGGAGCGTTGACGCGCTGGCTGTCGCCGCAAAAACCAGCGACGCCCCCGGCTGTGCCTTGGCCTCCCAAGACATTGGCTGGCTCGACAATGGCAACGGTGGTCTCGGGCGTTTTGGCGGCGAGCGCGGCAAAGGTGCCGGCCATGCCGCCGCCGAGGACCAAGGTGTCGATAGGGCGGTTGATGGGCATAGGAGCGTCCGTTTTGTTGGGAGGAATGGGAGTAATATAGCAATTCTACATCACTTACAAGGTAATCCGCAGATAGACGCAGAATAGGATGCACAAGGCATTCAGGAGGGCAGGGAACAGACGGCGGCGGGACGTTTGACACTATTCAACGCCCCGTCGTCCGTTTTAAGACGCGTATAGAGACTCTCAACAGGCGGCGGCGTACCAGACCAGAGCGAAAGGAGGAAGGACATGCCTAAAACCTTCAGAATTCTAATTTTGGGATCTGGATTCTCTAAGCCAGCGGGTCTCCCACTGGGTTCGGAGTTGTTTGGGGAAGTATGCAAGTTAATCAGGCACGATCACAACTCCAATTCTGTTGAAAGTGATATCAAGCGGTACAAGGAGTATGTAGCCGCTACTGAAGGCAAAACGATCTCAGGCGACTCACTCGATTATGAGAAGTTCCTAGGTTTTCTTGACACAGAACATTTCCTCGGTTTCGATGGCGGTGATAGGTTGAGCGACGAGGGCAACGCATCGCAGTTGATGGTGCGACGTGCTATCGCTGAAATTCTTTATCGACGAACACCACCTCCAGCGTTATATCGCGCTTTTGTCAGAAAGCTCAACCCCTCAGACTGGGTTCTCACCTTCAACTATGACACTTTGCTTGAGTCTGCGCTTGAAGCCGAAGAAAAACCCTATAGACGGTACCCCCACCGATTCTCGAAAATTTGTTGGGGTCATAATGTGGTCGATGAATCCAAGAAGGAGGTTGTCGTTCTTAAACTCCACGGGTCGATAGACTGGTATGATCGCACAGTCTATGAAAGGAACATGGAGGCCATGAAAATGTGCCATGTACCATATGAAGTTAAAGACCCAGTCTTCGGAAAGAATCGGGTTGTGAAGCCAGTTCAGATAACGGCTGGCCCGCGTAGTAAAGACGATTATTTGGCGAAAATTTATCGCGTCCCTAACCTTGAACCACTCCTTGATAGCGATATATGGAAGAGCTTTTTATGGGAAGGTGGGCCACTCATCCTTCCTCCATCGGAGTCGAAGTTATTCTATTCGTGGCCTTTACGTGATTTATGGCATGGGATTGGTAAGATGGGCGGGTTCAATCTTTCAATTTGTGTCGTTGGTTACTCACTACCGACCTACGACGAATATGCACGGCAGGCTTTTTATCGCATGTTTTTGAACTACAAGGACCAACCGGACCTTGAGTCTCAAGGAAAGAAAAAGACTCCAATACGAATCCTCGACTACAATCCTACGGACAAGTCAGGAGAGGATATTCGAGGTCGCTATCGCTTCGCTGACTGGAGCCGAACAGAACTGAATCTGGACGGTTTGAACGAGTCAACTATCGACTGGCTTTTTAACGAAGAATCCAAACCGCCTACTTAAACGCCTGTTCAGTTTGCTACATCTCCTGACCCAGCCGGAAGGAGTCAACTTTTGCGTCCTTATGGGGCCATGGTATCCACGACGCGTCCATCTTCGGCGACGATGTGGATCGGATGGCGGGCAATGCGGCAACGCGGCGGGGCTTCGGCTATCACAGGCTTGGCTGCTGGACGAGGGACCCTGTACCTATCGGCGGCGTTCCAGTTGACTTCGTAGCCTATGTCTCTCATTGAGGACAGTGTGACATCTGAAAGGGGAGCTTGGTAGGGAGGCATCCACCCACTAATCATCAACTCATCGCCAAACACGCTTGTTCGCCAGTGCCCATCATTGCCTTTTTGTACGGGCACTTTGGCCCCGCTATACGTCGCTCCGCCCAGCGCGTTGAACCAAACCCTTGCCATAAAACCTGAAAAGTGTGGGTCTGCCAAAGGGTTGTCGATGGAAGGATCATTCAAAAGGCCCAGGTCGTTCCAAATAGTTCCGAAACCCAAGCAGTGTCCTATTTCGTGGAGCACCAGCGCATAGAAAGAGTCGAGCTCGCTGTTTAGCTCATCCCGGTCAAGCGCAATCGCGCCCAAGATCGGCAGCTTGTTTTCCGTTCGTATCTGAAACGGACCACCTTGGCCGGCCACTCCTTCTTCTAGGTTTTTGATACGCACAAAGATGCGCAAATCATCTACTACGTCCGCGACGGTAATCCGAGCGTTCACGGTGTCATTCCACTCGTTGTAGGGGTAGAGCCTGAAATCTACGTCGCGCAGGTCTCCCGTAATCACTTCTTCCCAGCGATCGGCTGCGCGCTGGAACGCGGCCTTATGCTCGGTGCTCAGCAGTGCTTCGCTGAAGTGGACCACTTCGATATTGAAGCCTGAAACGTCGCCGCCTTCTGGTTGCGGCTTTTCACCTATTACGCGCAGATGCAGCCGATAGGTGTCGCTTCTATGTGTGAAAAAGCCGCGTACGCGGATGTAATACGTGCCCGGTTGAAGTCCTTTGCTCAGCTTGAAATTCTGTCCGATCCCCCCGTCGTCATCGGCGTCAATCCAGTTGCCCCATGCGTCCTCAAGCTGGCCATGCGTATCGGTCGTACCGGACGAAAACACCTCGACTAGGGCCGTTCTGTCTAGGTCGAAACGGAAATAGTCCACATCGCTGGTCGTCAGGGTGTATTCGGGGGAGTCATACTCGGTGGAAGCTGGCAGAGACATGGCCGTAGTCCGATAGTCGCCCACTATATCGGCTTGCTCGACTCGTATGCCGCGATAGTGCTGGATGGGGTGGTCGTAGTAGAATTCCTCGATCCGAATTTCCGTCCTGCCTACGCCGCAGGCTTGCAAATATAGGGGCTCGCCGTTCTTGAAAGCCTCCGGCGTCTCGTTCGGCTCAGCAGGACAGTAGCTATTAGATGGCGGATTATCCCCACTGGCGACTTCCAGCACCGCGTCCGAGCCTGTTGGATTGACGATCACGCGAACGGAGTCTGCATCGGTGTACACCGTGAAGGGGAGCCACTCGTCCGGCGCGACGGTGAAGCGATACGTCGAAGGATTGGGCCGGATGGACGCCGTGGGCAACGCCAACGCCTTGGGCGCGGCGTTGCCCTTTAGCTGCGACGATAGGGGTGGCTCTTTGGAACAGGAGAGGACGCCAAGCGAAAAAAGTAGAAACCAGCACAGACCGCGCATGGGGTAGATTGGGGTAGTGGGCTTCCCTCCCTTTCGGGCACAATTTGTACCTAAAAGGGAGGGAACTGGGGGCCGCGATTGATGCCAAGCCATCTATTTGTTCACTGATTTCTATCGAGCAAGGCGGCCTTTATCCGCTCTACTTCAGCTTGGGCCACCGGCTTACCCGCTCCATCGGGCAAGCGGGTGCCGACGGAAAGTGAGTACGAGCCAGAGGTGCTCGTTCGCGCCCCAGTAACGCGCAAGTAATAGGTGCCCGAGCTCACTAGATTCAACACGAGGAAGTTGAGGCCATTACTGCTGTCATCATCTTCGTCAATCACGCGGCCGTTTTGGTCATAGAGCCAACCCTTCACATCCGTAGAGCCCCTCGAGCTAATCCCCAACCACATCTGTCGAGGAACGTATAGCCGGAAATGGTCCTCGTCCCCCCGTGTGATCTCGTATTCAGGGCTAAACCAAAATTCATACTGGGTGGTCCCCGGCTCTGGGACGGTCAGCCGAGTGGCCGTCTCTTGGGTGTTTCCCACATCGTCGCCCCCACCAGATTGGCCGCTGTCTGCACCACAGTCGGCCGTGTAGGTGCGCCCCGCGATCTGCACCGTATCGGAAAAGCGGACTGCGCCGCCCTCGACGGTATAGCTAATCGGGATGGTGATAAGCAAGTCCGCTTGGGACGTTTCGGTGGGCTTGGCGGCGACGCGGCGGTAGGTCGCGCCATTGATCGAGACCGTTTCCCACGGTCCCGACTCCTCAGCAGAGGCGGATGAGGGGGATGATACGGGCGGCTCTTGCGAGCAAGAGAGGACGAAAAGGGCAGATAAAGCCCAAAGGGCGAATCGATAGGCCATGACGCATCTCCTTGTGGCACTAGGTGATGCCCGGCCCTCCAGTAGGTGCCGGGCCATGCCACTAGTCTGCGCAGAGAAGCGAGACGAGTCTGCCTATTCGCCCTTGGTGCGGGGAGCTACCCCGCACCATACTACGGGCTATTGTATTTAGCAGATAACCCGACCTACGGGATCTGCACAGACTTAGTGGCACTCGTAATAATACGTCAGATTTCGATCTCAGCAAACCAGTCGGACCCACGTATTTCCGACTGAGATGCCCTCCTACGGGAGACGTTATGTAAACCATAACATAAAATACACCTCGCGCAAGAGGAATGTTTGGACGATGATAAAGCCTTGTTTACTACCGGGCAGTAAGGCTACAATAAAGCTGATCCAGTCTTCGGCCCGACCTGAAAGCGGAATATCCCGGGGCGACACTACGAGACGTTATTTCAAGGTTTTGAAATCCCTTTAGGGGATTGGGTCATTAGATGGCCCATCCAGTGTCTCCACTCGCCCTTCCTCAGATGTCGATATACTAGGCCGATCTCCTAGGCCTGCGAGCGCATTCGATCCCATGTACTTTCTATATATTTCCAAGCATTCCTTGTACACATCGTAGACCGTTTCGACGCGACTCTCCAAGTCATTAGTATTCGGGTAGATTCCGTCAATAGGTTTTTGATCGTATGCCAGTTCAATCGCATCGTTGAAAGCGTCGTAGAGTTTAGAAGTGATACGGAAAGCTTCTTCCGGAAAGAGTATCTCGTGTTGCGGTGTCAGAGCGTCGAACTTCGGAGCTATTTTTCGATGAGTTTGAGTGAAGCGATCATAGGCGGTCGTCTTTTCCCGAGTCTCGCGCTCAACATACACTACTCCTTTTGCCACAGCACTCAATAACAGGAAGAGCTTACGTGTAAGTTGGAAAGTCTCCATCATGCACGATGACATTCTGTCGTGCATGACTGATACTCGTTGGGATTCTGCCGTTTGTCGGATTTTCCGGACCGCTATACATGCGGTGACGACAGTGCAAATCACGGATACAGTAGCTGTTATAATACTAGGGTCCATTTTGTTCTTTCTTTTTTGAAATCCTACGACCAGACGAAAATCTCCGGTTTGTCCTCTGACATAGCGAAGAAGAAGGCCAACACAACGCGCCGCCGCTGGCGCGTTAGGCGCTCTACTTCGTGGATGTTTTCGGTGCAGAAGAAGTAGAGATCGCCAGGCGTCAGCCGGACTTGGACGCGGGGGATATGGTGCTCGGCCGCGTACTCGGCGAAGCGATCTTCGCGCAGGACTTCCTCGATGTGGGGCTGGGTGCCCCAGCAGCGGTAGATAAAGGGTTCGTCGGCGCTCACTTCATCGCCGGTCTGCAAGCACAGCACTCCGGCGAATTGGCGCTGGAAGTCGGCGACTACGTATTCGTAGCCGGGGCGGGAGCGCTTGGCGACGGAGTCGTAGTGGGGCCTGTGGCCTTCGGCGGCGTGATACATGCGGAAAATGGCTGGTCCGTAGAGCCGCCCATCCGGTTCGCGCGCGGTTTGAACGACTTTACCCTCGGCTAGGTCGGATAGGGCCGCGTACATCGTGCGCACCGGATCTGCAAATCCCTCGAAGAGCGTGGAGAACAACTCGTGAGTGCGAGCGGCGTGGGTGAAGAAAACGTCTGGATCGGCTCCGAGTCGTCCGAGGCTGGTGCCCAAGTCGAGATAGGGGCCGCCGCTGAGTTGGGAAGCCTGGCCCACGGTGGCCGGATCGAAATAGCCCTGCTCCTCGAAGCGGCGCATCAAGCCGAGGCAGTGGTCGGGCGGGTAAGCTCCCCGCAGGACTACGGCGGGGACGTCTCCGTCGGCCAAGGCGGTGAGAGGTTGAGGCCGGCTGTGCAGCAGGGCGGCCGTGCTGTGGGCCTCGACGGGCGTCCAAGCGTTGGGCTGGGGCATGAGATTCTCTTTTTAAGCCATTGACTGGGAATTAGGAATAAGGACTAACAAAGGGACAGGGCAAAAAACGGAATTCACGAAAGACTCCTGAACAGATCAATCGTCCCACTCGACATCAGCTCCCAACTTGTTCAAGTTTTCGACGAAATGGGGATGAGCGCGGCGGATGGACTCGGCGTTTTGCACTATGCTCTGGCCCGGTATAGTGGCCGCGGTCATGTACAGGGCCACGGCCGCCCGGATGATATAGGGGGCGTCCACTACAGAAGGGCGCAGCGGTTTATCGCCGAAGACGATGATGCGGTGGGGGTCGCTAACCACGATGTGGGCCCCGAATTTGACCAGTTCGGGGATCCAAGTAAAGCCGCCCTCGTACACTTTGTTCCAAAAGTGCATCACGCCTTTGGCGCGCACAGCCAAAGCCACCATGGGCGGCAGCAAGTCAACGGGAAAATAAGGCCAGGGTGCCGCTTCTATTTTGGGCAGGATATTCGACGTAAAGGGCTCCTGAACCTGAAGGGGCCGGGTCTGATGCACCACCGCGGCATTGTTCTCGCGGTGTACTTCCACTCCCAGTTTGGCAAAAACCCGATCTATGAGGTCAAAGTGGTGGGGGAGCGTCTTCTCGACGCGGACTTGGCCGCCGGTTATAGCACCTAGGGCTAGGAAGGTAGTGGCTTCGTGATGATCAGAAGAGATGGTCGCTTCGGTGCCCCCCAAGCACTCGACCCCCTCGATGTGTAGGACACTGGAGCCAATGCCATCAATGCTGGCCCCCATGCTGTTGAGAAAGTGGCACAAGTCTTGCACGTGAGGCTCGCTGGCCGCGTTGATCAGAGTCGAGGAGCCTGACGCTAGGACTGCGGCCATGACAAAATTCTCGGTGGTAGTTACCGACATATAGTCCGCCCAATAGCTCGTTCCTACAAAGGACCTATCCAGCGATAGAACGGGAGGATCGCCGGAGATGGTCTGGGCACCCAGCCGGGCCATGATCTCTAGATGCGGGTCAATCTCGCGCACGCCTAGGGTGCAGCCTTTGGTGTCGATGGGCAAGGGGAGGTGCTGGAGGCGCTGGAGCAAGGGGGGCAGCAGGAGCACGGAGGAGCGCATTCCTTGGGTCAGCTCTGCATCGCCCAATTCATCGGCAAAACCGGAGTTATCGACCCGCAGGATATTGGCCGAGCGGTCCCAGTCAATACGGGAACCAAGGGCTTGGAAAAAGGCGACCAATTTCTGGATGTCAGTGATGTTGGGAATATTGTGCAGAGTCACCGGCTCGTCGGTGAGCAAGGTGGCGCAGAGAATGGGCAACGCTGCGTTTTTGTTGCCCGATGGGACAATCACACCGGAGAGGGGTTTGCCTCCGTTGACAATAAGACTGGACATATAGAGCCTTCCAAATTGGTTGCGCACGCCACGCACGGGACCGCCGTGCAAGCCTAGACAAGTATATCCTAACAGTGTCTATCTCGCCAGACTGCATCCTGCCGATGCTGGGACGTGGAAATTATTTGTAGATGGCGGCAATTATTTGTCGTAACTCATTGCCATCGTGTTAGTTATAATATTACCTCTCGACCGGTACGCGCCGATTCGTAACAGGCATCAACGACCTTTTGCAGGTTGAGTAACTGGCGGGCGTCTTGCATGTCCCAAGGCTCGCCAGCGCGGAGTTGGGCGATGAGGGTGGCGTCTTGGGTGTGGACGCTTTGGGACCAGGCGTCGCCGTCGAGTTGGGGCGTCTGATCGACAATCTCGCCTGCGACATCGACCTTGACCGCAAAGGGTTCGCCGGTGATGGTGGCACGGGTGGTGGTCAGCTCAAAGCTGTGGAAGTCGGTCTTCTCGCTGCACCAGTTGCCCTCCAAAGAGTAAAATGCGCCGTTGTCAAAGCGCACCAAGCCGCTGATGAGGTCTTCGGCGTCGTAGCGCGCGCGGATGGCGGCATCGACCTTGGGCCCGCGCTTGCCGGGGAAGAGGCGGCGGGTCGCCGCGCTGACGGTGAGCGGATTGGGCGAGCCGCCGACCCACATTGCCAAGTCGAGCGTGTGGACTAGGGTCGAGGCGAGGACTCCGCCGCCGGAGGTGGCTAGGTGGTAGTGCGGTCCCCAAACCGGCGGGACGTCGTGGCAGCCCCATGCCTTGGCGAACACGGGCTCGCCGATGGTGCCGCCTTGGACGAGGTCGTGCAAATACCGCGAACTCGGCATATAGCGCATGTTGGTGCCGAGCTGGACTTGCAGCCCGGTCGCCGCAGCTTTGGCGAGGACGGCTTCGGCTTGCGCGACATTCATCATAAAGGGCTTTTCGCACAGCACGCAGGCTCCGGCGTCGAGGCTGGCCAAGGATATGGCCTCGTGCGTGTTGGGCATGGTGGCGACGATGACTAAGTCGAGGTCGCCAGGGGCGAGCATGTCCCGGTAGTCTTTGGCCGCGCGGGCTTCGGGCCAGAGCTGGCAAGCGGCGGCAAGGCGCTCGTCGTCGAGGTCGCAGACAGCGGCAACCGTCGCTTGGTCCGCACCCAGTGCTTTGATACCGGCAAAGTGGACGTTGGCTTGGGTGCCGCAGCCGATCATTCCGATGCGCACGGCGCGATCTAGCATGGATAGT
>JAJDYK010000213.1 GCA_022825185.1 Candidatus Latescibacterota bacterium | reverse complement strand
CTTGCCACAAAGCCGCCCTGCCGGAGAATGCGCAAGAGCTTGGCGACATTGTGATGGGTGATCCCCTCGGCTTGGCTGATTTCCGGGATGGTCAGGCTGCCGGGGGTCTGGCGGGCCAGTTGCAAGAGGCAGCGCAAGCCGTATTCTTCACTTGAGCTGAGTTTCATAACAATCTCTCCACTGAGCAGAGGTTAGTAGGGTCGGGCAAGGACTGGCTACCGGCCACTGACCACCAACCACTGCTTCTCTACATCATACCTAGTTCGAGTTTGGCCCCTTCGGTCATCATGTCGATCGTCCAGGGTGGATCCCACACCACCTCGACCAAGGCCGTGGCGATGTCTGGGACATGGGACTTGATTTTGTGTTCGATCTCCGGCGGCAGCGTGCCGGCTACCGGACAGGCGGGCGAGGTCAAGGTCATGGTCACGTGGACGTCCTGCGAATCGCTGACCTCAATGTCGTAGATCAGGCCGAGGGCAAAGATATCGACCGGAATCTCAGGGTCGTAGCAGGTCTTGAGCACGGCTACGACTTTGGCCTCGGTAGAATCGGGGGGAAAGGTTTTTTCGTGCAATAGTTCCATGGAGGACTCCTTTTTAGATGGCGCGGTTCTATTCGGTAGATACGGGAGACGGGGCTTGTTCTATGGCCGCTTTGGCGGCGTGCCAAGCGAGGGTCGCGCACTTGACGCGCATGGGAAACTCGCGCACTCCGGCGAAGACGGCCATCTTGCCCAAGGCTTGGTGATCGACGGGCGCGTCTGGGTCTGCGGTTACCATCTGCTGGAACTGCTCAAACAGTTTGACTGCCTCGTCGGGATGCTTGCCCTTGAGGGCGGCGGTCATCAGGGAAGCCGAGGCTTTGGAAATGGCACAACCCGACCCGTCAAAGCTGATGTCGGCAATCCGCTCGTCGGCCACGTGGAGATAGATGTGCAGGTGATCGCCGCATAGGGGATTGTAGCCCTCTTGCATGCGATTGGCCTCGGGCAGCTTGCCGAAGTTGCGCGGATTTTTGTTGTGATCGAGGATGATCTGCTGGTATAGCTCGCGGAGTTCAGTCATAGTCAGTGGTCAGCTTCGTTGATGTTGTTAAACTGCTATAAGCCATATCATAAATACCATCTCTGGCCTGATGGGACCAGTTCCTACGTTTGTCTAAACAACGGGCGACCACAAGGGTCGCCCCTACTCGCCAAACACCTTTTTGACCTTGTGCAACGCGGCGACTAGGGTGTCAATTTCCGCGCGCGTGTTGTAAAAAGCCAACGAAGCGCGCACCGTAGCGGGCACTTGGTAAAACTGCATGGTCGGCTGGGCGCAGTGGTGGCCAGCGCGCACGGCAATGCCCTCGGCGTCGAGGATGGTGCCGATGTCGTGTGGGTGGATGTCGTCGAGGGTGAAGGAGATCACGGCCACGCGCTCGCGGGCCGTGCCAATCAGGCGCAGACCTGGGATGTCGGCGAGGGCCGCGTCTGCGTACGCGAGCAAGTCGGCCTCGTACGCGGCGATCTGCTCCTTTCCCACGGAGTTGACGTAATCAATGGCGGTCTCCAAACCCGTGACACCGGCGATGTGCGGCGTGCCAGCCTCAAAGCGCATCGGCGGGGGAGCATACGTGGTGCCGTCAAAGCTCACCTTTTCGATCATGGAGCCGCCACCTTCATAGGGCGGCATGGCGTGTAAAAGGGCCTGCTTGCCGTAGAGCACGCCGATGCCGGTAGGGCCGAAGAGCTTGTGCCCGGAAAAGGCGTAGAAGTCGCAGTCGAGGTCCTGCACGTCCACCGGCAGGTGGGGTACTCCTTGCGCTCCATCGACGACTACGACTGCACCGTGCTGATGGGCCAAGGCGGCGATTTCCTTTACTGGCAGGATGGTGCCGAGGGCGTTGGAAGCGTGGGCGACGGCCACGATGCGGGTGCGCTCGGACAGCAGGCGCTCGTATTCGTCGAAGAGGAACTCGCCCGCATCGCTGATGGGCACTACCCGCAGGCGCGCGCCCTTTTCCTCGCACAACAGTTGCCACGGCACGATGTTGGAATGGTGCTCTAGCTGCGAGACGATGATCTCGTCGTCGGGACCTAGCTGCGGCCGGCCGTAGCTGTGGGCGACGAGATTGAGCGCTTCGGTGGTGCCGCGCACGAATACTACTTCGCTGCTCTCGCGGGCGTTGATGAACTGGCCGACCCGGCCGCGCGCGCGTTCGTACGCAAAGGTCGCTTGCTGGCTGAGGAAGTGGACGCCGCGATGGATGTTGGCGTTTTCGCGGGCGTAGTAGCGCTGGAGCGCGTAGATGACCGTCAGCGGCTTTTGGGTAGTCGCGCCGTTGTCGAAATAGACGAGGTCCTTGCCGCGGATTTTCTCGCCGAGGACGGGGAAGTCGCGGCGGATCTTGGCGATGTCAAAGGAAGCGGTCATGGGGCAACTTCGGCGGCGGCACGGTCTAGCCGGTGATCGACTAGTCGGTCGAGTTGGTCTTTGAGGGCAGGGACGCGCACGCGGTCGAGGACTTCGCCAGCAAAGGCGCGCGTCAGTACCCGGACGGCCTCGCGGTGGCCAATGCCACGGGAGCGCAAGTAAAAGAGGGCGTCTTCGTCGAGTTGGCCAATGGTGGCTCCGTGCGAACACTTGACGTCGTCGGCGTAGATCTCGAGTTGGGGCTTGGTGTTGATTTGGGCCGTCTCCGAGAGCAGGAGATTCTGATTGGCTTGATAGGCGTCGGTTTTTTGCGCGGCTTGGTGAACGTGGATCTTGCCGCGGAAGACGCCGGTGGCTCGGCCGCCGAGGATGCCCTTGTAGAACTCGTGGCTCTGGCAGTGCGGCTGGGCGTGTTCGATGAGCGTGTGGTTATCGACGTGTTGCGTTCCGTCTTCGATGTAGAGGCCGTTGAGAGTGGAGTCAACACCTTCGCCTTCTAGTGCGGTGTGGACATGGTGGCGGGTCAGGCGTCCTCCCAAGGTGATGGCGGTCGAGCGGAATTGGGCTGCGCGTTCTTCGCGGACGTGGGTTGATGCGATGTGGAAGGCCGCGGCGGATTCGCGCTGGACTCGGTAGTGGTCGATCACGGCGTTGGGGCCGACGAAGAATTCGCTGACGCTGTTAGTCAGGTACGGCTCTGAATCCAAGCCGACGTAGCTTTCGACCAAGGTCGCTTGGGTGTTGGCTTCGGCGACTACGAGGACGCGCGGGTAGGAGACGACGTTGGCGCGTTGGCCGGTGGAGACAAAGAGCAAGTGGATGGGTTGCTCGACGACGGCTCCCGGGGGTAGATAAACGACCGCACCGTCTTGTAGGAAGGCGGTGTTGAGCGCGGTGAAGGCGTCGTCCTCAGTGGCGGCGACTCGGCCTAGAGACTCCGAGACTAGGTCGCCGTTTGAGGCGATGGCGTCGCCTAAGCGCTCGATGCGCACACCGGCGGACAGGCCGTTGAGATGAGAATGCGCGGGAGCAAAGTGGCCATCGACAAAGACCAGCCCGTTAAGGCCGTAGCGGTAGTCGTCGAGAGCGGCCGGTGCGGACGAGGACGCGGCTAGCTCGAAGTTGATCCGAGTCAGCGGGCCGATGTTGGTAAAAGCCCACTCCTCGTCTTTGGTCGTGGGAAAGCCAGCGTCGGCGAAGTGCTCAATGGCCTTTTGGCGCAGCGATACCAACTCATCTGTGCCGACGAGGTTATTAAAGCAGGACTGATAATGGGCGACGCCGTTCATTGGACCGGCTCCTTGACCCAGTCGTAACCCTTTTCCTCTAGCGTCAGCGCCAGCTCCTTGCCACCCGACTGGACGATGCGCCCCTCGTAAAGCACGTGGACGAAGTCCGGGACTATGTAGTTGAGCAGGCGCTGGTAGTGGGTGACGACGACGGCGGCTTTGTCTGGAGCGTGGAGCTGATTGACGCCTTGGGCGACGATCCGCAGCGCGTCGATGTCGAGGCCGGAGTCGGTCTCGTCGAGGATCGACAGCTTGGGTTCCAACACGGCCATCTGCAAAATTTCGTGGCGCTTTTTCTCGCCGCCGGAAAAGCCTTCGTTGACCGACCGCTTGAGGAAGCTCTCGTCCATTTCCACCAAGGCGAGCTTTTCGCGGATCAGGCCGAGGAAGTCGAAGGCGTCGAGTTCTTCTTCGCCGCGTTGCTTGCGGAGTTCGTTGTAGCTTTGGCGGAGGAAGTACGTGGAGTTGACGCCGGGGATTTCCACTGGGTACTGAAAGGCGAGGAACAGTCCGGCACACGCCCGCTCTTCTGGCGCGAGTTCAAGCAGGTCTTGGCCGCAGTACGTGGCCGACCCTTCGGTGATGTCGTAGCCCTCGCGTCCGGCTAAGACTTGCGCGAGGGTGCTTTTGCCCGAGCCGTTGGGGCCCATGATGGCGTGGATTTCGCCGGGTTCTACGTCTAGCGTGACACCGCGCAGGATGGGGGTGTCTTCAACGGCGACGTGGAGGTTTTCGATGTGGAGCATAGTGCGCTTTCGGTTAGGTTGTGATGTTATGAGACGACGTGCGCCGACATATTTTCGTCGGCTAGTATTCTCGCGGTCGTTCGCCGCTTTTTCAGATTATCTTGTATCTGCCGCCTATTGCAGCGTCGGTTTCAGGTCAAGCAATGCCAAGCTAGGCCCTATTCTCTCGCACTCGGCGAAGCAGTTCATCGCCGTTGCGGGATGTTACGATCCAGCCGCCTACGTGCGTCAGGTTTTCACCCGCCATATCTGCGAGCAGCGACTCCAAATCCTTGGCCACATCCTCGCCGAAACGCAACGCCGCTTGCTGACACAACAAAGCCCGTTGGCCTTCTGCGCGACCCTCTTCACGGTGCATTCGCAAGCGCGGTGTGCCCTCAGGACCCGCCGTGCCCAAACGCACCGTTAGCGCCCGCGCCACCCGCAACAGTGCCGCTATCGTCTCCGACGACCACCTCAATCGCTCGTTGAGTGCCCGGTGTATTTCCGCCGCCGTCCAACCCACCAACGCCCGGCTCGCCGCGACCTCGCGATATTGCCTGCCTTCCAATACATAGATCGTCAGTCGAGGCTTGCCGGCCCGTCGGCTAGGCGTGTACGCCTCGGGGACTTCGACCCACACTTCGGGAAATCCCCACAACGCATACTGATGCAGCTTCCCACGCCGGATGTCGGTCGTGTGATCGACTTCCAACACTACATCAGGCAAGGTGTGAAAGCCTAACTTCAACCCGTCTTTGTCGGGCAACCGTGCCGACTGGGGACGCAAGTAAAGGCACTGATCGGGACGCATGACGACCCGAGGGACGCCTTCGGCATTTGCATCCCAGATGCTAACGGTGCCAAAGGGGACAAAGTGCGCCCCACACTCGTCGGCAATTTGTTGAACTAGTTGCATCAGATAGGGCGCGGGCAGTTCGTGGTCCCCGCTAACTCTGGGTTCGTCGGCCACGACGATGAGGGTTTCGGTGGGACCATACCAATACTCATAGCGGCCTTCGTACTCTTCTAGTTCGGACAGGGACATTTTGTAGGCGCGGCAGCCGGGAAACTCCAACCGATCGCCGTTGGGCAACACAATGGTGGGTACCTCTTCCTCTGCTAGATCGACCGATTCGGTGGCGTGCTCTTGGTATGGGATGGTACTGGACATGGTTCAACCTCCTACTGCTTTGGAACGAACTAGGCGAATTAGTTCTGATTCATCTACCCAACGCTGCCCTCTAAGCTGATGCCGAGCAGTTTTTGCGCCTCGACGGCGAACTCCATCGGCAGTTCGGCGAGGACTTCCTTGCAGAAGCCATTGACGATCATGGAGATGGCGTCTTCAGTGGAAATCCCGCGCTGGTTGCAGTAGAAAATTTGGTCCTCGCCGATCTTGGAGGTAGAAGCCTCGTGCTCGACGTGGGCGGTGGGATTGCGAACTTCGATGTAGGGAAAGGTGTGCGCGCCGCATTGGTCGCCGATGAGCATGGAATCGCACTGGGTGAAGTTGCGAGCGCCGGTCGCGTTTTTGAGCACCTGCACCTTGCCGCGATAGGTGTTTTGGCCGCGCTGGGCTGAAATGCCCTTGGAGATAATGGTGCTGCGGGTATTTTTGCCGATGTGGTGCATCTTGGTGCCGGTGTCGGCCTGCTGCCGCTTGGAGGTGACGGCTACTGAGTAAAATTCGCCGACCGAGTGATCGCCTTGGAGGATACAGCTAGGGTACTTCCAAGTGATGGCCGAGCCGGTCTCGACTTGGGTCCACGAGATCTTGGAGCGGTCGCCGCGACACGCGCCGCGCTTGGTGACGAAGTTGTAGATCCCGCCTTTGCCGTTTTCGTCGCCGGGGTACCAGTTTTGCACGGTGGAGTACTTGATCTGCGCGTCGCCGAGGGCCACGAGTTCAACGACGGCCGCGTGGAGCTGGTTTTCGTCGCGCATGGGCGCTGTGCAGTTGTGGACGGCCGTGCCGCGGACGGTGTAGCTATGGGTCTCTTCGACGTCGATGTTGAAGACCAGATCGTCGTAGGGGGCGCGGGTCACTTCGCGGATCGGGACGATAAAATGGGTGTCGGTCTCGCGGACCATGTCCCACTTCTTGCTTTCGGTATAGCCGATCTGATACAGCGGCTGGCGGTTTACGACCCGGTCGGAATTATTGGAGAATTTCCCCTTGCCACCTTTGCGAACCGTGATCCAAGCGTAGATCCCTAGTCGATTGAGCAGCATCTGGACCTGCTGCGCCAAGGTCTCGGAGCCGGTGCAGAAGCGCACCATGCGCGAGTTGCCACGGTCGTGGACATTGCCGTCCCCTTCGAGATAGGCGTCGAGGAGAATTTTGGCTTGGCGCGTGGGTAGGCTCATCAACCCCTCGCTGAGCATCTTGGTACAGGCCCCCTTACCGCAGTGTTCGATGAACCAGTCGGCGTACTGTTGGGAGAAGAAGGCCACACCAGCCCCATTGCGGTCGGGCTGCTCGGTCAGGTACGATGGCCTGCCGGTCACATCTTCGATCAGGGACCGCGTCTGCGCGATAAGGTCTTTTTCTTGAAGGCCGAAGGAGAACTGATTGGTGTGTTGCTTGTTGGCCTTGTTGTGGTAGGAACTGCCTTCGGCGAGGTAATAGCCGAGCAATTCGGTCTCTTGGTCGCTGAAGCCAGCCCTCTCCTGTTGCTGCAATTTGGGCACGAGGACGAAGTCGCCTTGGGCCAGTTGCCCGGCGGGGATCCATTCGGGG
Source organism: Candidatus Latescibacterota bacterium (assembly GCA_022825185.1). Next base: position 11,489 of record JAJDYK010000213.1, on the reverse strand, counting down.
TCGGCGGCCAGCAGTTTTTTGGTATCGACTTCGGGCAACCAGCCGTTGCGGCGAGATTTGCGTTTGACCCGAACGCCCTCTCGCTTGATGGCCAGCACGGGATGCTCCGAGGTCAAGCTGAACTGGTTGTAACGCGATACCGGGCGAATGGTGATCATTTCGCCCTTGTGGCGGCGGGTCATGGAGGCACGCACTCTGCGAGGGGCACCCTCGTGATCGTACACCAAGTCGCCGGGTTTTAGGCTTTCGATGTTTCTCCAGCCGGTGGGTGTTGATACCTGTTCGCCGGGTGGGAGGCACCCTTCTAAATATGACACATACGACCCCTCGTCGGCGATGACCAAGGTGCGTTCAAACTGACCCGTGTTCGCCGCGTTGATGCGGAAGTACGTCGATAGCTCCATGGGGCAGCGCACGCCCGGCGGCACGTACACGAAAGAGCCGTCGGTAAAGACCGCGGAGTTGAGGGTGGCGAAGAAATTGTCGGTATAGGGCACGACCGAGCCGAGGTACTTTCGCACGAGCTCGGGGTGGTCCTGGATGGCTTCGGACATGGAGCAAAAGATGATGCCCAACTCGGCCAGCTTGTCCTTGAACGTGGTGGCCACAGAGACGCTGTCGAAGACGGCGTCCACAGCCACGCCAGCGAGCATCTTCTGCTCTTCGAGCGGGATGCCGAGCTTTTGGTAGGTGGCCAGAATTTCGGGATCGACCTCGTCGAGGCTGTCGAGCTGTTTTTGCTTGGGAGCCGAGTAGTAAACGATGTCTTGGTAGTTGATGTTGGGATAGTGGACCATGGCCCAGCGCTGGCTCTGTTTGCGGCGCGTTGGATCTTCCATAGTGAGCCAGCGGCGATAGGCTTTGAGCCGCCAGTCGAGCATGAACTCAGGCTCGTCCTTTTTGGCAGAGATAAAGCGGATGATCTCCTCGTTGAGGCCGGGTGGGGCTGAGTCGGCCTCCACGTCGGTGACGAATCCCCACTCGTAGTCGCGGTTGGCAAACTGCTCTAGGGTTTGGGTGCTTTCGCTCATGTTGGCTCCTTTTGTATCTAGGCACAGCTTCAAGAACTTAGGAATCTGTACAAAAAAGTCAAGTTTCAGGGCAGGACGGCGGCTAACCCATTTTTTTGCGCTGCGCTAGGTAGCGCGATAGGGCCACGTCAAAGGGGGTCGCCGTGTCGAGCAGGGCGTAGTCGATGCCGGCCTCGGCGCACCCGAGCCGATAGGTCTGGATCAGCTCGTCCATCAGGGCGCGGTATTCGTGTTGGATGTGCCAAGGCTGGGTGGTGAGGGTTTGGTCTGGGTCTTCGAGGTCGTAGAAGCGGGTCTGGTCGCGGAAGGCGAGGTCGCGCTCGCGAGGGTCGAGCAGGTGGAAGACGATCACTTCGTGCCGCAGGTGGCGGAAGTGGCGCAGTCCTTCGAGGACTTGGTCGGGCGCGTCGAGCAGGTCGGAGAGTACGATGACGAGGCCGCGGCGGCGGATGCGCTCGGCGAGGTCGTGGAAGGCCGGAGCCATGCTCGTCTCGTTGTGCGGCCGCGCTTGGTCAATGGTCTTGAGGAGCACTTGGAGGTGGCTTTGCACCGAGCGCGGCGGCACGTACGCCTCGGTCTGGTGGTGGTAGAGCAGCAGGCCGACCGCGTCGCGCTGCTTGAGCATGAGGTACGACAGTGCGGCCGCCAAAGAGACCGCGTAGCGAAATTTGCTCAGCGGCGCGCCAGCCGCAAAGTCCATGGAGCCAGAGACGTCGAGCAGCAGATAGGCTTTGAGGTTGGTTTCCTCTTCGTACTGTTTGACGTACAGGCGGTCGGACTTGGCATAAGCCTTCCAATCGAGGTCGCGCAGGGGGTCGCCCGGCATGTAGGGCCGGTGCTCGGAGAATTCGACCGAGAAGCCGTGGTACGGGCTGCGGTGTAGGCCGGTGATAAAGCCTTCGACCACGAGGCGCGCAATCAGGTCGAGGCGCGAGAGGCGCGAGATGGTTTCCGGGTGGAGGTAGGAGGCGGCTTCGCTCACGCTAGGATTCTGGCTCCACGTCGGCGAGCAAGCGTTCGATTAGGCCGACCGCGCTGATGTTTTGCGCTTCGGCGTGAAAGTTGACGACCATGCGGTGGCGCATCACCGGCAGGGCCACAGCGCGGATGTCCTCGATGGCGACTGAATGCCGGCCGGCGAGGATGGCCCGCGCTTTGGCCGCTAAGACCAAGTACTGGGAGGCGCGCGGCCCAGCACCCCAGCTAACCATTTCGCGGATGTAGTCCGGCGCTTGGCCGTCCCCGGGCCGGGAGGAGCGCACCAGCGAGACGGCGTAGCGGACGCAGTGATCGGCTACGGGCACCCGACGCACGAGTTGCTGTAGCTCGACGATCTGCTCGGCATCCACTACTTGGCTGACGGTGGCTTGGGCGACGCTGGTGGTGGCGCGGACGATGTCCTCTTCCTCGCGGTCGCTGGGATAGTCGATCCACAGCTCAAAGATAAAGCGGTCGAGCTGGGCTTCGGGCAGGGGATAGGTCCCCTCCTGCTCGATGGGGTTTTGAGTGGCGAGCACGAAGAATGGCTCGCTGAGCTGCATGGTCTCGCCAGCCGCGGTGACGGCGTGTTCCTGCATGGCTTGGAGCAGGGCCGCTTGGGTCTTGGGAGGCGTGCGGTTGATTTCGTCGGCTAAGATGACGTTGGCAAACAGGGGGCCGCGGATGAAGCGAAAGGCCTTGCGGCCGGTGTCGATGTCCTCTTCGAGTACCTCAGTGCCGGTGATGTCCGAAGGCATGAGATCCGGGGTGAATTGGATGCGGCCAAAGGAGAGATCAAGCGTGCGGGCGAGGGTTTGGATGAGCGTAGTTTTGGCCAAGCCAGGTACGCCTACCAGCAGGCAATGGCCACCGGCGAGCAAGGCTATGAGCAGTTCCTCGACGATCTGCTTCTGGCCGATGATGACTTGGCCGATCTCGCCGTAGATGCGATCCCTGATTTGGCCGAGCTGAGCTACGGCCTCGGTGTCTGACATGTACTTCCTCTCAGAAGAATGAGTTGGTGAATCGACAAAAAGTATGGGTGGAGGGGCGGCTTGGCCAGATTGCACGGCTTTTGGGGGTTCAGTAGATGTTGTCTTTTGTAGTAGTGGAGCACCAGCGCGATTTGGAAAGTGAGCGGAGCAAAATATCCCGTGCGTTGGGCGTGCTAATTTGTTTTAACCCATAAGCGGCGTAAAATCGATTGTAGCGGTTCTCGTCCTCGAGCATCTCAGCCAATGCCTCAATCGCAACACAGCTCGCTGCGCCGGATTTCGCCAGCGCGAGGGCGGCGTTGCGGCGCACGCGGTAGTCCTCATCGCCGAGTGCGTCTGTCAGGTCGGCAATCAGCTCAGCAGAAAAAGCGCCGATTGCGCTCAAAGTCTCAATCGCATTGCGGCGCACCCACCAGTGGCAATCGCTCATCGCCGTTCTCAGGGCGGGTTCTGCCTCCATTGCGCTCGCGCCCAAGCGTCCCAACACGTGGGCGGCGACCGCCCGCACCCACCAGTGCTCATCGGACAACATCTCTGCCAAAGCCCCGGCGGCTGGTGCGCCTATGGATGCCAAGGCCAGCGCCGCACAACCGCTTGTGGGATTGGTTCCGTGGGCATTATCCGGTGTCTTGGCCTCGGTCTCTGCGATCGTGGCCAGTGCTTCCTCCCGCATGGCGGCGACGAGTTCGGGCACGGCCGGCGCGCCAAACTCGGCCAGCCCATACGCCGCATCCAAGCGCTCGTCCTCCGAGCCGCGCTTTAAGACCGAGAGCAAGTCTTGCATACTGCCATTTGCAGGCTGCTGTTTTTTTGCGGATTCCCCGCACAACCAGTGCCAGACGTCTCGTGATAGGGCCGGATGCCGATCCTCGATGCCGGACGACCACGCGCGACTTTGATGATCCCAAGTCGGTTGCTCTGGCTCCCGCGTACGGGCAAACTGAAATTTCAACATGTACCGATCTTTGCTACTGACATTCTCTGTTGCGCGATGCCAAGAATCAAAGTGAATGAGCGCCACCGTCCCCGCGGGACCGCAAAATCTCTGCGCTTTTTCTCGAGTTTTTTCGGGATCCACATCGCTAATGGTTTTGTACATCTGCATCCCAGGCAACACCCCCGACGGCCCCATATCCTCGGTCGTGTCTTGGGGAAAATAAAAAGCGAGCACCCAGTAAAATCTCGGATGCCGCAAATTGTGATCGTACACATAACAATCCTTGTGCCATTGCTGTCCTCGTCGCCCGGGCGGATTCAAGTGGCAATGTCGATGGGGGTTCAAAATGTAATCGGGTCCCAACAGACTCGTCAGGGCACCCTTCACCGCAGGGTGTTCAAACACGCGCCCGATCAGCGGGATCCGAGGCAAAATGTTATTTCCAGGATTGCCTTCTGCCGCAAAAGCCGCCTCGATCTGATCGCGAATACTAGCGTGAAACGAGGGTGGATAATCCGCCTGCACAGTCAGACATCCATCGACGATAAACCGCTGCACCTCTTCGTCACTCAACAACCGGATTGAATCCGCCATGGGGAAGTCCTCCGCTAAATAAGGTCGTCTTTGCAGGGTCCATTCAAATACTCAAGTCGTGCGCACCTTTTTCTTGGCCGCCGGGAAATCAAGTGAGATAATCACTCAGCTTTCTCAATAGACGTTTGTGGCGTTTAGCCGAAATAGACCCTATAGAGCCAAGTACGCGATGACGCGGTAACACAGCGAGAAAGCCAAGTCGAATCAGAGATTTTGAGCGCAGACCACTCGACTTGAAATCCGCGTCGGCAGGAGAAATAATTTCGTCAAATTCCTCGACGCACTGATGTAACTGGGTGCTTATACCGCAAACGAGCAGATCGCGATAGGGCGGCATTTCCCGGAGGAAAAGGGCAGGTCTGTCCTTTAGTTCTCCATCGGCCTGCGGTATAGGTGTAATAACGACGTCACCTTCCTTCATAGTCGGGATTCACCTCTTTGAGCAACTCCGCTGAATACTCAGGTTCGTTCTCTCCATAAGCGTCTTTTAGTCTTTGACCGGATAAACGAGACCAAGCTGCATACTCACTGTCCGATTCTCGTCCTGGTAGAATAGTGACAATCAGTTTCGCATTCGGTTCTAGGTCAAATGGCTCATCCAAGCAAATGCGCTCTCCATCAAAATGGGCGGGCACAGCTATCATGGGCATAGTCAATTCCTCCTTTGAGCAAGTTGCACAGCCCTTCCCTTTCTCCACTCAGGTTTTGCGCTCTTTTTTCTTCGCCGCCGGAAAGAGCACGTTGTTCAGAATTAGTCGGTAGCCAGGAGAATTGGGGTGCAGGGTGAGGTTGGTCGGCGGGTCGTGGACGTGGTGCCTGTGGTCTTCTGGGTCGTGGCCGGCGTAGAAAGTGAAAGTGCCTTTGCCGACGCGGCCGTGGATGTACTTGACGCTGTCGGTGCCCTCTTCTTGGCCGAGGAGGATGACTGAGTCCTTGATCAGCGACTGGCGGAAGGCCGTGGTCTGGCCGAGAAAGCCATCGACGATGTTGGTGTGGCACTGGGTGAGCATCGTCGGCACAGGGTCGTATTTGGCCGAGAACTCGAACAACGTGAAATACTCGGCCTCGGCCGTGCGGATCCGGCGCATGTCGTCCGGCGTGGTGTCGATGTTGGAGAATTCGTACACGAGCGGGTTGGTTTCGAGCACAAAGTTCTCAAAGGCCACGGTGCGGCTGAAGTCGAGCTGGGCTTGGGCGTTGGGGTCGGCTGGGTCGCCGTCGAAGACCGCGTGGCATATATCCACGTCGAGCGCGGCGAGGGTGATGTCAAAGGTGTCGGTGGCCGAGCACATGGCGAAGAGGAAGCCGCCCGCGGCCATGTACTCGTAGATTTTGACGACTACGGCCTTTTTTTGCGCGGAGACCTTGGCGTAGCCGAGGCGGCGCGCCATCTGCTCGTACGAGACTTGTTGTTCGCGGTACCAAGCCTGATTGCTGTAGGAGCCGTAGAACTTGCCGTACTGGCCGGTGAAGTCCTCGTGGTGCAGGTGCAGCCAATCGTAGTCGTCGAGTGCGCCTTGGAGTACTTCGTCGTCCCAGATTTTTTCGTAGGAGATTTGGGCGTATTCCAGCGCGAGGGTCACCGCGTCGTCCCAGGGCTGTTTGTTGGGCGGCGTGTACACGGCGATCTTTGGCACCTTTTCCAAGCGCACGACTTCCATGTTCGACGCGTCGATCTCCGCGTAGATCTGGGCGACTTGGGCCTCGGAGATGTGCTCGGTGCTGACGCCGCGCAGGATGGCTTCGCTGGCGATGAGGGCGTGTGCTTCGACGAGGAACGAGCCGCCGCGATAGTTGAGCAGCCACTCGACCGGAATGCCGCGCTCCAAGGTCCAGAAAGCGAGGCCGTAGGCCCGGAGATGATCGCGCTGGGAGGTGTCCATGGGCACGAGGATCTGCTCGGCGCGAGCCGGAAGAAGGGTGAGAGTGCAAAGGGCTAGGGCAAAGAGGATGGGCATGAGGTCAGCCGCTTTCGCGTAGGTGGCGGAGCCGCTCGATGTGCAGGCGCGCCTCTGGGGCACGGGCATCGTGTGGGTGCTGGAGGAGCGCGGTCTCGTAGGTTTTGAGGGCTTGCTCAATCGCGCCTTGGCGCTCGTAGAGCGCGGCTAGGCCAAGATGAGCGGCGACGATGTGCTCGCCTTGGGGGAAGTGAGCGATTTGGCGCTGGTACAGGGCCATAGCCTCGTCGAGATGCTCTTGTTGGGCGTGCAGTTCGGCGCGGAGGAGCAAGCTCCATTCGGCAAGGCCCGGGTCGGCACCCTCTTCGAGAGCAGCCCAATGCGCATCGGCTGCTTCGCTCTGTCCTTGGCGTTCTAAGAGCTGAGCGCGGCTGAGATCGGCGAGGCCAGCGGACGCTGCGTACTCTTCGCAGACGGCTAGCAGGGCGAGGACATCGTTGGCGAGGACATGGCTTGGGTCGGTTGCGGCTAGGTCAGCCAAAACGGCTGTCGCCGCGGCAATGTCGCCGCGGAAGTAGAGCAACTCGGCGCGGTGATAGCGCGCCGAGTACGCAGCCGGACCGCCGCGCTTTTCCAAGGCCGTCCACAAGCTATCTGCGCGATCTAGGTCACCGAGGCGCAAGTTGCATTCGGCAAACAGCAGCCGGGCTGGCTCGGTCCACGGGCCGCGCTGTGGAGCTTCGACTACTGCTTGTAAAGAGGTGCAAGCCGCCTGTGCGTCGTGTTCTAGCAATAGGCGCGCTTGCTCGACGGCTCGACTGAGCTCGCCGTGCAGGTCGGCGGTCGCAGCAGCCGTGCTCGACGGCTCGACTGAGCTCGCCGAAGTCAGGCCGAGTACGCAGATGAGGACGGGTATTTTCATGGGGCTTCGCGCGCTTGCAGGTCTTGGTAGATTTGGTCGTAGTAGCGCCGGAGCAAGGCGCGGTACTCCTCGGGATAAGGGCCAGCCAGCGCTTGGCGCAGAGCCTCGCGCCACAGGTCGGGCGTCTGCCCGCGATCGGCGGGCAGGGTGGTCGGGCCGGCGTAGGGCTGGTCGGTGGCCGTGATGCTGCGCCGCTTTTCGTCAAAGCCGCGGCTGTGGATGGAGCGGCTGGCGTCGAGCATGCGCTGGTAGATGCGCTCCTGATTTTGCCGCGTGCGCTGGGTGAGCCGCCCCCGCTGCAAGTCGGCGAGCACGTCTCGCATCTCGTCTTGGATGGCTTGCACGCGCTGTTGCGCCCCTCGGTGCCCGCGCAGCGAGCGGGCGATCTCGTCGAGGGCCTGCATGAGGCCCTGTTGTTGGGCGCTGAGGCGTGCAATTTGCTGCTGGAGCCCAGGTTCCGGCATCTGGCCCATGGCCTGCTCGGAGGCTTGGTTGAGTTGGCTTTGCTGCTCGGAGAGGCCGAGTAGCTGCTGCATGGCCTCGGCAAAGGCCGAAGGGGTCTGCGCCTTGGCGAGGTTGTCGAGGCTCTCGCGCAGGAGCAGCACGGTCTCATTGAGATAGCGCATGGCCTTCCGCTGGAAATGGGGCGCTCCTTGCACATCGCGCTGGCCGAGGCGCTGGGCTGCGTCGTGCATATCGCGCAGGGCGTAGCCGACGGTTGCGCGTAAATCGGGAGCAAGGGCCAAGGTGCGCTGACCCACGGCGGCGATGCGCTCCACGACGTGGCTGGTGCCTTGCATGAGTGCGAATTGGTCTTGGGCGCGGGCGTCGGTGAATAGGCTCTCTTGGCGTTGGGATAGCTGGACGAGGTCGCGCATGGCGCGGCGCAACTCGCGGCTGAGTTGGTCTTTTTCTTCAGCGAGGTATTCGTCTTGCATCTGCTGCAAGTCCTCGGCTAACGCGTCGAGGTCTGCGGCTAGCGCCTGCCCGGTCTGCTGAGCCTCACCTGGGGATTTGGCTCGCATCTGGCGCACCATCTGGCGCATTCGCTCGGCGAGTGCTTTGCGCTCTATGTCTTCGGCGCTTTGCGCTAGCTGTTCGGCGAGCGCGGGGTTTTGCTCGGCTGTGGAATTGCTCAGGTCTTGGAGCTGTTCGGCGAGCCGCTCGGTGTCGCGCTGCAAACTGCCTTCTTGTAGTTGCTGGCGCAGGCCGCTCTGGCCGTCCGCCAGCTCGCGGTTGATCTGGCTCTGGCGGCGGGCTAGCTCTGCGGCTTGCTCGACGATGGCGCGAAGCTGCTGCTCGGTCCGCACCTGTTCGAGCAGGGCAATGGTGCGGTCGAGCCGCTGCTGGAAGGCTTGCTGGTCTTCGTTAAAGCGCTTGAGGGCTTCGGCGAGGACTCGGGGATCTGGGTTGCTGGCAGCCTTTTGTAGGTCGGCAAGGGCCTGCTGCATTTCGGGGGTGGCGATGTCGCCCATGAGTTCGCGGATGTGGTCGAGTTTGTCGAGCAACTCCTCGCTGCCCGTGCCTTCGTCCTGCATGTCATCGATGGTTTTTTCCAATTCAGCCGCGAGTTCTTCTACGGCGCGGGCGCGTTCGGCTTCGGCCGCGAGCGTTGATTCGAGCTCCTTTTTCTGCTCCCAACTCAGTTCCTCGCTTTTGAGGAACTCGCGGCGCACCCGCTCGATGTACTCCTGATGAGCCTGTCCTTCAGCCGCGAGTTCCTCCAAAGAGGATAGTTGTTCCTCCTGGGCTTGGTCGGCTTCTGAGTAGAGTTCGTATAGGGAGGGGAAGCGCAACACGTACTGGCGGCTCTGACCCTTTTGCGGACCAGCCACTTGATTGTTGTCGAGGGCTTCTAGGTGGTAGTAGATGCGGTCTTCGGGCAAGAGGTTGGCGGCTGAGAGATCCCAGATGTGGCTGATGAGTACCTCGCGCTGGGGGTTGATGGGTAAGGCGAGGCGTCGCTCGGGGCCGCTGTTGACTCGATAGACCAAGGCGATTTCCTCGACGGAAAAGTCGTCGCTGGCCTCGGCCTTGAGCAGCACCTTGAGGGATTCGGGCAGGTCGCTGTCGCGGCCGGGATCGGTGATGGCGACTTCCGGCTTTTGGTCTTCGCGCACTTGGATGGCGTAGCGGATGGGGTCGCGGTTTGTCGCGCCCTTGCGATCGACGAGGGCGATGTGGTACGCACCCGGGCGCTCGATTTGGAAGGCCATGCGGGCGGTCGTGCCGTCGAGCTGGGCGGCGATCGACAAGGTGTCGTCAAGGACCAAGGTGGCCTTGGACAGGGGTTTGTTGGCCTCGATTTCCAAGGAGACGCGGGTGCCGGGCAGACCTTGGATGTCGCCGCCTTCCTCTTCGATGCGGTCGGGTAGCTGGCTGTAAGCCGGGTATTGGTAGTGCAGGCGCAAGCGTTTGACGGCCGGTGGGTCGATGACGCGCACTTCGTATTCGGGCGAACGGTCGTCGCCGACTGCAATGGCGTAGCGGAAGGACTGCTGGACTTGGGGAAAGGTGTAGGTGACGGAGTCGGCGCGATCGACTACGAGTTCTTCGGTCTGGTAGGGTGCTTCTGCGCTTGGTCGGCGTTCGATGCGGGCGCGGCGCGGCTTGTCGCCGGCAAAATGCACTTGTAGGGTGGCGTCGTCGCCCTTGATGATTTCGAGGTTTCCGGGCTGGACGGTGATCAGGGTACGCGGCGGCCGCTCGTACGCGGTGAGCGGATGGGCGCAGCGCTGGGCGGCTTGGGCGAGGTCGTCGCCAAACAGCGCACCGCAGAGGAGCGCGACGGCTGCTGCGCCGCCAAGCAGGCGCAAGTAGGTGTAGAGTGGCCGACGGTCGAGTACCTGGGCCGGGTCGGCGGCGCGCAAGAGGGTAGTGGCCCGCTCGCTAGCAGCCGCAAGCAACGCGGGAGAGTGCTGGGCTGAGTCTGCATCGGATAGCTCTAGTGCGCTAATCAGCCGCTGTTGGAGCGGGGGACAGCGCCTTTCGACGAAGAGAGCGAAGCGGTGCTGCGAGAGGAGAATGGGCAGGTGCCGCTTGAGAGCAAATGCCAGTACCCCTCCGGTAGCCAAAAGCACCAAGATGCCCAAGCCTGTGCGCCAAGGTGGTGAGAGAAAAAAAAGCGCTTCGAGCAGGACCCACAGCAAGACAGACATCAAGCCTGCGGCTAGACCCAAGGCCAACGCAGAGCACAAGGTTAGGCCCAAGGCTCGGCGGCGCAGCGCGGCTAGGTATATGAGAAGGGGTGAGAGCGAGCTATGGTCCATAGGGATTAGGCTTGGGATCGCTATATAGATGTTGCGGTGCGGAGCGTGGTTCCGCGTAAAAAATAAAGTTAGCGCAGGGGTGCCTCAGCCGCCAGACGGCTAGGCTACCAACTCATTACGTAATTGCCGCTAGCGCCGTTCAAGTAGTCGATAAAGTACCACACCCCGGCGGTGACGAATTGACTGAGGATCAGGCCCAGAAAGAAAGGAGTAGCAGGGCCGATAGGATGCGCGAAATCCGCATGCGCGGCGATGGGTGTGGCTAGCCCTTCTGCATCCGCGCCCAAGTGTCGCGCAAGGTGACGGTGCGGTTGAAGACGGGCGCGTCTGGCGCGTGGTCCTCGCTGTCGGCGCAGAAGTAGCCGAGCCGTTCAAACTGGCAGGACTCCCCTGGGGCCATGTCGGCGAGGGACGGCTCTAGATAGCAGGGATTGAGGACTTTGAGTGCGTCTGGGTTGAGGTTGTCCAGCCAAGTGCCCCCGGGTGGGGCTTCAAGCGGGTTTTCGACTTTGAAGAGCCGGTCGTAGAGCCGCACCTCGGCTGGGACTGCGTGGGGAACCGAGACCCAGTGCAGGGTGGCCTTGACCTTGCGGCCATCGGGTGCGTTGCCGCCGCGCGTGGCCGGATCGTACGTGCAGCGCAGCTCGACGATCTCGCCGCTGTCGTCCTTGACGACCTCGGTACAGGTGAGGAAATAGGCGTAGCGCAGGCGGACTTCGCGGCCTGGGGCGAGGCGGAAAAACTTGCGCGGCGGGTCTTCCATAAAGTCCTCGCGCTCGATGTAGAGGTGCCGCGAAAAGGGGATGGAACGGGTGCCGGCGCTGTCGTCTTCCGGGTTGTTGATGGCCGTTAGCATCTCGCTTTG
>JAJDYK010000138.1 GCA_022825185.1 Candidatus Latescibacterota bacterium | reverse complement strand
CCACGGCCCACTTCAATGCTTCTGCGGCCTTCTTCGGCTCGGTGATAACCGGCACCAACAAGTGCGGTATATCGTTGTACATCATCAACTCGACGACCTTGGGATCGACCATGATAAAGCGCACTTCGTCCGGTGTGGCCTTGAGGAGGATACTGCAAATTAGGCTGTTCAGGCACACGCTCTTGCCAGCTCCGGTGGCACCGGCGACCAATAGATGAGGCATTTTGGCCAAATCCGCGGCGCACGGCTCGCCCGAAATAGTCTTGCCCAGCGCCATGACTAGCTTGGAATCCGACCGGCTGAATACTTCGTCTTCGATGATCTCGCGCAAGTAAACGGTCTCTCGCTCCTGATTGGCAATCTCCACCCCCACCACGGATTTGCCCGGCACCGGCGCTTGAATGCGAATGCCTTTGGCGCTCATCACGCGCGAGAGATCGTCCGAAAGCGCGGCAATGCGATTGACCTTAACTCCAGGGGCCGGCTCTACCTCGTAGCGCGTCACTACCGGCCCGGGACTCACTTCTACGACCTTGCTGGCCACGTCGAAATTGTCTAACGCACTTTCTAACAGCTTGGCCTTTTCCACCAAAGTCTCCTTGGAGACGCGGCTATGGCTGGCCGGGATTTCGTCTAGCAACGCAGGACTGGGGATCTTGTAACGGCCCCCGGCAGGCTTGCGGGCTGCCTGCTCTTTTTGGGGCGCTGGCGCTGGTATAGCTGCATCTGCAACCGCCGGTTCCTTTTTCTTTTTGCGCTTGCGTCGCTCAACGTGCGCTGGCTCCTGCACCCGAGGCTCCACTGCGTCAACCTCTTCAACCATTGGCTTCCAAGGGGCTGCATCCTCGACCCGAGGTTCCGCACTGATCTCAGGTCTCATTTCTCGCACCATGGCGGTTTCGTCCTGTTTCCTTTTTGCGGCTTTGCTCTTGTGCGTCCGCAAACGCCCGAGCCACCGCCCAAGCAACCGCCAAACCACCGCCAAACCACCGCCCAGCCACGCCAACAGCCGCCAGTTCAGACCGGGGGTCAAAATCACCGCAACCACAAAGAGCGCGCCCAGCAAAACCGCCGCCCCTAGTCTCCCTAGATACGGTATGAGGAAATCCAAACTGATCTGGGTTCCCAGCACACCGCCCAGCGCGTAGGCCGTGTCCGGCGAATAGTCGGGCAGACCAGTAGCGATGCTGATGAAGACGGCCATGAGCAAAAGGCCCACACTGCGCTGCACCGCAAGAGCCACTGGCTGGCAACGCACCCTATTCCAACCCCACAACAACAAGAGCGCGGGCCAGACATACGCCGCCAGTCCCATGCCCACAAAGGCCCCATACGACACATACGCACCGATCCATCCCCCCCAATTCAAACTCTCCGCCACCGAGAGGCTCGAATTAGGAGGATCCAGCGGCGAATGGGATATCAAGCAGACAAGCAAAAACGCGCCGAGGCCGAGGAGGAGTACCCCTAGCGCTTGAGGTCTCTTCTCTCCTTTGGGCGTATGCAAAAACTCGGACATAGAGCCACAGACTCCGCTAGTACCTAGGCTGGGAAGCAATCAGATTGGAAAGGGGATAAATCAAAAATAAACAAAAACGCGGCTTTTTGCATCTTGCGGCGCGTCAGATCATACCGCTGCGCTTGCGTCCAAACCACTCAACAGCCAACAGGGCAACCGCCAAAAGCGCCGGCCACAGCGGCCCCCACAGCGGCAAAACTTCGGCCTTTTCGACCCAACGCTTGCGCGGCGCAAGCTGTTTTAGCATGTCCTCCCAGTCCGCAAGCGCATAGGCGCGGCCGCCACTGGCGCGGGCCAGTTCGCCCAAGAGCAGTGGGTCGGCACGCAAATCCCCAAGCTCAATACTGTACTCTTCGACGACAAAGCGACCCGTAGCCGCACCTACAGCGGCTTGGTCCACTGCGGCCCGGACCTCGTATTCATACGCGCCGGGGGCCAGCCCACTAGCGACGCCTCTATAGTGCCCGGCTCCTTGTGATTGCAGGTCGAATGCTTCTCGCCCGGCTAGCGCCACCTGCACCCTTGCCCCCGGCTGCGGCCTCAGCAGTTCGTCGAAGACCTGCACCGCGAAAACCACTTCCTCGCCCGCCCGGTACACGGGCCGCTCGGTCGAGGCGCGGACCCGCCCACCCGGGGTGTCGAGCGCGAGCCATTTGGCGGCGTCGCGCCAGAGTGTGCGAATGGTCTGTGGCTGGCCATCGACGCCGCTGCTCATCAGATCGAGTCGCCAAAAAGACGCGGATAGGGCTGCAATGACCTTACCCTCGCCATACGCGCCCGCAGCAATGATTGGCTCGCCGCCGGTGCTCTCGACCAGCACGGTGGTACCCGGCCGCTGCTGCGCCGTGCGAAAGTAGCCCGGCAGCGGCGGCAACCGAAGCCACGGATCGTCTGCCCCCGCGGGCTGGCGCACGACCGGATGGTGCCGCCCGCCCGCGCTGAGTCGCAACAAGACCTCGCCCGGCACAAAGGACACAGGACCAGCTACCTGAAGCGGCATGAGCGCAGCCAGTGGCGAGTCGGCGCGCCAAGCCCGCGCCATCTTGGGACCGCCGACGACGAGCAAACCGGCCCCGGCGTACACGTGCTGGACCAATGCAGCGGCTGGCGGGCCGTTGAGCAGCCACGCACCCGGATTCACCAGCAGCACCACATCCCGACCCTGCAAAACAGCCGGACTCCACGCACCCCCGTAGAACGCGTCCGGCTCCCGCTGAATCATGGCTTCTACTACCCAACTCGAATCTGCGCTTAAACTGCGGCGCAAAAAGGCCAAGTCCTCGCTGGGGCCTCCAGCTAGCAACAGCACCCGCGTGCGCCCGGTGAGAATGTGGGTAAACGCGAGGGCCTCGTTGTCTGCGGTCGCAAATTCCCCGGCCACAGGCGCAATAGCCACGCGAAAAATGCGCGGCCCGGCCTGCTGGGGCGTCACTGCAAAGGAAACGCGCTGCACCTGTCCATCGCCGGCCAACAGCAGCGATTGTTGCTGGAGCAATCGCTCTCCCTCGTAGAGTTGGACTTCCACGTGCTGTCCCTCGTATCCCCAACTCCGCACCTCGGCGTCAATTGGCTGGCTCTGACCGACGTATCCGGTTTCGGCCGTGCGCACTTCTACGAGTTGGACATCGACGGGTACCTCTGTACCCCCCACGCCAAGCGCGTACACGGGCACGCTCAATTCCGCGCCCAGTTGCACCGGATTGCGGCCCAAGTTGTGGCCCCCGTCGGAAAATAGGACCACACCTTGCACGCGCTCCCGCTCGACTACCGCCTCCAAGCTGGTGGCGAGGGCGCGGCCTATATTGGTCGCCTGACCGCGAGTACTTGCGGTCGCGACCGTGTCAAGCGCGAGCGGATACGCCGACTCGGCAAATCCCCAAGCGCGGACTTCGGCCTGCTGCAAGTGCGCTGACCAACGCTCGTCGCCCAGCACGGCCACCGCCTGTTGTAGTCGCGTGACAGGCCCGTCGGCTACCCTCATGCTCGGGCTGGTATCGACCAACACCAACACCAGCGGTCGGATGACCTGCTGGTGCCACCACGTCAAAACCGGCTCGCACAACACCATAGTTAGCAAGGCCACGGCCACGGCGCGCAACGCCACGAGCACCATGCGGCGCTTGGGATCAATCTGCGGATACGTCCGCTGATATACCCAATAAACGAATGCGAGTAGGAAGGGCAGCAGGACGAGGAATACGCGTGGTCCCGCTAGCTGGAGGTGGCTATCCGACCACTCAGACACGCCAGCCCAAGCGGGGAGCGGCGTCCACATTGAGACTGTCGCAGACGCCGCGACTGAGGTAGAAGGCTCCAACAGCTCCTACCATAGCGGCGTTATCCGTACACAAATCGTACGCCGGACAATGAAAGGCTAGGCCGCGGCACTCGACCGCGGCGCGCAGTCGCTGGCGCAGCCGCTGGTTGGCGGCAACGCCGCCCGCAAGGCATACAGTCGCCACTTCTACTCGCTCCAAGGCCAGCAGGGTCTTGGCGACCAAGGCATCTACTACGGCTTCTTGGAAGCTAGCGGCAATATGGGCGAGCTGGGCCGTGCGCGCTTGCGGGGTAAGGGAGCGGACGTAGTGCAACACCGAGGTTTTGAGGCCACTGAAGCTGAAGTCCATCTCGTCCACGAGGGCGCGAGGGAAGTCAATGGCCTCGGGATCGCCATCCTCGGCCAGCTCGGCGATGAGCCGACCACCGGCCACCACCCCTTCCCCAGGCAGCAGGCCCAGCAGCTTGGCGACCTTGTCAAATGCCTCGCCAGCCGCGTCGTCGCGCGTGCGGCCCAGCACTTCGTATGAGCCGAGTTCGCGCACCAGAATCAACTCGGTGTGTCCGCCTGACACCAGCAGCGTCAGGAAGGGAACCTCGACCTGCGCGGCGACCAAGTTGGAAAACACGTGGGCCTCTAGGTGATGGACGCCCACCAGCGGCTTGTTGCGCGCCAACGCCAACCCCTTGGCCAGCGATAGCCCCACGATCAACGACCCGACCAAGCCAGGCCCGCGCGTCGCTGCCACCCCATCCACTTCTTCCCATCCAACGCCGGCAGTCGCTAGGGCCTGTCGCACGACCGGCACCAAAGCGCGCATATGGGCGCGCGAAGCCAGCTCGGGTACCACGCCTCCGTATGGCGCGTGATCTTGTTGCGAGAAGATGATATTGGAATGCACGGCGTACGACTCATCGACGACGGCCGCGGCTGTCTCATCGCAGGAGGTCTCCAGCCCCAGTACTAACATTCCTAGTAGCTCACCAAATCGACGTATGCCGGCGCAATTTGGCGCACCTCGAAAAGCGATGTCTCCGCGCTGTGTACTGGCAGTGCATTCCCCTGATATTCGGCGTAATCTACGTATAGTTCTATGTCGCGGGCCGGGTCGAGTTGGGTGATCACGCCAACCCCGCCGCGCACCTTGACTTGGGCGGTGGCCGGCTCGGGCCGCAGGCGTGCCTCGCCAGCATGACGCACGGCAATCGGCACTCCGATTAAATCGTCCTCGGCCAACATCTGCACGGTGGCGCGCACGCTCACAGCCTCCGGTACGAACGCGAGTTGCGTGTGCTCGGGATGTCGCAAGGACCACTTCACATCCACATCTTCCCGGACATCCTGCAAAACCAGCGAATCCGTATCCACATAAGACAGTGCTGCGACCTGCTGCTGCGGGCCAATCACCCGGACGAACGCGGGATCGGCTTGCATCGGCGTCACCTGAACGTGGGCAGCAGCCACTTCTATACTCGCTTGCACCCGCACGGGCACGTCCCGTTCCACCCTCGGCGCTAGGGCAATTGCAATTTCTTTTGGTTCGAGAATTTCCTTGACTTCGACATCCAAGTCGGCCACTCGCTTGGTGATTTGGGAAGGAGTCAAGCGGTGGATCCGATTCTTGTCTTCGGCCCGCAACTTCAGAACAAAGGAATCGTCGTCCAAGTTAAACAGCAAATCCTTACCCCCGCCAGTGACCAAGACGCGAACCGTGGAAGGCACTTGACTGGCTAGCACCATATCCCCGTCCACCCCTTCGCCCGGCGGAGGGACTTCGATCCAGAGGCGCACTGCAACTTCCTTATCGTAGTACTTCTCTGTAACTGCGTGAAGCCACAGCGCAAAAGATAAGACCAAGGCACCTGCCCTGATTCCCCAATTGCTTACACTGATGTTGGCCAACAATAGACCCCATAAGAAGAAGAGGCTCCACAAAAGGGGGCCTCTTCTCGTGATCTACTACTTTTACCGCGTGCCAAAGGCGAAGACAGGACCGCTTACTTAAACGATTTCTTGAGTTCCTCGCCGATACTCAACTCACCGTTGTCAATTCTTATATGGTATCCGCAGCTTGGATTCGTGCAGGCCCACGCTTTGTAGTGAATAGCCGCGCCGTCTCTGCCATAGTCGGAAAGCGGAATCAAAACGCCTTCTCTACACTTTAAACACTCAGGAAAATCAACCTTTTCCATCCGACCCTCTCCTCCGGTTTTGGCGTGTAGCCACTCGGGGCTACACTATTATTTCAATGTACTGGTGCCGCCCTGCTATGTCAATTGCCCAAGATGCACGGCGTATTCATATACGGCCCGTTCCTGGGCGGCTGTTTCCACCGAGTGGGGGCGCAGGTTCCGCACCTGTGTCAGGGCGTCTGCCGCACTACTGCCCATTCTTACCAAATAACTCGCCAACATCGTGCCCGTGCGCCCCAATCCCGCACTGCAATGGACCATCACTGGCCGTCCTTGCTCGACGGCCTCGTCAACGAATTGGACAAACGCTCGTATATCCCCGAGCGAAGGCGACTGCATATCCTGTATGGGCAAGTGCAAGTACGACATATCGCGCGCCGCCACCTCGCCCGCCGGCAGGGCATTCGCAGTCAGCGACACAATTGCCTTTACGCCCTGCGCCGCTAGCAAATCGAGATCGTCCTCCAGCCGCTCGTCCCCATCCCAACCACCAATCTGCCCAGCACCTGCCAACCGGCCCTCTAGTAGCCAACCAAAGTTGAACACCATACTCAGCGGCCTTCATCGGCTGCCTGTGGACCTTCAACCCAACTTTCACCCTCAACCCCTACTTCCTTCTTCCATATCGGCACGATCTGCTTGAGCCGATCAATGGCGTACTGACACGCGGCCAGCGCCTCGGCTCGATGCGGGCTAGCGACGGCAATTAACACGCTGATCTCCCCGATTTCGAGCTTCCCTACGCGGTGAATCATCCCGACGTCCACGATGCCCCACCGCGCCTTCAGTTCTTTGCCGATCTCGGCCATCTTCTTCTCGGCCATAGCCGGATAGGCTTCGTACACCAAGTACTCGGTTTGCTTGTCCCCGGAGTGATTGCGCACCACCCCGGCAAATGTGGCCACCGCGCCATTTTCATCGCGTACCACGTTGGCAAACAAATCACTGGGTTCAATTGGGTCTTCGGTAATTTTGAACACGTCAGCCCCCACTTACAGGCGGAATAAGGGCTACCTCGTCGCCCGCTTGTAACGCGGTATGGCTTCCTGCGTATTCGGAATTGACCGCAATCGACAACACCTGCTGCACTGCAGCTAGTTGCGGATACGCGGCCACGAGCTCGCGTTGCAAATCCGCGACCCGACAGCCTTCGGCAATCTCCCAGTCGCAGCTTCTGTGGCCGACGGCATCGCGGCAGGAAGCGAAAAATAAAACCTTTATTTTCATAGCCAAGCGCAATAACGCCGCGACCTTGCGACGGGCCGCGGCGAAAAAAAGGAAATGGGACCCTTTTGAGGCCCCATTTCACTCACTGATTGCTGCTGTTGTCGCGCTGAGAAAACTATCTGAGCAGCACCATCTTGCGCTTAGCTACGTAATCGCCAGCATGGAGCAAGTAAAAATACATGCCGCTGGCAACGCTAGCGCCGCTTTCGCTCCGGCCATCCCACACGGCTTGGTACTGACCTGCGGCCAGCGCCTCGCCGTCAACCAGCTTGCGCACGACCTGACCCGCGATGTTGTAAATCGTCAGGGAGACGATCGCATCGCTGCTCAGAGCGTAGGGAATCGTAGTTTCCGGATTGAAAGGGTTGGGATAGTTCTGACTCAGCGAGTTAGCCAACGGTAGGGCAGCTAGTGGCTTGGCAGCAGCCCAAGCCGCGCTGAAGTCAATCGCCAAATCGAGGGCCTTGCCGGCCGCATTCTCCGTGGCGGTACTCGCCGTAATGCTGAGGAAAGACACGACATCGGCGTCAACCTCAATCGACGAATTGCCTTGGGCATCGGTCGTATTGCGCACAAACGCGCTACCATGAGGGGGAATCGTGCCAATACCGAGCACAGACACCCACTCCGCGCTCCGGTTGTACACATCCCACAAGATGGCCTGACCTTCGCCCGGCTCACCCCAGAGGTTGGTAAAATTGACCGAGTACGTGATCTCGCCGGGGCTGTCGTCATCAACAGCACCCGCGTCGGCCCCAGAAGTCAACGCATTGCCAACCAGCGGCGCGGTAGCCACCAGTACTGGATCCGGCCGATTGAGGTGCATGCTGCGACTCAACAACTCGGTGTCCAAGTAATCGCGCATACCGGACGACGGACCGAGGGACACGCTGTGGACCACAATCTCCGCCTCCATCTCCTCGGTAAAATTGTCCGAGGTGACGAGGGTGAAGGTCCCAAGATCGGCATCGCCATCTACGGGATTGCTAATAACGACTGCGCCGCCCCGTACCTGATTGCCGGAGACTTCCTTGTCCGGCCCCGATAGGATAAACGCACTGGAACCCCCAAATTCGGAGGCCTCTAAATTGAATGCCTCCACAGGCGACACCGTTACGATGACCTCAACCTGCTTCACACCGGTTAGCCCGGTCGCCGACAGCACGACTGGGATTGCCGCACCCGGCCCCGCGACCACCTCGTTGAGGGCCTTGTCGTCGTTATTCAGGAAAACCTGCGAGACGAACATCAACTTGTCGGGATCTGGCACCGCCCATGTGGCGTTGAAGTCAACCGCCAAGTCAATGGTGTCACCGGCCGGATTTACAGCAGTCGTGCGCGCCCGAACGTCGAGCGAAGTCGCAGCCGCCTTTAAATTGCCTTCGGCGTCAAACTGTACTGCCGCATTGCCGTCCTCATCGGTCACATTCCGCAGACATACGTACACGCCGGAGGGAACCTCACCGACACCGAGCAGATGGACCGACCGCGAGCCGGTATTGGTGATGTCCCAAGCAATGGCCTGGCCCTTGGATGGGGCACCATCGTCGGTGAAATTGACTGAAAACTCGATTTCACCGGGGCTACCGTCCGCAGCCGCACCTGTGCCGACCGAGGAATAGGCCGGGTTAAGGGTGAGCTCTGAGGTCGCCAACATATTCGGCGGGGGCACGGCCCAATTGACGATAAACAATCCCTCGGGATTAAGGACATCCCGATCCACAGACGACGGCCCAAGGGACACGCTGCTCACTATGATCTCGGCTGGGGAACCCCTAGTAAAACTACTCGACATCGTGAGGGTGAAAACACCCAAAGCACCATCGCCATCTACCGCCTCGCCGAGAGTGGCTCCACCGCTTTTGAGCTGGTCATCCCCTAACAATTCCACGCCGGGCGAAAAACCAAAAGCAGGGGTAAAGGTCGTCGCTGCCAGATCAAAAGCATCTGCAGGCAATACCGTCAGGGTAACTTCAAACTGCTCTACCCCGACCATTCCAGCGGCCGACAGCGGCACCTGCACTTGCTCACCAGCATCGGCGGCGGCATGTTCCCCATCGAGCGAAATGACGACGTTCGCGTTATTCCCGGCGATAGCGGCACCACAGAGTGCGAGCAACAGGGCGATGGCAAGAGGAAACGTCTTGCGCACGCTGTTCTGCATAGTTGCTTCTCCTTCTATTTGTAACCTGTTGATTTAATAGCGAAAATGGGACCCCAAATTTGAGGTTTGAGGTCCCATTTCACTAACTCGCTGTGCAGTGGGTGCTTACTTGAGCAGCAGCATCTTCTTGACTTCGAGGAACTCACCGCTCGCCTCCAAGCGGTAGAAATACATCCCCGACGACAAGCTATGGCCATTATCGTTCGTCGCGTCCCACTCCACGACGTAGCGACCAGCATTCTGATGCTCAGCTACCAGCGTCCGAACCGGCTGACCCAATACATTATATACGGTCAACTGCACGTCCGCCGCCTGCGGCAACGCATACTTGATCGTCGTCGCTGGGTTGAACGGGTTCGGATAGTTGTTCGCCAACGAGAATACCTCTGGCCGCGTCTGCAACTGCACCGGAGCGGGCAGCGCCAAGCGGTTGAAGCCAAACTCGCTGTCATACGCCTGATTGTCGGTGATCTCGATGACCGTGTTCTCGATCTCCGTCGTCGGACGGAACACCAAGCTCAACGCCACCTCGCCGTCGGAGACCACGTCTCCGTGAGCAACCAGCGCCAACACGCCAGCTTCGTCGCTCAACACCTGCGGCGTAGCCAACGCACTGCCACCCAGCGGCTGATCGGTCAGCACCTCGACGAACTCCAGCTTGTCGGCCTCATACTGCACCTGCAAGCCGTAGCCCTTGATCGCGGCGAAGTCCGCCACACGCACGTCGAGGACGAAGTCCTCACCCACGATGGGCATGGCCGTCCGCGCATCCAGATACATCCGCGCATCGGCATTCATACCAGCCAGCATCGGCACGATCTTGCCCGCAGCCGCCGTGCTGCGACCAAAGTTGTCGGCAAAGACGAAGAAATCGTCGAAGTCGATCGCTTCGCTCGGCGCGAGGTCAAACGCCGGATCAAACCCGTCGTCTGCTGCCGTCAAACCGAAGAGATCAGCTAAAATGAAGAAGTCGTCGAAGCCTACGCGATTATCCGCGCCGAACAGACCAAAGATCGCGTTACCTTCGCTATCCAACGCAATGTTGCGCACGGCCATCGCCTTCTTCTCCACGATTGCAGCCGTCTCGTTGTCCAAGTCGAAGGGCCGCACCTGATAGGTGTAGCGCACGCCATTGAACGCCGTCTCATCGACAAACGCGGTTGTGCCGCGCGCGACTTGCCCGATGAGGACGAACTCATCGTCACCCTCAGCGCGGCAATAAATGCTGTAGCCATAGACGCCAAGGATTGATTCGTAAGGAGCCGGACCGACAGCCCCGGCAACACCCTGCAAGATCAGGTCGGACGGTGAGTGCGTCCACGTCAGAGCGACGCGGCCACCCTCGTCATTGGGCGCATCCAAGGCGCTGAGCCACGGCACGGGCAACGGCGGGATATTGTCGATAGCGCGAACTGCCTCTTCTGTAACAGTGATTTCCGACCGTTGCACCACGCCCTCGACACTCTGCAGCCTCGGGGCCACACCTTGCGCGAAAGCGAGAGCTTCCGGCAGCAGCGAGGCGAACACCGGCGCATCACCGGCTTGCGCCGCTTCCATGCTAGCCGTCATCGTCTCAGCCATCAACTCATAGGGATTCTCAGCGCTGACGAACGCGGCCTTAGCAGCACCGTGCGTGGTGCGACCATCGCGCTCGGCGGCAATGGCCCAACGAGTGGAAACATTGTCGAGCGTGGCGACGACGGCGCGACCAGTCTCCACGCCCGGCACCGCATCCACCATGGCCCAAGGAACCATTTCATTGTTCATCGAGGGTATTTCGCGGAAGATGCGATAGCCGTCCAGCGTATCGTGGTGTTCCGACAGGTCCCAAGACAGCAGCAAAAAGCCGCCTTGGTCGCCCTGGCCATCGGCCCCCTTGTAGTCTTCGGCCACCAGTGAGTCGGGAGCATCCAACGGCGGCAGCATCACCTCGATGGAGATCGGCGGCAGCGGAGCACTCGCGCCATTTCTGTCCGTGACCGTGATCGTTATTGTGGCCGTACCTACTTCGGAGGGCGTACCCGAAATCGTCCGCGTAGCCTCGTCATACGATACGCCAGCGGGAAGCCCTGACACATTGAGGATATAAGGCGGGGTTCCCCCTCCCAACTGCAACGTAGCGTCGTCCGGCAGTGTCACCGGCTCTATCGCTGTGCCCACCTCATACGTCAGAACGCCTGCTGGGGGGACATCCGCCGCCTGCACCTCAATGGCAAAAGGCGGCAGCGACACACTAGCACCAGCGGCGTCCGTTACGGTGTAGGTGTACTCTGTGGCAGGGGCCGCCACTAGCGGCGTGCCCGAAATTGTCTGCGTAGCCTCGTCAAACGTCAAGCCCGCAGGCAGAGCCGGCGTGAGAGTATAACTATACGGCGGCGTGCCTCTACCTTCCCGAGCCGCCGGCAGCGTCACCGGCTCTATCGCCGTGCCTACCTCATACGTCAGCACTACGGAATCCTGTGCATCGGCCGAGGTGATATGAACGCCGGGAAAGAAACCGCTTGCTCCTAAAAGAGCTAGCAGGAAAACACTCAAAAACGCTCGTTTCATGGTTTTCTCCTTGAGTAATGGTAACTTAGCAGACACTTGTTCATCTCAGAGCAATAGGAAGGGGACCTAACTCTCGATGACTGCCCCGAGATTTTCTCAATAACCTTACCTTATTAATTAAAGTTAATAATCACAAGCACTTTTTCGCAATCTGGTGGCCGCATGACCATCGACGCCCACAGCCACGTCTAGCATACAGCCTCGACATTTTAGGGTTTTAAGAAAAATTTGCGTTAGGTCGCCTTTTCTCTTACATCCTATTTTATCTCCCCACCCACCCCACCCATCCCCAAAGGAGTCGCTCTATGAAGCGCTTACTTGTCAGTGCGTTGTCCATCTTCCTCGTCGGCGCACCGGTGGTGGCTGATGACGAAGCGGATGAAGCGAATGTCTATGAAATGGGAGAAGTGATCATCACCGGCTCTAAGCTGCCGCAGACGCCGGGGAATGTGACGCAGAAAATCTCCATTATCACCGCCGATGAGATGGGCTCCTTAGTCCTTGGCAACGGCAATCTAGCGGAGATGCTCTCGTACACCCCGGGCAACTTCGCCAACGTCCTCTCCCGCAACGACGCCAACTGGGGGTCGTCTGGCGGCTTGGCGCACACCTACAAGGGGTACATGCTCGACGGCCTGCCGATTGACGCTTTCGTCGATCTCCAGAGCCTCGACCCGTGGGCCTTCCAGCGGGTCGAAGACCAGCGCGGCTCGGCCTCAGTGCTCTATCCGACCTACTTGGCCATGGACTTCGCCGGCAATCAGTCGCCGCTGGCCGGGACGGCCAACTTCATCCTCAAGGAGCGCGTCGCGGGCACCCGCACCAGTGCCTCGGCTTATTACGGATCCTACAACACCCTCGGCGGGCGCTTCTTCCACCAGCGCGCTGCCGGCAACCTGCACCTCTTCTTCGGGGGGCACCACGAGGACTCGGACTACACCGACTACGGCACCGAAGGCTCGTGGCTACAGATGGATGACGACCCCGAGTACGAGAAAACCAAGATGTACATGCGGGGCACTTACTTCCTCGACGACCACGGCCAGCGGGCCTCCATCTACGCCCACCGCACTTGGCACACCGGCGACGCCGGCCGCATCAACCGGGACTTCGGCCACACCTACACCACCCTGAACGCCGGGTACACCAACCCGTTCGCCGACAAAGCCACCCTCCAAGCCAAGATCGGCTACCGCGACTACGTGCGCCGCTGGGAGGAAGATGGCATCTGGGAGGATCCCAAAAGCCGCGAACTGCGCTCGGAGGACGGGGTTGACCAGTCCGTCATGCCAGCCGATGTCTCCCTCTCCATTATCACCCGGGAGTCGGATGTGCTCACCGTGGGTGCCGATTACCAGCTCGCCTCGTACGCGACCTCGCGCGAGACTGGCGAGATAAGCCCCGGCAACGACGCCACGGCCACGGCCATCGGCTTCTACGCCCAAGAGGAGTTGCGGATGGATCAACTAATTCTCCGCGCCGGGGGACGCTACAACATCATTTCCCACGACATCGACCTGTTCCAGGGCGCTCCTCCCGGCGACGACAGCAACTCTTGGAACAAGGTCCTGTTCAGCGGCGGGGCGCGCTACAACCACAGCGACGAGCTCGCGCTGTACGCCAACCTAGGCACCAGTTTCAAGGCCCCTTCCCTCAAATCGGTGGGTGGCACCATCCCCTTGGCAAGCAAGGGGGACAGCACAGTTAGCGGCCACGTCCCGAACCCGGACATCAAACCAGAGTCCGGGACCAGCTTCGACGTAGGGGTGAATCTCCGGCCGAGCGATGGCTTACAGATCGGCCTGCGCGGCTTCAACATCCTGCTCGCGGACCAGATCGCGCAGCGGGCCGTACCCGATGCCCCCCAGTCCGAGGACATCAACGCCGGCAACACCACGACGCGCGGTGCGGAAGTCGAGATCACCCACCGCCTCAACGAGCAAGTGGAGTGGTTTGCCAACTACACCTATACCAGTGCCGAAGTAACCGAAAACACCGAAGATCCGAGCAAGGTCGGCGCTAAGATCAACTTCGTGCCAGAAAGCGCGATTGGCGTCGGGGTGCATCTCACCTTTCCACAGGGCTTGCGGGCGACGGTCACGGCGCAATCCTACAGCGGCATCTACCAAGACATCAGCAAAGACGCCGAGGCCCTCGACGGCTACATCTTAGTGAACGCCCGCCTCGAGCAGCGCGTCCGCACCCAAGACGGATACGACCTGAGTCTCTATCTCGAACCGTACAACATCACCAACCAGACCTTTGAGATGCCGTGGGGTTTTCAGGATCCCGGCTTTTCAGCCAACGGCGGCCTAATGGTATCCTTCTAAACACCATCGTAGGGGCGGTTTACGAGCCGTCCCTACACCCATGCGAACCACCCCTACAATGATTCTACTACAGCCTCCCCCAGCACAGTGGTTCCCGGTTCCCCCCTTCCTCGCAGGAAGGGGGGCTAGGGAGGTAGGCCTTCTCTTTCTCGCTCTCCTCCTCGCCAGCACTCCGACTCTCGCCGAAGGCGTGGCGGCCACCGACTTCCGCGGTCGCCTCATCGAACTGGACAAGCCGGCCGAGCGCATCGTCTGCCTGCTCGAAAGCGCCCTCAGCGGCCTGTACATGCTCGGGGCTGAAGCGCGTCTCGTCGGCATTTCGACCAATATCTATCAAGAGAGCGTCTTCCCGTACTACGCGGCTATGGACGAACGCATACGCGAGCGCACCCTACCGACGCCGGGCAACTGGGACTTTGTCAACATCGAGAGCATGGTGGCGCTAGAGCCAGACCTCGTCATCCTCTGGGCCGGTCAGGAGGAGTCCATCGCCGCCCTCGAAGAGAAGGGGATCCCGGTCTTCGGAGTCTTCATCGAGCGCTTTGCGGACATTCACCGCGAGATCACTGCCCTCGGCGAACTGACCGGCACCCAAGAGCGAGCGGCCGAACTCCTCGCCATTGCCCAGGAGGAGTTGGAAGCAGTGCAGCGCAAAACCGCCCTCGGCAAAGGAGAAGCCAAGCCGCGCGTGTACTTCATGTGGGACCAAGGACCGCTGGAGACGGCCGGCCGCAACAGCACCGTGCAGGAGCTAATTGATCTGGCCGGAGGAATCAACGTGGCGGCCAGCAGCGAGCTAGAGCACCTCGTCGTCAATCTCGAAAACGTCCTCGTCTGGAACCCAGAGCTAATCGTCATGTGGTGCAACGACCGGCTCGATGTCGAAGACATAGGCGAGCTGTCCGGCTGGCGCTCGCTCTCAGCCGTGCGCAACGGGCGGGTACGCGAATTGCCCGATCCCTTCTCGTGCGACTTCTGGACCCTCAAGTACATCTTCACCGTCGATCTCGTCGCCCGCTGGTGCCATCCAGACCGCTTCTCCGCAAAAGACCTAGAAGAACTGCGGGCCGACCTGCTGAACAAGCTATACGGAGGACGGCTCGGGGAACTGCCGTCCCTCTCATACGGGACAGGAGACGGCCCGTGAATAACACGTTCCGCCGCCGCCTTATTTACGCCCTGCCGCTGCCGATCCTCTTCGGCTCCCTGCTGCTCGGTCCTTCGGCCAGCGCCGAGGCAGGGCAGATTCTCGTCTGGCTCTACGGCTTGCTCTTTCGCGGGGCGACCGCCGGAACCGAAGAGTCGCTGGTGGGGACGATCGTGTGGGAGGTGCGCTTGCCGCGCATTCTCCTCACCTTTCTGGTGGGGGGTGCCTTGGCCGCAGCAGGCAACGCCTTGCAGGCAATGTTTCGCAATCCCCTCGTGGCTCCCTACATCCTCGGGCTTTCCTCCGGTGCCGCCTTTGGCGCGGCTATAGCGCTGGTCCTGCCGTTCCTACCACTCCAGCCCACGGCCTTCGGCTTTGGCCTGCTCGCCGTGGGCTTGGCTTACTTCCTAGCCCGCACCCGCAAGACCGTGTCGGTCGTCTCCCTCATTCTCTCGGGAGTGATCGTCACTGGGATCTTCACGGCCCTGCTGACCATCGTCCAGTTCCTCACCGACCCGTACAAGCTGCAAACCATCGTCCACTGGACTATGGGCAATTTGCACAATTCGAGCTGGGCCAAGCTGCACTCCGCCGCTCCGGGGATAAGTATCGGCGTGGTCTGGCTCTTCCTCTTTCGCTGGCGCATGAACGTGCTGGCCCAAGGCGACGAAGAAGCCCGCGCCGTCGGCCTAAACCCAGAGCGGGAGCGAGTGCTAATCCTCATTCCAGCAACCTTAGCCGCTTCAGCGGCGATTGCCGTGGCCGGCGTCATCGGCATGATTGGCCTCGCCGTGCCGCACATGGTGCGCATGATGCTGGGGCCGGACAACCGCCACACCCTGCCGGCCTCCTTTGCCTTTGGCGGAGCCTTTTTGCTGCTGGTCGATACCTGCTCGCGCACGCTGGCCTCCTTTGAAATCCCAGTCGGGGTCTTCACCACCCTGCTCGGCGGACCGTTCTTCATCTTCCTCCTCAAAAAGGCGCAGATCGGATGGGAGACTTAGCACCGGCCATCCAAGTAGAGAATCTCTCCTTTGCCTACGAAGAGAGACCGATTCTAAACGACGTCTCGTTGGAAATCCCGGCGGGGCAGTTCACCGTCTTGCTCGGCAAGAACGGCAGCGGCAAATCGACGCTCATGCGCATTTTAGGCGGTTTTCTCGACTTTGAGCGCGGCAACGTGCATATCATGGGAGAGGAGCTCCGCTCCTTCTCGTCCCGGCGGCGGGCCCGCGTCCTCGGCTACCTGCCCCAGCACCACCGGCCAGTTTTCCCCTTTTCCGTGCAGGACGTGGTCCTGACGGGCCGCGCCAGCTACGTCTCTTACGTTCCCAAGAAGGAAGACGTGGAGATCGGCGTTGCGGCGCTGGAGCGGGTCGGCATTATTCACCTCAAGGAACGTCCCTATACCGAGCTATCAGGAGGGGAGCAACAACTCGTCCGCATCGCCCGAGTTCTAGCCCAACAACCCCGTCTCATCCTGCTCGACGAGCCGAGTTCGCACCTCGACTTCCTCAACCAAGCGCATCTACTGCGCCTAATCCGCGAGTTGGTCGATGCCGACCTCACGGTCCTCGCCGTCCTGCACGACCCCAACAGCGCCTTCCTGTATGGGGATCACTTCATTTTCCTCAAGGATGGTGCAGTGGAGCGGCTACCAGCGGCCGAAAGGCCGTGGGACCGCGATTTCTTGGAGCGGATCTACGACACTGAAATGGATTCAATCCCCTACGGCGACCGCGCCTTCGTGGTGCCGAAGGGGTAAGCGGCCTCAGCCGCTGTGCAGAACTATCTCGCGATCGTCGCCGCGCAGAGGCAGCTCGACCCAAGCGCCGCCAGCGCGGTGGGAGGCGTGAAAGGCAATGATCGCCTCTAGCGTGCGCACGGCTTCCCTCACATCATAGGAGAAAGGTCCCTCCCCATCGAGCCAATTGACGATCTCGTCAACGGCCCGATCCATGCCGCTGTCCAGGGAGTCGTCGGGCAGGAACTCGCGGTCGTCGCCGCGCACGATCTCAATGTCGCGGTTGCGGCAGATGGCGTAGCCCTCGGTGCCGTGGAAGCGGTGGCGCAGTGGCGCAGTGCCGTAATCAGCGGCGTCAACCGTGCAGATCAAGTCGCCCTGCGGCGCGCCATCAACCGCAGGCAAATCGCGTCCGAGGCGCAGCAAGCCCCAACCACCCGGATCGGTAAAGTCGCCGCCTCGGCAGTCGGGTTTCCCCGACAGATCGAGGGTACCGGAGACCGCGGTCACCGGCAGGCCAGTGACCATCTGCACAGCGTCGATCATGTGCGTGCCGACGTTGCCGAGGCGACCAGAGGTCCACTGGAGCGAGGCCGAAGTCAACGTGCCGAGCGCACCAGCGGCGATGCGGTCGCGCAGCACCCGATAGCCGGGGTGGAAGCGCAGGTTGTGGTTGATGACGAGCAGAGCATCGGCCTCGTTGCAGATGGACAGCATGCCCTCGGCCTCGGCAACTGTCGCCGCAATGGGTTTTTCGCAGTAGATGGCGCGGGCACCGGCTTCTACTGCTGCTTGGGTGATCTCAGCGTGGACGGGGGTGTACGTGGCGATCGAGACGATGTCGAGGGGCGCGGCTGCGCGGAACATCTCGCGCCAGTCGGCAAACGCGGGCACTCCATAACGCGGGTGGAAACGCTCGCGCCGCCCATCGTCGCGGCTGCTACCGGCGACTAGATCGACCCGGTCGTGGTTGCGCAACGCCTCCACGTGCGTGCCGTCGAGGTCCTCGACGAGCTGGCCGAGGGCGTCGCCCGAGACCTGATCCGCACCCCCAATAAAGCCCAATCCCACGATCGCTGCACGGTATCTCGTTTCTCCTGCCATAGTAATTCCTCCTTAGACGTCGCTCCAAATCATCAGGCCCCAAGGCCAAGTACCGGGAATTCGCAATTCCTAATTCCTAATTCTCAAGCCGAGCACGCGCGCACAGGTCCCGCCCATAATCGCCGCCAGATCCTCAGCCGAGAGGAACTCGCAGTAGTCCTCAATCCAGCGGCGCGACTGGCGATAGGTGCAAAACCGATTCTGGAAGGGCATGTCCGTACCCCACAGTAGCCGGTCGGCACCAATGCGCTCGACCATCTGCTCAAGCGTCGGCCACAATTCGCGGTACGGATAGTCGAACAAGTCGCCGAGGCGCACCGGGAAGCAGACCTCTATGCTCAGATTCGGATTGGCAAAGGGAGCCCATATCTCGTCGGGCAGATCGATCCGACTCGGGGAGCCGGCGGGATCGTCGTCGAGAAAGAGACGCCACGGGAAGCCATGCGTGAGGCTGCACAGCACGTCCGGGTAGCGCTCCATCCAGCGCACCAAGATGTCGAGCTCTGCTAGGTAGCCGCGCCGCCGACTCTCCACAGTCTGCAACACCGACGCTTCGCCCGGCCCGGTGCCGAGCGTAAAAAACACGGGCACGCCGAGCGCGGCCACTGCCTCCCAGAACGGACGCAAATGCTCCCCATCCCACGGGTCGGAGCGGTAGTAGTAAGCGTGGGGCGGGTTGAACTTGATAGCGTGCAGACCGTGCTGCTCAACGGCCGCGACAGTCTCGGCGATGACGGCATCGAGTTCGCCAGCCAAGCGCCACTCATCCACGGGAGCCATCGAATAAATGCGCTCTGGATCGACGGCGACCGCCTCAGCCTGGAACGCGGGGTCGCGGCCCAACATGGCATCGACGTGCAACAGGACTTTATCGACGCCAGCGTAGTCCATCTCGGCCAGCAGATTGTGAGGCGTGTACTCCAAATGGGGCAAATTGGGCGGGTAGAACTGCTTGGTGAAATCCTCGCCGTCAATCGTCCACACCACCCGGCCCTTATCGTGATCGACGCGGAAGTTGACATCGGGCAGGTTGTCGAAGTCCATGGCCCCACCGGGCGCTGCCAGCACATCGGAAGAGGCCGGTGCGCGGTCGCGGATGCGCCAAGCGGGCTGGTGGTGAGAGGCCTGACCGCCCTGGACCCAGCGCAAGTGATCGGCAGCAGTGGGATGTCCGGCGGGAGAGTCGGCGGGAGGGAAGCAGTAAGCGTGGGAGTCGATAATCATGGGCAGCACCTCGGCAGCAGCAACTAGAAGGTCGGAGGAAGAGTATATCTCTTAGAAAATGATGTCAACGAAAGGGACCATCTGAAGGATCGAGCGCAGCTTGACCCACCAGCAGAAACGCCGTTTATTCGGTCCTATCCACTGTCACCTCCAACCTTGTACAACCACGACTCCCAATATCCCAAGACATAGCAGACGTTATTCACCATTTCGAGTCTGAGGTTCTTCTACTGCCATAACCCTAAGTAAGACCTGTGCAGGAAGTGCTGTAAATGCTACCGTGGAGAAAGACCATGTTCGCAAAACGAGCGATACAGCCAATACTACTAGTACTAGCAGCGATGGCGATTGCAGCTTCGGCTTGGGGGGATGAGATCGGCGAAGCGGGACGGTTACCCGTCGGGGCGGTAGCTGCTGACGACGGGGAAACGGACGCCCTCAGCGATATGCTCCGCTCTGAAGAGCTGAGCTTGAGTCTGATCATAGGGGCATTGGCGCTGTCTCTTTTCCTCGGCGCAGCTCACGGGCTAGAGCCAGGGCACGGCAAGACCATCGTCGCCGCCTATCTCGTCGGCGCGCGCGGCACCGTGGGCAATGCCCTTTTTCTCGGCGGGGTAGTCGCCCTCACGCATACCTCTAGCGTCATTTTGCTAGGCTTAGTAGCGCTTTTTGCCTCCCAGTACATCCTTCCGGAACAAATTTTCCCCTGGCTCGGCACGGCTTCAGGTCTCCTAATCATGGGGCTAGGCACATGGCTTTTGGTCAATCATCTCAGAGGCCGCAGCCTTGTTCCCAGCCACGCCCATGAGGAGCATCTCCACGAACACAGCCACAGCCATGAAGAAGAACACCACGGCCACCACGATCACCCTCATGGGGAACATCATCACGGCCACGGCCATAGCCATGAAATACCTAACAAAGTAACCCTCGGCAGTTTGCTAACGCTGGGGATTTCCGGCGGTATCGTCCCTTGCACAGGAGCCTTGGTGATTCTGTTGCTAGCAGTGGCCTTGCATCGCATTGCCTTTGGTTTGCTGCTTCTGGTGACTTTCAGCGTCGGGCTAGCCGCAGTCCTCATCGCTGTCGGCGTGCTCATCGTTAAGGCGCGCCCGCTCGTGGAGCGCTTTTCGGGCGACGGCCGCTGGATTCAGCGGCTGCCCATTGCGAGTGCAGTGGTCATCATCGTCGTTGGCTGCGCCATAACCTTCAAAACGCTGATGGGTTCGGGGATTATGTAGAGGAAGCGCCCATTGCATTTGGCGCTGATTCCAGTCCCTCACACACAAAAAAGGGGACCCTCTCAAGGAGGTCCCCCTTTTTCGTCCAACCTGCCGCCGCTCAGGGCAACTGCGTGCTGCCCATCAGATAGCGATCCACCTCGCGGGCCGCACCCCGCCCCTCGTTGATCGCCCACACGACCAAGCTCTGGCCCCGCCGCATGTCGCCAGCGGCGAAAACGCCTTCGACGCTAGTGGCGTATTTCTCGTACTCAGCGCGGGCGTTGGAGCGCTCATCGCGCTCGATGCCTAGCTGTTCGATCATGGCGTCCTCTGGCCCGCGAAACCCCATCGCCAACAGCACCAAATCGGCTGGCCAGACCTTCTCGGTGCCCTCGATCGGCACGGGCGTGAAGCGGCCATTTTCATCCTTGTCCCACTCGATATTGACCGTGTGTAGCTCCTTGACGTGGCCCTCGGCGTCGCCGACAAACCGCTGAGTCATAATCAGGTACGTGCGCGGATCGTCGCCGAAGCGGGCTTTGGCCTCCTCCTGGCCGTAGTCGAGCTTATAGACATTGGGCCACTGCGGCCAAGGGTTGTTGGGTGCGCGCTCGTCCGGCGGCCGCGGCATGATCTCGAATTGCGAGAGCGTCTTGCAGCCGTGGCGCATCGACGTACCGACGCAATCAGTGCCAGTGTCGCCGCCGCCGATGACGATCACGTGCTTGTCCTGGGCCGAGATGTAGTTGCCATCTGCGTGATTGGAGTCGAGCAGGCTCTTGGTATTGGCGTGCAAAAAGTTCATCGCAAAGTAGATGCCTTGCAGATCCCGCCCCTCAATCGGCAGATCGTTGGGTTTGGTGGCCCCACCGCAGAGCACGACCGCGTCGTTTTCTTCCACTAGCTGCGTCGCCGGGAGATCCGCGCCGATCTCAGTGCGAGTGACGAACTTGATGCCCTCGGCCTCCATGAGATCGATCCGGCGCTGCACCACCTTTTTCTTGTCGAGCTTCATGTTGGGTATCCCGTACATCAGCAGGCCACCGATGCGATCGGCCCGCTCGTACACGGTCACCCAGTGGCCGGCGCGATTGAGCTGGGCGGCACAGGCCAAGCCCGCGGGGCCTGAACCGACGACGGCGACCTTCTTGCCGGTGCGCTTGTCGGGCGGCTCGGGCACAACCCAGCCCATCTCAAAACCCTTATCGACAATCGCGCACTCGACGCTCTTGATCGTCACCGGCGGGGCGTTGATCCCCACCACGCAGGCTCCCTCGCAGGGTGCCGGGCAGACCCGGCCAGTAAACTCCGGGAAATTGTTGGTCTTGTGCAGTCGCTCCAGTGCTTCCTGCCACAATCCGCGATAGACCAAGTCGTTCCATTCGGGGATCAGGTTGTTGATCGGACAGCCAGAACCTTTGTCGCCCTGACTGACGACATCGCCTAAATGGCAAAAGGGGATGCCGCAGTCCATGCAGCGCGCGCCCTGATCCTGCAGGCGCCCGTCGGGGAAATGCTCGTGGAACTCGTCCCAGTCCGCGACGCGCTCTAACGGGTCGCGGTCTTGCGGCAACTCGCGTGCAAATTCGATGAATCCAGTGGGTTTACCCATTATTTTTTCCTGTTCAGTATCCTACTCAGGACGCTTCAGCCATGGCCTCGCGGAAGGCGACCAGCGCGGCCTCGTCGCCGGTCAGTCCGCGTTCCTCGACGCGCTTGAAGGCGTTGAGCATCTTGCGGTAATCGCGCGGCATGACCTTGACGAACCGGGGCAGCATCGCGTCCCATTGGTCCAAGACCCGCTGGCCAAGTGCGCTGTTGGTGTGCTGCACGTGGCGCTCGATCATGGTCCGCAACTCGGCGATGTCCTCGGCGTCCTCTACCGGCCCCATATCGGCCATCTCGTCGTTGAAGCGGATCGCAAAGTCGTCCTCTTCGTCGAGCACGTAGGCAACGCCGCCCGACATCCCAGCGCCAAAATTGCGTCCGGTGCGGCCCAGCACTACGACCCGCCCACCGGTCATGTACTCGCAGCCGTGGTCGCCGACGCCCTCTACTACGGCGTGGACTCCGCTGTTGCGCACGCAGAAGCGCTCGCCGGCAATACCGTGGATATACGCCTCGCCGGAGGTAGCGCCATAGAAGGCGACGTTGCCGCAAATGATGTTCTCCCACGGCACGAAGGTGGAGCCTTTGGGCGGATAAAGCACCAGCTTGGCACCCGAAAGTCCTTTGCCGAAGTAATCGTTGGCATCGCCTTCGACTTCCATGGTCAGGCCCTTAGGAGTAAAGGCGGCAAAGCTCTGGCCAGCGGCACCTTCAAACTTGAGGCGAATAGTGTCCTCGGGCAGGCCTTCGGGGCCGTAGCGCCTAGTCACCTCACTGCCGAGGATGGTGCCTACGACTCGGTTGGTATTCTCAATCGGCAATTCCACCGCGACCGGCTCGCCACTTTCAAGGGCCGGTTTGCACAGCTCCAGCAAGGTGGTGTTGTCGAGCGCCTCGTCCAGCCCGTGATCCTGCGGGATCTGGCAGTAGCGCCCAACTTCGGGGCCGACCTCGGGCTGGTGCAAAATCGGCGTCAGATCGATGCCGGCCGTCTTCCACAACGCAATGGCCTTCTTGGGTTCAAGCCGGTCGGTGCGGCCGATCATCTCATTGACCGTGCGGAAACCGAGCGCAGCCATGATCTCGCGCATGTCTTCGGCGACAAAGCGCAGGAAGTTGACCACGTGATCGGGGCTGCCGGTGAATTTGTCGCGCAGCTCTGGGTTTTGGGTCGCCACGCCCACCGGACAGGTGTCGAGGTGGCAAACCCGCATCATAATGCAACCCATCGCAACCAGCGCCGTAGTGGCGAAACCGAATTCCTCCGCGCCCAGCAACGCGGCGACGACCACGTCGCGCCCGGTCTTGAGCTGGCCGTCGGTCTCGACGACGATGCGGCTGCGCAGATCGTTGAGCACCAGCGTCTGGTGCGTCTCGGCCAATCCCAGTTCCCAAGGCAGGCCCGCGTGCTTAATCGAAGTCTGCGGCGAAGCGCCGGTGCCCCCGTCGTGGCCCGAAATCAGCACCACGTCCGAGTGGCCCTTGGCCACCCCCGCGGCAACGGTGCCGACCCCGAACTCGGAGACCAGCTTGACGTTGATCCGCGCATCGACATTTGAATTTTTGAGATCGTGGATTAGCTGGGCCAAGTCCTCAATCGAGTAGATGTCGTGGTGCGGCGGCGGCGAGATCAGCTCGACGCCTGGAGTCGAGTGGCGCACCTTGGCGATCCAGGGATAGACCTTGGGGCCGGGCAACTCGCCGCCCTCGCCCGGCTTGGCACCCTGCGCCATCTTGATTTGCAGCTCTTTGGCCTGAGTCAAATAGTGACTCGTCACGCCAAAGCGCCCAGAGGCCACCTGTTTGATGGCACTATTTTTGGAGTCGCCGTTAGGCTCAATTACATAGCGGGCCGGGTCTTCGCCGCCCTCGCCGGTATTGCTCTTGCCGCCGAGGCGATTCATGGCGATGGCCAAATCTTCGTGTGCCTCCTTGCTGATCGAGCCGTAGGACATCGCCCCGCTCTTGAAGCGGCGGGTGATCTCCTCGACCGGCTCGACCTCCTCAATGG
Organism: Candidatus Latescibacterota bacterium; assembly: GCA_022825185.1. The sequence goes on along the minus strand of JAJDYK010000138.1, from coordinate 14,965 downwards.
GCACCGGCTCGACGTCACCCTTAAATTCCAACAAGCTCCGCAAGGTCGCCAAGCGCTCGGACTGGTCGTTGATCAACTCGGCGTACTGCTTGTACACTTCGTAATCGTTGGCGCGCGACGCCCGCTGCAGCAGGTGGATCGTCTTGGGATTGAACAGGTGGTGCTCGCCGCCCTTGCGCCATTGGTAGTGCCCACCCACGTCGAGGGTGCGGCCATTAGTCGGGATCTGGGGGAAGGCCGCCTCGTGGCGCACTAGCGCCTCGCGGGCAATGTCCTCAATGCCCATGCCCTTCACTTGAGTCGTAGTCCAAGTGAAGTACTGATCCACCACTTCTTGGTTTAGCCCCACGGTCTCGAAAATCTGCGCGCCCCGATACGACTTGATCGTCGAGATGCCCATCTTAGCCATTACCTTGACCGTGCCCTTAATCGCCGCGTAAATGTAGCGCTCCTCGGCCTCCTCGTAGGTATAGCCTTCGAGCATGTTTTCGCGGATCATGTCGTTGAGGCTCTCAAAGGCCATGTAGGGGTTGATCGCCTGCGCGCCGTAGCCCAAGAGCAGACAGAAGTGATGCACCTCGCGCGGCTCGCCCGACTCGAGCGCCAAGCCGACGCGCGTGCGGGTCTCCAGCCGCACCAAGTGGTGATGCACCCCGGACACGGCCAACAGCGCCGGGATCGGCACGTTGTCGGCATCTGCTTCCCGGTCTGAGAGGATAATCAAGTTGTGGCCCTCGGCAATAGCTGCATCGACTTCAGCACACAGCGCGTCCATGGCCTTGGCGAGACCGGCCTCGCCAGCCTCGCGCTTGAACAGGATCGGAATCGTCGCCGCCTTGTGGCCAAAGAGATCGACCTGCCGCAGCTTTTCCAACTCGTCGTTTTTGAGAATGGGCCGTTGCAAGGTGATCTGGCGGCAGCTTGCCGGCTCGGGCTCCAGCAAATTGCGCTCGGGGCCGATTTTGGTCTCGGCCGAGGTAATCAATTCCTCGCGCAGCGGGTCGAGCGGGGGATTGGTAACCTGAGCGAAGTGCTGCTTGAAGTAGTTGTAGAGAAGCTGCGGCCGCTCTGACAGCGCCGCCAGCGCCGCGTCATTGCCCATAGAGCCGACTGGGTCCTTGAGCACCTGAACCATCGGCTTGAGGAAGACGCGCAGGTCCTCAAACGTATAGCCAAAAGCCTGCTGCCAGTGGAGCACTTCCTCGTGACTGTCCAACAGAGGCGCGCCCTCAACCTCCGGCAGGTCTTCGAGCGCGACTAGATTCTCGTCGAGCCACGCCTGATAGGGATGCTCCGTGGCGATCTGGTGCTTGATCTCCTCGTCGCTGATGATCCGGCCCTCCTCCGTATCGATCAAGAGCATCCGGCCCGGTTGCAGCCGGCCTTTGAAGACCACGTCTTCCGGCGGAATACTCAGCACGCCCGTTTCCGAAGAGAGCACCAGCGTATCGTCTTTGGCAATGTAGTAACGCGAGGGCCTGAAGCCGTTGCGGTCGAGCATGCCACCGACGACGACACCGTCGGTAAAAGCCACCGAGGCCGGCCCGTCCCACGGCTCCATCAGACAGCTATGGTACTCGTAAAAGGCCCGCTTCTCGGCGCTCATGGTTTCGTGGTTTTCCCACGGCTCGGGAATCATCATCATCACCCCGTGCGCCAACGAGCGCCCTCCCAAGGTCAGCAGTTCGAGCGCATTGTCGAACTTGGCCGAATCAGAGCCGTCTTCGTGGATGATGGGGAAGAGCTTGTCGATATCATCGCCGAAGTGCTCGGAAGTCAACATGCCCTCGCGCGCGCGCATCCAGTTGCCGTTGCCGCGCACGGTATTTATCTCGCCGTTGTGGATGATGTAGCGGTAGGGATGCGCCCGCTCCCAGCTCGGAAAGGTGTTGGTGCTAAAGCGCGAATGCACTAACGCAATGGCCGCCTCAAAGCGCTCATCGCTCAAGTCGGAAAAGTAATCCACGACTTGGTCGGAGATCAGCATGCCCTTATAGACGATGGTGCGCGAAGAGAGACTAGCCGGGTAGAAGAAGTCGCCATCGGCGATTTCACCGCTGTAGCGAATCGCGTTTTCAGCGCACTTGCAGATGACGTAGAGCTTGCGCTCAAAGGCCAGCGCGTCGTCGCCTTGCACCTCGCCGCGGCCGATGAAGACCTGACGCTGAAACGGCTCGCGCAGCTTGGCAGTGTGGCCCAAGGCCGCGTTGCAAGTAGGCACGTCCCGCCAGCCGAGCAGGCGCTGCCCCTCTTCTTCGACGATGCGGGCGAAGCGCTCTTCGCAGACTTGGCGCTGGGCGGGATCAGGCGGCAAAAACAACATGCCCACTCCGTACTCACCCGGCGCGGGCAACGCAAAGTCGCAGACGGCACTAAAAAACTTGTGGGGCAACTGCACCAACATACCGGCACCATCGCCCGTGTTGGCCTCGCAACCGCAGGCACCTCGGTGCTTGAGATGCTCCAAGACCTCCAAGGATTGACGCACCAATTTGTGCGACTTGTGGCCCTTGATGTTTACGACAAAGCCGATCCCGCAGGCGTCGCTTTCGCGGGCTGGATCGTAAAGACCCTGTTTTTGCGGGTATCCGGGTATCCGGGTCATTTTAATTTTCCCTTGCTCTATCTTCTGAAAAAGAAGGGTTAATATATGAACTACGGCTATGTTGTCAAACGCCCTTGCGCCAATTTACACAACTTTCTTGAAACATCCCTTGACAGCACTACCGTATATGGCCTAAATTGCGCCAACTTTCACTTTTTAATGGACAATTCAGGCCATGAGACGTTTTGACGAACAAGAGCGGCAAATAGTCCGCACCCTCATCCGCAACCCCCGCTGCTCGGACAACCGCATCAGCACCTTGACCGGCGTGCCAGTGCGCACCGTCAGCCGCAAGCGCGCCCGCCTCGAACAGGAAGGCATCCTCTTCTACTACGCCGCGGTCGATATGCAGGCCCAAGGCACGGGCCGCTTCACTACCCAGCACATGCTCACCATCAAGTTCAAATTGGGCATCACCCGCAGCCAGATCGTGCAGGAAATCCGCTCCGAACCCAATGTCGCCAATGTATTCAGCGAGCTAATCCGCGACAGCTATATCGCCGAAGTAGATGGCCACATCGCGCTGGTGATGATCGTCGAAGGCGAGTCCGACAGCGATGTGGCTGAAAGTGTCCAGGGCAAGATCATCCCCTCGCTGCAGAAAAACCACGGTGAGGACTCGATCCAGGAGATGCAAACCATCCGCCTGTTGGACCCCATCAGGCGGCTGCACAACTATTTGCCCATGGTAAATACGCAGGCGGGTTTTATCGTGGAATCTTGGCCCGACGACGCCATTTTCGTCGAGTAATAGCCCTATCCACTCTCTTTTACCGCAGCTACCAAATCCAACACCGCCTCTTTGGCGCTGCCGAAAAACATCAGTGCATTTTCCGCGGCAAAAAGCGGATTGGGCAGCCCGGCAAACCCCGGGCTCAGGCTCCGTTTAATCACCACCACCGTGCGCGCATGATCCACGTCGAGGATCGGCATCCCGGCAATCGGCCCGGAATCCGCGTCGCGGGCAAGGGGGTTGACCACATCGTTGGCACCGATAATCAACGCCACATCGGTCTGCTGGAAGGTCGGATTGATCCGATCCATTTCCACTAACTTGTCGTAGGGCACTTCGGCCTCGGCCAACAGCACGTTCATGTGGCCCGGCATCCGGCCTGCCACCGGATGGATGGCGTATTCGACCGCGACGCCGCGCTCTTCGAGCAAATTGGCCAAATCCCGCACGGCGTGTTGCGCTTGGGCCACGGCCATGCCGTAGCCGGGGACTACCACCACGCGCCGGGCCGTGTCAAACAGCAGCGCGACTTCCTCGGCCGAGGTTGACTTGATCTTGCCGGCATAAACCTCGTCGTCACTGGTTCCGCTTGCGACCTCGGCACCGACGCCGCCGAAAAACACATTGCCCAGCGAGCGATTCATGGCCCGGCACATGATTTGCGTCAAAATCAGCCCCGAGGCTCCCACCAGCGACCCGGCGATAATCAGCACATTGTTGTCGAGCACAAAGCCGGTAGCCGCGGCCGCCAGCCCCGAACACGAATTGAGCAGGGCAATCACCACCGGCATATCGGCTCCGCCGATGGGCAATACGAGCAACAGGCCCAACAGCGAGGCCACGCCGACCATGGCCCAGAAGGCGTCCGGCTCACCCAGCACCAACCAAGCACCCAAACCCACACTGCCGAGGACCAGCACCCCGTTGAAAAACTGCTGGCCGGGGAACCGCACCAAGCCCTTGAGCACTTCCATCAGCTTGAGGAAGGCCACGATACTACCCCAGAAAGTAACCGCGCCGATGATCCCAGAGGCGGCCGTGGCAGCCGTGAATTGGTAGGAAGGAGCCTGCGCCTCAATCAGCGCCGCGCCAGCCACCAACGCAGAAGCACCGCCGCCCAAGCCGTTAAAAACCGCCACTAACTCGGGCATGGAGGTCAGGGGAATTTTTACCGCCAGAATCATGCCAATCAGCGCACCTACTACGGCACCCAGCAAAATGTATTCGCCGGACAGAATCCGCTGGTCCAGCAGGGTGACGACGACGGCCAACAACATCCCCAAGGCCCCCAGCAAATTGCCGCGCACAGCCGTGCGCGGGTGCGTCAATCCCTTGAGGCCGAGAATGAAGAGGACCGAGGCGACCAGGTAGGCGAAGTTGATCAGGGTCGCGCTCATGCGCTAGTCCCGCCTCCTAAACATCCCCAACATGCGGTGCGTTACCATGAATCCACCCACCACGTTGATCGTAGCGAAGATGACAGCCGCCAGACCCAAATAGGTCGCCAAGGCCGAGTGCTCAGAACCCGCCGAGAGCAGTGCGCCGATCAGGGTGATGCCGGAGATGGCATTGGACCCAGACATCAGCGGCGTGTGCAGGGTCGGCGGGATCTTGGTGATGATTTCAAAGCCGACGAAGACAGCGAGTGCAAACACTGTCAGCGCGGCTACTAGGACGTCCACTATGAAATTCCTTTGCGAATGCGCGGATGGACGATCTCACCGTCGCGCAACACCAAGGTCTCGCGCGTGATTTCGTCCTCCATGTCGAATTGCAACTCACCCTCACCCGCCAAATGCCGGAAGAAGGTCGCGATATTGTGCGAGTACATTTGGCTGGCGTGGTGCGGCACAGTCGCCGGTAGATTGAGCGGCCCCATGATCTGCACTCCGTCCTCGACGATCGTCTCCCCAGGGCGCGTCAACTCGCAATTGCCGCCGCGCTCAGAGGCCAAATCGACGATGACCGATCCCGGTCCCATGCTCTGCACAGCGTCAGCCGTAATCAACAAAGGAGCTGGTTGCCCCGGTATGGCGGCCGTAGTGATAATCACATCGCTCTGGCCGGCGACCTTGGCCAGTTCCTCGCGCTGGCGGCGGTAGAACACCTCGTCTTGCGCCCGCGCGTACCCGCCCGCGTCCTCGGAGTCGCCAGCATCGATGTCCAATTCCACAAACTTGGCCCCAAGGCTCTCGACCTGTTCTTTGACCGCTGGCCGCACATCGTACGCCTGGATGACTGCTCCTAGGCGGCGGGCCGTGGCAATGGCCTGGAGACCGGCGACCCCAGCGCCGATGACCAGCACCCGGGACGGGGTCAACGTACCAGCGGCTGTCATCAAAAGCGGGAACATGCGCGGCAGGGCCGCGGCGGCCAAAAGCACCGCTTTGTAGCCGGCGATCGTGGCCATGGACGAGAGCACATCCATGCTCTGGGCGCGGGTAATGCGCGGCATCAATTCCATGGCGAACAGAGTCGCGCCGACATCGGCCAGCGCAACTAGCTCTGGACCAGCGGTCAGCGGGTCTGAAGCCCCGACGAGGACTTGACCGGAGCGGATCCGGGTCAAGTCGGCGCGACCGGCCTCCGGGTTCGCGCCGAGCGTGCGCACCTGAAGCACCACTTCGGCGCGGGCGAACACCTCGGCGCGATCGGCGGCGATTGCTGCGCCGCGCTCGGCATAGGCCGCATCAGCATAGCCAGCGGCAGCACCCGCGCCCGACTCAATCAGGATGTCCGCATTGCAGGCCGCCAACCCGGATACAGCCTCCGGGACCAAGGCGACCCGCTGCTCACCAGCGAAGGTCTCTCGTGCGATACCAACGATCATTTATCAGTGGTGGGACACCAGTTTGTCGTGGTGTTTTTTGAGCTGGCTTTCGATCTTGGATTCTGCCTCGGCGAAGGCTTTGTAGAGATTGTCCGCCGCTCCTGTGGCCGCAAACGTGCGCTGCGGCACCTTGACGATAATTTCCACTTTGTCGCCGTGCTTTTCCTTGTCGAGGACGACTTCGCAATCCACGATGCGGTCGAAGTAGTGTTCGAGCTTAGTACAAGAATCGGCAATGTGCGCTTTGGTTTCTGCTGAGATTTTGCCGTGGCGCATACTGATTCTGGGCTGCATCTCCTAATCCTTTCTGTTGACAAAATTTAACCGCTGGCCCGCGCTTAGGGCCGCTCGGCGAGCGGCTGATAGGTCCGCTGCACCGAGCCGGTGTAAATCTGGCGTGGGCGGCTGATTTTGGTGGCCTTGCTCTCCTCGTACCAATGCGCGATCCAGCCCGGCATGCGGCCAATAGCGAAGATCACGGTGAACATTTCCTTGGGAATGCCGAGCGCGCGGAGAATGACGCCGCTGTAGAAATCCACGTTGGGATAGAGCTTGCGTTGAATGAAATACTCGTCCTCCAGCGCCACGGCCTCCAGTTCTTTAGCTATATCGAGCAGAGGGTCGTTGATGTGGAGCTTGGCCAAAACTTTCTCGCAGCTCTTTTTGATGATCTTGGCGCGCGGGTCAAAGTTCTTGTACACCCGATGCCCGAACCCCATCAGGCGGATCCCGGCTTTTTTGTCCTTGACCTGCCCGACGTAGTCGCCGACCGAAATGTTTTCTTCGCGGATTGTCTCTAGCATGTTCACCACCGCCACATTCGCCCCGCCGTGCAGCGGCCCCCACAGGGCGGAGACGCCCGCCGCCACTGAGGCGAAGAGGTTGGCTTCGCTGCTGCCGACCATCCGCACCGTGGAGGTGCTGCAATTCTGCTCGTGATCGGCGTGAAGGAGGAAGATCAAATCCAGCGCATCGACTAGTACCGGGTCCGCCTCAAATTCGTTGTGCGGCTGGCTGAACATCATGTGCAGGAAATTCTCTGCGTATCGCTTCCTAGGGTGCGGGTACTCGATGTGGTGGCCCAACTGCTGGCGGTAGGAATAGGCGGCAATGGTGCGGACCTTGGACATGATGCGCGCGGCCGCTTCGATGAAGGTCTCCTCGTCCTGAATTTCCAACAACTCAGGATAATAGCAGCTCAACGCATTGAGCACCGAGGACAACACGGCCATCGGCGGCGAGTTGGGCGGAAAGAGGCTGAAGTGTTGCTTTACTTCCTCGCGCAGCATCTGGTGCTTGGTCAGCAGCGCACTGAACTCGTCTAGTTGCGCGGCGTTGGGCAACTCGCCCCAGATCAGCAAATGGGCGACCTCGATGAAGCGGCTGTACTCGGCCAAATCCTCGATCGCGTAGCCCCGGTAGCGCAGGATGCCCGCATCGCCGTCGATAAAGGTGATATCGCTCTGACAAGAGCCCGTATTGCCGTAGCCGGGATCTAGAGCTATATACCCAGTCTCAGCGCGCAATTTGGCAATATCGAGCGCCTTTTCGCCCTCGCTGCCGACGACCACAGGCAACTCAATGCTCTGGTCCCCGGCCTGCAAGCGGGCAGTTTCCGCCATGTCTTGTTCTCCTTAATTAATGTAACTCGGTCGCCGAGGGCGCTGAGTCGCGCCCCAAGCGAGATAGGTATGCTGTTTTTATCAGATAGTAGGCCCTAAAATTTGCACTGTCAATTGTCGCCGATACTCGCTGGCAGGTGCTTGATACCCGTAAAAATCGAACGGCGACCAACCGCTGTCTACTGGCGCGGAATCACCGGCAAGAGTACGTGAGACGGATACGTCCTAGCGTGCTGCACCGTCTGTTGCGCACGGCGCATTTCAGTATCCGTGCCGAGGTCGTTGCCGGTGTTGTGGTTTCTGTCGAAGCGCGGAAAATTGGACGAGGACACTTCAATCCTGATCCTGTGCCCCTTCTTGAAGACATTGCCGGTGACGGCGAGATCGATCTCGTACTGGTACGTTTGCCCCGGCTGAAGCAACTTGGGTGCGGCAAAGCCCTCTCGATAGCGCGCCCGGACGATGCCATCGCAGAGATTCTTGGCGTACCCGCTAGTTGACACATCTACCAGCTTGGCCGTCCAGTCAGTATCCAGCCCATCGGTAGCCGCATATAAAACGACTTTGATCGGCCCCGTCACCTCGAGGTCAGCTTCCAAAGGCTCGCTGGTGTAGCAAAGCACGTCGGATCTCATCTCCACATCGCGCTGGTCGTACGGCCCCCAAGGCACAATGTGAGGCGAGCAACAGTTGTTGCCGCCTGCGGTCTGCACGGGGAAATCGGGATCGTACACAAAGCGATCCGCCGGCTCGTCGCCCGGCTCAACCGGCGATAGACGGCCGTCGCCCAATAGCGAGTTGGCGTTGCCAGCAGAGTGCAGATACCATTTTTGCCAGTCGGTCCTAGCCAGCGGCCATTCGCGCTCGTCTCTCCATTCATTGACGCCCATTATGAAAAGCCGCAGCGGGGCCTCGCCGACGATGCCGTTGTCGATGCCCTTCAGCCAATAATCAAACCAACGTAGCTCCAAATCCTCCAAGTCGTACAGCGAGTTCGCGCCGAAGTCGATGTCACCGGTCTTGGTAGAAGCGCTGAGCGCGTGCGGCCAAGGACCGACGATGAGCTGGCTTTGTCTCGCTTCAGGCGTCCGCCCGTGCAGCCTCAGACCGTTGAAGTTGATGAAGGTATTGTGGGAGTACAGGTCGTACCAGCCTCCCATTATCAGCGCGGGGGCCGCGATTTCGCCCCACTTGTTTTCGACGTTGACCGAGTCCCAGTAGGAATCGTATTCAGTGTGCGTCACCCAATCCCGCCAGAACTGTAGCGTGCGGCCCGCCTGTTGATCCATGTCGATGAGTGGGATCGAGCGGAAGGCCTCCGTCCAGTTGTGGTAATCGATGCTCTGGGCGGTGCGGCCATTGGTGCGCATTCCCCACGTAAGGGCGACGTTGAGTTGAAATGCCCCGCCGGGGTGAATCAGGCCCGAGTACAGATCGCCGCACATTACCCTTGGTGCTATGCACGTCAGGTACTGACTGCGGTGCGGCGCGCTCTGCCACTGCACCCATCCGAGGTACGAGCCTCCGGCCATGCCGATCTTGCCGTCGCTCCACTCCTGCTGGCCAATCCATTCCTGCGTATCAAAACCGTCTGGGCCGTGGCCGAACAGCGCGTAGTGAACGCCGTCGGAGTCCCAGCGCCCCCGCACGTCTTGGATGACGCAGGCATAACCGCTATTGGCCAGCCGCATGGCCTTCTCGATCAGGAGCGATGTGTTGTTGTCGTACGGCGTGCGCATCAACACAGTCGGAAACTTACCCGATGCCTTTGGCAGATAGATGTCAGAAGAAAGATCGACGCCGTCCCGCATAGGCGTGCGGATGTTCAACCTCATATCGACTGCGTAGTTTGGCTGCATAGTTGGTAGCCGCGCCCTACTGATTGCGAATCGCCTCGATTTTGGCGTCGCGCTCGGCAAAAAGCTCGTTGCGGACTTTGCTCATTTGCTCCTGCACTTGGCGACGCGCTTCGACGAGGGCCTGCGGATCTGCACCCGTGGCCTGCTCTAGCTGCCCCTTGAGCGCGATCTCTTGCTCGGCCCACTTGGCCTCGTACTGCTTGCGCACTTGGTCAATGGCCTCTTTCTGCTCGTCTGTCAGCTTGATTCCCTCTGCACCCCCGACTGCCTCGTTGGCCTTTTCCATGGCCAGCTCAAGTGCCGATTTCATCGCAAACTCTCCTGTGTTGACATCTCCCGACTACGGCCTTAACATCGCAAAAAAGATAGCGGCTGGCCGCAATCGCGACAAATTGCGTCTTCTGCTCTCTACCATCCAACTCACCACGCCAAAAGGAACCCCATGTCCAAACAGTGGAAGGTCTATCTATCCGGCGAGATTCACAGCGACTGGCGCGAGCGCATCGTCCAAGCGGCCAGCGACCTGCCGGTCGAGTTCACCGCTCCGGTCACCGATCACGCGGCCAGCGACAACTGCGGCGTCGATATTCTCGGGCCGGAAGAAAGCAGCTTTTGGAAGGATCACAAGGGCGCGCAACTCAACGCCATCCGCACCCGCACCTTAATCCGCGACGCCGACTTGGTCGTGGTGCGCTTCGGCGACCAATACCGCCAGTGGAACGCAGCCTTTGACGCGGGGTTTGCCGCCGCCGGCAACAAGCCGCTAATCGTCCTCCATCCGCCCGAGTTGCAACACGCGCTCAAGGAGGTAGATGCGGCCGCGCTCGCCGTGGCCGATGCGCCCGAGCAGGTCGCGGACATCCTGCGCTACGTCATCGAAAAGTAGAATGTAGGGGCGACCCTTGTGGTCGCCCTTATTTAACAGACGCAAGGGCTGATCCTATGGAGCCGATGGCATGTATGAGATGGTTTCTAGTTAGCGCAACAGAATCATCTTGTGCTGCGCGCGGTAGGAATCGGCTTTGAGCGCATAGAAATAGAGGCCGCTGCGGTAGCCGGACGCGTCCCACTCCACCTCGTGCCGCCCCGGCGGCATCCGCCGCTCCACTAGCCGCTCAACCTCCTGCCCCAAGACGTTGTACACCGTCAATTGTACCAAGCTGGCAACGGGCAAATCGAAGCGGATTTTAGTCGTCGGGTTGAACGGATTGGGCGCGTTGGAGTGCAAGGCATAGCGCTCGGGACGCGGCTGCACCCCCTTTTGCGCTTCAACGTGCTGGTCAGATCCCAATTCCAGCGTCCCCTCGCCCGCTAGCTCCAGCACGAGCAGGTCGCCTTCGACGACTGTACTCCGCCATGCGCCGCCGAGGAATCGAGCCGCGCTCCACTCGTTCCCCGCGTGGGGCATTCTTAACTGGTAGCCCGCGTCGGGGCCGCGCACGAAACCCGCATAATCGTCTCGCTCCATGCTCACGTCTATCACTTCGCTGGCGCGAAAGACCGTCTCTCCGTCGGCCAAAAGATAGGTCGCGTCTTGCGCTACAAAGCGAGTGAGCTGCCCATCGACATAGCGGACATAGCCGAAGCGGGCGTCGCTGACCAAGCTCGCGTCCGGCCCAGATACAGCGGCCTCAGACGCATCGCCGCTGCGGAGCCAAGCCAAATCCCGCGCCCCGGCCAACGCCACCAAAGCCGCCTCAGCTCCTTGTGCGGATACAGTCTCAAACGCCAGCCTGGCCTCCCTACGCGTCCGCAGGTACAATACCGCTAGGTATCTCCCATCGACGCCCTCTTGCTGCACCTGCAACACCGCGTGGGTCTGCTCTTGGCGATAGTCAAAGGAGTGAATCGCCTCGCTCTCAAGCGCGACCCGGCCGGGCTGATCGGGCAAAAACGCCAGCAACTCGGCCTTGTCCCGCGTCCAACGCGCCAAGTTGCCCGTGCGCGCATACGTTCCCCCACTAGTCCCGCCGCCATTGCCGTGCAGCCGCCACTCGTAGGCGTGGCGACGGCCCGGATCGTCAATCTCGTCGGCCACGATGAAGTACCTGTGGTCCGCAAAAAAGACTCGCCGCCTCAGCTCAACACCCCGATAGGCAGCGCGGACTTCCGCGTAGTCGCCAGCGGCACTGGTGAAGAATCCCTCGATAAAAGCGTCGTTGCGGTCGCCGATGGTCCCCACCACGGGCAAAATGCGGCGCGGTGGCCCCTTGCCATCGACCAGCACCACGTTGTGATTGCTGCCCTTATTGACCTTGTCGTGGTTGTCAAAATTGATGTACCCCGCATCTAGGGCCAGCATCTCGCCACCGGCGTAAATCACAAAGCTGGTCCCGTCGGGATGCTCGTGCGCGAACCCGTGCTCTCGTGCGATGCCATTTTCACCGCGCAAAAGCATGTAGGTAGCCGCAGCCGACCAGTCGCTGCGGAAGACGGCGTCGCCGGCTCCCGGCATAAAAACCGACGGGCCGTGCGTCGGCTCTTGCGCGGGCACGCTGTCGTCGTACAGGGCAATGGCGTCCATCTCGGAAAACTGGCGCACGTACAGGCCGCGCTCGTTGTTTTCCCAGTCCCAGCGATGGATCCCCCCGTTGGCTTGCACAGCCGCTAGGTAATGCCCGTAGAAATCGTCTAAGTGGCCGTCGTCGATGTTGGGCCGCCGGCCGTTGGGCAACCGCAGGTTCAGGGACCACTCGTGCATCTTCTCGATCTTGGGATCGGCAAACAAGTCCAAGCCGGTGCGATTCTTGAGCGCAAACAAGTAGGGCAAATAAACATCCGCGGCGTAGCGGCTGTAAAACGGCCCCTCCGCGTATCCCCCATCTCTTTCTTCAATCTGGAAGTCGAGGCTGCTGGTGACCATCTCCAAGGCGCGATCAGCCCACTCCTGCGGCGTGCCTGCGCCGCTGGTGTACTCGCTCAAGGCCATGGCCGCCAGCCCGAGGCCGCCGTACGCACGGATGTGCCAGTTGTCGAGATGCGGAGTCTCGTGCAAGCGAACTTTGACCGGGAACAGCCCAAACCCCACCTCGCCAATCACAATGCCCTTCCACAGGCGGTCGGCTTCCTCGCCGAGAATCGACCGCATCTCTTGCAAGGCTTGGGGGTCGTTGGCCGCAGCATAGGAGTGCAGGATGTCGTACGCCACCGCGTACTGGGCCACGACCTCGCCCTCGTTGTGTGGCTCGCCCAAGTCGCCGCCCCGCGGCGGGAACGCCACCCCCTGCATCACTTCCAACGCGCGTTCGGCAAACGCGGTATTGTTGGTCATCAGCCAAGCAAAGGCTAGGGACTTGGCATAGCGGACTTCAGCGCGCTCGTCAACAAAGGTCGCCGGAATGTTCCGCGCCCGCTGCAACACAGTCCGCCACCACGTGGCATACGGTTCGCGCTGGATGCGCTCTTTGAGTAGGGGAATATCTTCAGCAGCAAAAAGCAGGCCCGGATGCACTTCAGCAGACAGCGTCTGCGCGGCAGCGCCCACCGGCACAAGGGCCAAGGCGAGCATACTGACTTGAACGATTCGAGAAGCAGATAATTTTGTTTCTACTACTCTGCGTCCATCTGCGTCCATCTGCGTCCATCTGCGGATCATTTACGCCCTCTAAAAGACGCGGCGCAAATCAAAGCCCCACAGCAGCCCCAAGGTGACGTAGCCCTTGCCGACTAGAATCTTGAAGCTGCCGACGGTGCGGCCTGGCGCATCGAAAAACATCCCCAAGGTGCCATACGCCGTCGCTGGGTCTAGATGGCGATAGCCCGCCCCGGCGAACAGCTTGCCCGGTCGGCCGGCGATCCACACCTCGTCGAGGACAATATAGGCCAGATCCCCACTGAGCGAGCGCAGCCAATCCGTGCCGCCCGAGCAACGGTAATCCGCCACGCGGTATCCAGTCCGCGTATCAAAGCAGTAGGTACGGTTGGGATAGGGCCGGAAGTAACGCGGGTCGTAGTCGTCGCCTTCGTGAAAGCTCACATCGAGCGCATTGACCGAGCCGATGAGACGCAAGCGGTTGAAGACTGCCCTAAACCCCAAGGGAACGCGCACGCCCGCGCCGCGATGATCCAAGTTGATAAAACCCAAGCCTACCGCAGCATAGTACCCGTCGCGCTGCCGCTTGGGCACCTCTTCGGGCACGGCGTCTTGGATGCGCACAGCCTCGGCCCCACTCGCCAACAGCAAGCCGATCCAGATGAGATGTATGTATGCGCGCTGTATCACCCGTTTGTCCTCTACCTATTCACTACAGATGCTGTTCTTTACAGTATATGAATGAGACGACTGATGTTCAACGTCACGGCATCAGTGCAAAGTTTGAAAATCAATGCTTCCACAAATTGCACTGGGTCCATGATCTATTCTCCAGCAAAAGCACCGTCGTCCCCTACCTTGCCCTCTCTACCGCGCCCCGTATTTTACCCTACATGATCCGCAAGATACAGTCCACAGCCATCGTCTTGCTCTTGGCGACCCAGGCCAGTTGTCTAGCCCCGTCTGACGACGCTGTCCTCCAAGCACAAAAGCCCGCTGAAATCCCCACTTATTCCTACCGAGTCGTCTGCGCCTTCCCGCACGACCCCACAGCCTTCACCCAAGGGCTGCTCTACAACAACGGCTTTCTCTACGAAAGCACCGGCCAATACGGCCAATCGTCCCTGCGTAAGGTCGAGCTCGAAACAGGAACTGTCGTACAACTCCATCAGCTAGACGACCGCTTCTTCGCCGAGGGACTCGCCCTCTTCGGCAATCGCCTTCTCCAGCTAACGTGGCGAGCCAACAAGGGCTTTGCCTATCGCCTCGATTCTTTCGAGCAGCTAGCGGAGTTCACCTATCCCACCGAGGGCTGGGGGCTGACGTACGACGGCGAACTACTCGTTATGAGCGATGGCAGTGCGACTCTGTACTTTCGCGACCCGTTCACCTTTGCCGAGGTCAGCCGAATCACCGTTGCGGCCCACGACAGACCCGTATCTCAGCTCAACGAACTCGAATGGGTCGCCGGCGAGGTCTTTGCCAATATCTGGCAGACCGACACCATTGCCCGCATCGACCCGGAGACCGGCCAAGTCTCAGGCTGGATCGACCTAACCGGACTGCTAAGCGACGCAGACCGCCGTGGCTCTAACGCCGAGGTGCTCAATGGCATTGCCTACGATCCCGAGGGCGAGCGGCTTTTCGTCACCGGCAAGTGGTGGCCCAAGCTCTACCAAATCGAACTCGTATCCCCTTCACCGAAAGGTACACCATGACCCAAGACCGCGTCCCCGTGTGCATCGCCGTGCTCACGGTCTCCGACACCCGCGACGAAGCAACCG
>JAJDYK010000141.1 GCA_022825185.1 Candidatus Latescibacterota bacterium | reverse complement strand
ATCACCGGCATCACGGTTGCAAGCGGGTGGTTGCTTCAGCGCGTCGAGTTGCTGTACAACGGCCCGTATTTGGCCGGGGCCGGGAGTGCGCCGGGGGCGCAGGTCTTTTTCGCCGTGCCAATAGGGGCTTTGGCCGCCGTTACCTTAATGCGTCGCTGGCTTGGCCCGGGGGATCGGGCGGTGCTTTATGCGGCGCTGGTCATCGGGGTGTCGGCGACCGCTTCCGGCCTTATGCACCGGTTTTTACCGGGTTTGGTGACGGGTTTTTACGGGGGCTTTGCTCAGCCAACGGGACCCTATTACCGCTTTTTGCAAGTCGTCCCGGACTGGTTGGTGCCGGGTGGACCGAATGAAACACCGGCCATCGGGGCGTTTGAAGGCGGTGCGGCTGTTCCTTGGGGGGCGTGGCTGTGGCCGTTGGCGATGTGGAGTGTGTTTTTCGGCGCGTTCTTTTTGACCTGCTTTTGCTTGGTGTGGCTGTTGCGGCAGCGCTGGCTGGAGACTGAGCGGTTGGGATTTCCGCTGCTGGAAGTGCCCCGCGCTCTGATTGCTGGAGATCTGTTTGGCCAGCGGCTGTTTTGGTGGGGTGCGTTGGTGCCGGTCGTGCTGTTGGGGATCAATGGGTGGCATCACTACATGCCGAGCGTGCCCGAGATCACCACGAGATTGGCAATGGAGCATTTCCTGCTCGACGATCCGTGGAAAGCCATGGCCCCTTTTGAGTCGCCGTTCCACTTTGAGTTTGTCCCGCTGTTGGTGGGCGCGGCGTTTCTCGCACCTGTGGAAGTGTCGTTCAGCACGTGGTTTTTCTATTTGCTCACTCGCGTGCAATTGCTGGTGGCTCACTTCCTCGGGCGCTCGGAATATCGCGGCGACTTCATCCCCGGACACGGGTCGCCGTGGCTAGATTGGCCGAGCCACTTTCCCTTTTTTATGACACAGGCGCGCGGTGGGTTGCTGTTTTTGGGATTGTTCAGTCTGTGGTCGGCGCGGCGGGCTTTGGCGGAAGCAATCTCTTGGCGCAGTCCGGCGACGTGGGGACTGGTGGTCGGGGTGCTGGTGCTGTGGGTGTGGACTACGGCTTTGGGGGTGCCGCCGCTGATGGGCATTGCGGCGTTATTGCTGGTGTTGTTGTTGGCGTTGACGTTTGCGCGGCTGCGGATCGATGGAGGGTTGCCCATTGTGGGGATGCCGCAGATCGTGGGCTATCTGTTCTTCGTGGTCTTGGGGACTGGCGCTGGGCATTTTGCCGATGAGACCTACATGGGCTTTGGCTTCTTGGCAGTATTTGGCTTTACGATGATTGGGATTTGGCCCGCCCTGCAATTTGAGGGACTGAAGTTGGCCGAGATCCACGGCGTATCGCCGCGCCGCTTGATTTGGGGGATGGCCTTGGGGTTGGCCGTTGGGTTAGGGGCCGGCTATGTGTTTTCATTGGGAACGATCTACGAGCACGGGTTGTTTGCCTTGCAGGAACAGGGCGGCGCGCGGTCTGAGGCGCGCATTGGCCGCTACTACAACTACTTGTTCAAAGACGCGGGTACGGTGGATGGAGGCACGGACTGGGTGCGCTTGGGATTTCACGCGGTTGGGGCGGGCTGTACCTATTTCTTGGCGTTGATGCGCCAGCACTTTCTGCGCTGGCCCTTGCATCCGATGGGCTTTGTGTTTGGCACGGGTTTTGGCTGGCTGGTGTGGGGGTCGGTGTTGTGCGGCTGGCTGTGTAAGTGGCTGGCGGTGCGCTACGGCGGAGCGCAAACCTATCGGCGGGTCATGCCGTTTTTCTTGGGGATGATTTGCGGCGAGGTAGCGATGCGGCTGGTGTGGGCCGCGGTCGCGCTATTACAAGGTGAAATGGGAGGTGGATACCGACCGTGACGGCTAACGATCTAACTAGCTACCGCGACCTGATGCAGCCCCCGACGCGCTTTCGCGAGGGCTTTACTGCGCGGACTGTGGCCGGGGCGTTCTTCGTCGGCTTTATCATGATGCCCGGTGCCATTTACATGGGCCTGATTGCCGGCGCATCGCTCGGCGCGGCCGCCGAGTGGGTGACTATCATCCCGTTTTCCGAGTTGGCGCGGCGGTCCTTTTCCGCGCTGACGCGCCAGGAGATTTACCTGATCTACTACATTGCCGGTGGTTTGGCTGGCGTCATTGGCGGCACCATGCTGGCCGGGGGGCCGTTTGGGCAACTGGTGTGGAACCAGTATCTCGTGCAGTCGCAGGCTGCGGCTGGTTTTGGCATTGCCGAGCACATCCCGGAATGGGTCGCGCCGCCGATTGGTTCCGATGCGCTGATGGGGCGCAGCTTTTTGCATCGGGCGTGGATCCCGCCAATGGTCGTGCTGGTCGCCTCGCAGTTTTTGTCGCGGGTCGAGTGGTTCACGCTTGGCTACATCCTCTTTCGGGTTACGTCCGATGTGGAGCGCTTGCCCTTTCCGTTGGCACCAGTCGCCGCGCAGGGCGCGACGGCTCTGGCCGAGGCCGACGAGGGGCAGGATAGCTGGCGGTGGCGGGTTTTCTCAGTGGGCATGGGGATTGGGTTGCTGTTCGGCGCGGTGTACGTGGGGTTGCCGGCGCTGACTGGGTTGATCGCCAGCGATCCCATCGTCCTGCTGCCCATCCCCTGGATCGACCTGACGCGCACTACAGAGACCATTCTGCCGGCTGCGCCCTTGGGCATTGGCACGGACCTGGGCTTGGTGTTGTTGGGGATGGTGCTGCCGTTTTGGATCGTCGTTGGTACGTTTGTCGCGGCCATGGTCCACGCCTTGGGCAGCCCGATTCTCTACCACGCTGGCATGTTGACGCACTGGCGACCGGGCATGGACGCGATTCTGACGAATTTCGCCAATGACATCGACGTGTGGATGAGCGTGTACATTGGCGCGGGTGCGGCTGTGGGTGCGATTGGTTTGGTACACGCCGTGCTGTCGGTGCGGGCCTCGCGCCGTCAGGGCGGGCACCGTCCGTTGCGGGATACGCCGGTCGGTCGGGGCGACTTCCCGCTGTGGATAGCGATTGGCGGATACGTCCTATCGACATTGGCTATGATCTGGCTCTGCGTGTTGCTGCTAGAAGACGACGAGTTTCCGCTGATCTTTTTGCTGCTTTTTGGTTTCGTGGTGACGCCGGTGATTTCGTATGTCAATGCGCGCATGGCCGGGTTGACGGGACAGTTGGTCAGCTTTCCGCTACTGCGCGAAGGCGCTTTTATCTTGAGCGGCTACAAAGGTATTGATATATGGTTTGCGCCTATTCCGTACTCCGACCACGGTCGGCGCGCCCAGCTCTTCCGCGAAGTGGAGCTGACCGGGACGCGCTTCTCGTCGATTCTCAAGGCCGAGCTGTTGCTGTTGCCGCTGAGTCTAGTCTGCGGCTTTGTGTTTTGGTCGCTGGTCTGGCAGATGGAACCCATTCCCTCGCCGACCTTTCAATACGCGCAGACGTATTGGCATCTCATTGCGCTGCGCCAGTGCTTGTGGTACTCGGCGACGTTGGGTGGGGAAACGCTGTTTGATCAGGCGATTAAGGGCTGGTGGATCGCGGGGAGTTTTGTGATGGCTGGGGGGCTGTTTGGGGTGATGTCGTGGTTGGGGTGGCCGATTTCGCTGGTGTACGGGTTTGTGCGTGGCCTTGGGGGCCTGCCGCATTTGCTGATTCCGGAGATGGCCGGTGCCCTGCTGGCCCGCTATTGGCTGGAGCCGCGCTTTGGGACGCAGCAGTGGCGGCAATACGCGCCGGTGTTGTTGGCGGGGTATGCGTGTGGGATGGGTTTGGTGGGCATGTCGGCGGTGGCTATTGCGTTGATATCTAAGTCGGTGACGCAGTTGCACTATTGAGGGGCGTCACCCGCGCAAAGCTCGACGGAGGCCAAAAGCGCGCTTGACCCACCCACTCTTGTATCCCTCCACCGCGTAGTACGGAACGAGGTCGCAGCCAAAGCCGCGCTTGAAAAAGGCGATGCTCGGCATGTTGGCACCGACGAAGTCAAAGCAGTTGTGATCGACCGCGTCCCAGTACTGCCAGTACAACAGCGAGACGGCCCCCGTGTGGTTGTAAGCAGGGTCGGCTCCTGCGGCCCAGGCATAGGTGGTGTCGAAGCCCTCGACAAAGGCGACGATCGCGGCTGGCCCGTCTGGGGAGGTGATTTCGTACGCTTGGGCTAGGCCAGCCGCTAAAGCTGCGCCGACAAAGCGTTCAGCCAAGGCCGCGGCGATTGGGGGGCCGTCGGCTTGGCTGGCGTAGATGGCTTCGTACTGCCGCCGAAACAGTGCGACATCGCTGGTGGGCCGCAGTTGATAGCCGAGTTTTTCAGCCTTGCGAATGGCAGTGCGCGTGCGGCGCTCGACTCGCTCCCAGAGTGCGTTGCTGTCGCCGAGCGGTAGCCGATAAGTATAGCGCAGGTGCGCGTCCCAGCCCTGCCAAGTGAAGGGGCGCACGTCGGCGATGGTCGGCGCGTGGACTAGGAAGACGCGGTCGTAGTGCTTGGCGAGATGGTCCGTCAGGTGCGTGCAAGCGCGGTGTTGGGCTGCTTCGGCTTTGGCTGGTCCTTTGCCAGCGACCGGGGCGAGGAGTAGGCCGGTGTAGGGCGTCAACTCTGGGGTTTCGAGGCGGTAGAGACCCATGCGGCGGCGAGCCAAGCCGCTGATACCGGCGACGAGGTGGCCGTTGCGGTAGCAGCCGAGGCGGTTTACTTGACCGCCGGTGGCGGCCGCAGCACAGCGCAGCCACGCGCTGGTGGAAAATACCGTGCCGCCGACGGCTTGGCGGACGAAGGCGTCCCAAGCGGTGTCGTCGGCGACGAGGCGGATTTCAAAGGTGTCGGGCACAGGAGATTTCGCGGTTGGGATTCAACATGTAAGGTAAATTGGGGCAGGACGGGCGATTGCGCCAACAGCTTGACATTCCCTCTGGCACGCCATATATTGAACCCTTTATCGCAATTGAACGCTAACTTCTTGGATTACTTAGGTTTAATGCCAATGAGCGCGCCGTTCCAGTCCCCGCGTATTTTCCGCCCGACACCAGTGTGGGCGCGCCTCCGACTTCTCCTCCTCGACTTACTGCTTATTATTGGCCGGCCGGTCAAGTAGGCTTCGCTCCTCGTTCCACGTTTAACAGCCCAATTAACGGACGAAGCCGCTACAACAAGCCGGCTATTAGCTAACTATGTCTATAAAACAATCTCAACGCCCTCAGTGAAGGAGAATTTTCATGCAGATGTACTACGACAACGACGCCAATCTCGACCTGCTCTCGGACAAGACCGTGGCTGTCATCGGCTACGGCAGTCAAGGCCACGCGCATTCGCTCAACTTGGCGGAGAGTGGTGTCAAGGTAGTGGTGGGTTTACGCGCGGGTAGCCAGCGGCGCGCTGAAGCCGAGGCCGAAGGGCTGGAGGTAGCCGATGTGGCCGAGGCCAGCAAGCGGGGGGACATCGTGGTGATCTTGATCAACGACGAGGTCCAGAAGGCTGTGTACGAAACCGATATCCGCCCCAATCTCGAAGCGGGCAATGCCCTCGCCTTTGCCCACGGGTTTAACATCCACTTTGGGCAGGTAGTGCCGCCGGCCGATGTCGATGTGTTCATGGTTGCGCCCAAAGGGCCGGGGCACTTGGTGCGCCGCGTGTACCAGCAGGGGGGTGGCGTGCCGGGCCTGTTGGCTGTGTACCAAGATGCCACTGGCCGTGCGCACGAGGTCGGCTTGGCCTATGCCAAGGGGATTGGCTGTGGTCGGGCCGGAGTCATTGAGACGACCTTCCGCGAGGAGACCGAGACCGACTTGTTCGGCGAGCAGGTGGTGCTGTGCGGCGGTTTGACCGAGCTGATCCGCGCGGGGTTTGACACGCTCGTCGAGGCTGGCTACCAGCCCGAAGTCGCTTATTTCGAGTGTCTGCACGAGGTCAAGCTGATCGTCGATCTGATCTACGAGGGCGGCATTGCCAACATGCGCTCGTCGATTTCGGATACTGCGGAGTTTGGCGACTTGACGCGCGGGCGGCGGGTGATAACCGAGCAGACGCGAGCGGAAATGAAGCAGATTCTCGCCGACGTGCAAAACGGCCACTTTGCGCGGGAATGGCTGGCCGAAAACCAAGTGGGCCGCCCAGTGTACAACGCGATCAAGCGCCGCGATTCCGAGCACCTGATCGAGACCGTTGGCACCCGGCTGCGCGCGATGATGAGTTGGCTGGACGACAAATAACAAATAGGAAAACCTTGAGAGGAGGTAAGCGCGATGGAACCCCTACTTAGCGAGTTGAGTTCCGACCCCGACCTTAGATCGGTAGGCGGTCTCTGCACGGCTGGAGGGGACCGTCTGCCGCTCGTACCACTTCATCCGGCCAGCCTAGGAAAAACACATCATGGCTGATGCAAATCGCGTATATATTTTCGACACCACGCTGCGGGATGCCGAGCAGACGCCCGGTGCCTCACTGACGGCTAGAGAGAAACTGGAAATCGCCCACCAGTTGGCGCGGCTGAAGGTCGATATTATCGAGGCCGGCTTTCCGGTGTCCTCCAACGAGGACTTTGAGGCCGTGCGCCGCATTGGGCAGGAAGTCGAAGGGCCGATAATCTGTGGGCTGGCCCGCGCCGTGCCCAAGGACGTCGAGCGAGCGGGTGCGGCTCTCCAAGACGCATCTCGGCCGCGGATCCACACCTTTATCGGCACATCGGATATTCAACTCGCGGGCCAATTGCGCAAGGACCGGGATGAGGTGCTGAAGATGGCGGTGGACTCGGTGGAGCAGGCCAAGTCGTACTGTGACGATGTCGAGTTCTCGCCCTTGGACGCCACTCGCACGGAGCCTAATTACCTCTACGAGATCATCGCGGCGACCATTGCGGCCGGGGCGACGACGATCAATATCCCCGACACGGTCGGCTATGCCGTGCCCGAAGAATTCGGGGAGATGATCGCGCGGATTATCGCCGAAGTGCCCAACAGTGGAGACGCCATCATCAGCGTCCATTGCCACGACGATCTGGGCATGGCGGTACCCAATACCCTCTCCGCGATTAAAAAAGGCGCACGCCAAGCCGAATGCACGATCAACGGCTTGGGGGAGCGAGCCGGCAATACCTCGCTGGAGGAGATCGTCATGGCGCTAAAGACGCGCCAGAACTACTTCGGCTTTGATACTGAAGTGGTCACCGAGGAAATCGTCTCCACCAGCCGGCTGGTTAGCCGCTTGATGGGCATCGCGGTCCAGCCCAACAAGGCGATTGTCGGTGCCAATGCCTTTGCCCATAGCTCTGGTATCCACCAGGACGGCGTGCTCAAGCAGCGCGACACCTTTGAGATCATGGATCCGAAAGATGTGGGGCTGGAGGCTACCGAGATCGTACTGACGGCGCGCTCGGGACGCGCGGCGCTGCGGCACCGGCTGGAGGTCTTGGGCTACGAGTTGGATCAGGCGAAGCTGGACAAGGTGTACGAGAAGTTCTTGGAACTGGCTGACAAGAAGAAGGATATCTTCGACGAGGATCTGATCGAGATTTTCCTCGACAATCCCGGCGAGGGAATAGCCTATTACGAACTGAAGTATCTGCACGCGGTTAGCTGCACCGGAGACGTGCCCTCGGCGACGGTGCGTTTGAGTATCGCTGATAGGGAGCTTGTAGAGGGAGAGGCTCAGGGCGACGGGCCGGTGGACGCTACTTATGAGGCCATTAACCGAGCTCTCAATAGCCATCCACTAGAAGATGACGATATCCAACTGGACGATTATGCCATTCGTGCGATCACCTCCGGCAGCCAAGCGCTAGGCGAGGTGACAGTGCATCTGTCGAGAAGTGGAGAACAGGCGCGAGGCCGAGGTGTTTCGACTGACGTTATCGAGGCTAGCGCCAAGGCCTATATCGACGCGCTGAACCGCTTGCAACAGAAGACCGTTGTGAATCAGTATGGTTGGCGACCGAATTCGACTGATGATGTCGAAGAGTTGAATCGTCAGGCGCAAGAGAAAACCAAAGAATGACCGTGTAGAGGAGATTGGAATGGGTAAGACCCTGTTGCACAAGGTTTGGGATGCGCACACCGTGCGCGAGCTGCCCTCGGGGCAGACGCAGTTGTTCGTTGGCCTGCATTTGGTTCACGAAGTGACCAGCCCTCAGGCCTTTGAGATGCTGCGGGAGCGCGGCCTCACGGTCCGCTTCCCGCAGCGCACGTTTGCCACTGTGGATCACATTGTGCCCACGGACTTGGTGCAGCGGCCTTTTGTCGATGACTTGGCCGAGGAGATGATGGACGCGATTGAGCAGAATGCCGCCGAGTTCGAGATCCCGCTGTTCAACATCGACGATCAACGCCAAGGGGTAGTTCACGTCATCGGCCCGGAATTGGGGCTGACTCAGCCGGGCATGACCATTGCCTGCGGCGACAGTCACACTTCGACGCACGGGGCTTTTGGCGCGGTGGCCTTTGGCATTGGCACCAGTCAAGTCCGCGACGTGCTCGCCACGCAGTGCTTGGCCATGGACCCGCTCAAGGTGCGGCGGATTGAGGTCAGCGGCGCGCTGAGCGAGGGGGTGTACGCCAAGGACGTCATCTTGCATATCATCGGCCTGCTCGGGGTCAATGGCGGCGTTGGCTACGGCTATGAGTACGGCGGCTCGGTCATTGAGGCCATGTCGATCGAAGAGCGGATGACGGTGTGCAACATGTCGATTGAAGGCGGTGCCCGGGTCGGGTACGTCAATCCCGATCAGACGACGTACGACTATCTCAATGGGCGGCCTCATGCGCCGCGCAACTTTGAGTCTGCGGTCGAGTGGTGGGAGTCGATGGCTTCGGATGCAGACGCCGAGTACGACGACCTAGTCCAAATCGACGGCCGCGAGATCGGCCCGACCGTGACGTGGGGCATTACGCCGGGCCAATCGGTCGGCGTTGACCAAGACCTGCCTGACTTGGACGCTTTTGCCGACTCTGACCGCTCCACTGTTCAAGAAGCCTTCGATTACATGGACTTTGAGCCAGGGCAGAAGATCGCCGGAACTAAAGTAGATGTGGCGTTTATCGGCTCCTGCACCAACGGCCGGCTCTCAGATTTGCGCGAGGCAGCCCGGGTTGCTCACGGACGCAAGGTCGCTCCCGGCGTCCGTGCCCTCGTGGTGCCTGGGTCGCAGCAGGTGCGAGCCGCAGCCGAGGCTGAGGGCCTGCACGAGATCTTTGCGGAGGCTGGGTTCCAGTGGCGGGGAGCGGGCTGCTCCATGTGCTTGGCGATGAACCCCGACAAACTTCAGGGCCGCGAACTGTGCGCCTCGTCGTCCAATCGCAATTTCAAGGGCCGGCAGGGCAGTCCCACCGGCCGCACTCTGTTGATGAGTCCGGCGATGGTTGCGGCCGCGGCGGTGGCGGGTGAGGTGGCGGACGTGCGGGAATTGGTGGGATAGAGGAGGAGACATCATGGAAAATTCGAGTGTGATTCAGACTATAGCTGGCCGCGGCGTGGTGGTGCGCGGGGCTGATATTGATACCGACCGCATCATTCCGGCTCGCTTTTTGCGGACGGTAACCTTTGAGAATTTGGGTGCTCATGCCTTTGAGGACGATCGCGCCGGTGGCGACCATCCCTTTGACCAAGCGCGCTTCCAAGGAGCGTCGATCCTGTTGGCGAATGCCAATTTCGGCTGCGGGTCCTCGCGCGAACACGCGCCGCAGGCCCTGATGCGCTGGGGGATCAAGGGCTTTGTCGCCGAGTCCTTTGCCGAGATTTTCTTTGGCAACTGCATCGCTATGGGATTGCCCTGTGTGCGAGTAGCGGCTGGGGACATGCAGACGTTGATGGATGTGGTCGAGAGCGATCCGGCACAGGAGGTGGCCATTGATCTCGAAGCGCGGCAGGTGCGCTGGGCTGGCGGCCAAGTTGCAGCCGATATTGCCGACGGCCCGCGCGAGCAGTTTCTCAAGGGAAGTTGGGACTCGTTGGGGCAGCTCTTGGCTGCTGGCGATCAGGTTGAGAACACTGCGCGGGAGCTGCCGTACGTGGCGGGGTTTTGAAAGAGGTGATAAGATGGGACGTTCCAACTGGACGAAAGCCGATTCGATCAAGGCAAAGCAAATTTGGGCACAATACCAACGGCAGTACAATGTTGCCGATCGAGTCGGGCAGACCGTGGGAATTGATCCTAGAAGCGGACAGATTTGGTTTGGGGAATCGATTCGAGATATTGTTTTGCAAAGAGATGCTGAAGATATGAAGTCGCCCCTTTTCTTTGAACGAGTCGGCTCTGAAACATATCTCCGCAAGGGATGTAAGTGATTCGAGGCACCGTTTCATCTATCGGTGTACCCACGGTTACACTGCCGATCATTGGTCAAAATTGGGCTGCCACTATTGACACAGGATTCAATGGTGACTTGGAATTGCCAGAAGACATACGCGATTCATTAAACGCCCGGTACGTTGGCCGGATGACTTCTGCTTTGGCTGGTGGTCAAATTATTGATGAAGGTGCCTACTTGGTTGATTTTCCATTTGATGGTCAGATTATTCAAGCAGAAGCTACTTTCGTTTCTGGTCCCCAAATTCTCATAGGGACGCACTTGTTAAGAGAGTATTGTTTGGAGATCAATTTTGTGAGTAGAACCGTTGAATTGGTGAAATTAGAAACCATATCCAACGATGGATGAACCTTAACATGGGAGATAAATAATTGCACAAAATCGCCGTAATACCCGGAGACGGAACAGGGCCTGAAGTGGTGGTCGAGGGGCTGAAAGCACTCGACGCTGTAGCCGCTAAGCAGGGATTCAAATACGAGACTGTGGATTTTGACTTTGGCGGCGACCGCTACTTGCGCACCGGTGAGGTCTTGCCCGAGTCGGCGGCCGACGACTTTAGGCAGTTCGACGCCATTTACCTAGGGGCCATTGGCCACCCCGACGTAAAGCCGGGTATCCTCGAAAAGGGCATTCTACTGAGGCTGCGCTTTGAGTTGGACCAGTACATCAACCTCCGCCCGGTCAAGCTCTACCCCAACGTGCCGACGCCGATTAAGGACAAGGGGCCGGAGGATATCGACTTTGTGGTGGTGCGGGAAAATACTGAGGGACTGTACGCGGGTTCTGGCGGCTTCCTCAAAAAGGGCACGCCCGACGAGATCGCAGTGCAGGAGTCAATCAACACCCGCAAGGGCGTCGAGCGTTGCTTGCGCTACGCCTTTGAGTACACCCAACGGCGCAATAAGGACAACACCTTGACGCTGTGCGGCAAGACCAACGTGCTGACGTATGCCTTCGACCTGTGGGAGCGGGTATTTGAAGAAATCGGCGCGGCCGACTATCCGGCCATCAAGCGCGACTACGCCCACGTCGATGCCATCTGCATGTGGATGGTCAAAAACCCCGAGTGGTTCGACGTAGTGGTCACTGACAACATGTTCGGGGACATCATCACGGATTTGGGCGCGATGATCCAGGGCGGGATGGGCATTGCCGCTGGCGGCAATATCAACCCCGAAGGCGTGTCGATGTTCGAGCCGATCGGCGGCTCGGCCCCCAAGTACACCGGCCAGAATATCATCAATCCTATGGCCGCCATCGGCGCTTGCCAGCTCATGCTCGACACGCTCGGCGAGCACGAGGGTGCCAACATTTTGGAGGGCGCTATCGTCTCGACGCTGACCAAGCTCGACGATATGGGCGCGGGTAGGATGGGGTATTCGACGGCGGAAGTAGGCGACCTAGTAGCCCAGGCCGTGGCCGACGCCTAGGGCGATGGAGGGAAGCGACACCATGCGCATCGAAGTCTATGACTCCACCCTGCGAGACGGCGCTCAAGCCGAGGGCATTTCCTATTCGCTAGAGGACAAGCTGCTGATTGCGCGGCGGCTCGACGCGCTGGGGGTCGATTACATCGAAGGGGGCTGGCCGAACCCGACCAATCCCAAGGACTTGGCTTTTTTCCAAGAGGCGAAAAAGCTCGGCTTACAGGCGAAAGTAACCGCTTTCGGCAGTACCCGACGGGCGACCAACGCACCGGAGGAAGACGAGACCTTGCAGACGCTGCTTAAGGCCGAGACCGAGAGCATCGCCCTCTTCGGCAAGAGCTGGACCCTGCACGCGACTGAGATCTTGCGCACCACGCTAGCGGGCAATGTGCAGTTGATCGAGGATTCAGTCGCCTATCTGGTCGCGCACGGTCGCGAAGTGATCTACGATGCCGAGCACTTTTTCGACGGCTATAAGGCCGACGCCGATTACGCGGTTGAGACGCTGTTGGCCGCCGAGCGCGGTGGGGCGCGGATTTTGGTGCTCTGCGATACTAATGGCGGGACCTTGACCAGCGAGATGAGTCAGATTGTCGAGGAGGTCAAGGCACGGATCGGCATCCCCTTTGGCATCCACACGCACAACGATGCCGGCGTCGGTGTGGCCAATACGCTCGTGGCCGTGGAGCGGGGCGCGGTGCAAGTGCAAGGGACCTTCAACGGCTATGGCGAGCGCTGCGGCAACGCCAACTTGTGCTCAATTTTGCCCAACCTCGAGTTGAAGATGGGTTTCGAGACAGTGGGCCGCGAAAACCTCGCGGAACTGATGGACTTCTCCCGCTTCCTCAGCGAGATCGCCAACGTCTATCACGACCACCGCCAGCCGTATGTCGGTGAGAGCGCATTCGCCCACAAGGGCGGAGCACATGTCGATGGAGTGATGAAGGTCGCCCACTCGTTTGAGCACATCGAGCCGGAGCGGGTGGGTAACGAGCGGCGGTTCTTGGTCTCGGACCAAGCGGGCGGTGCGACGGTC
>JAJDYK010000232.1 GCA_022825185.1 Candidatus Latescibacterota bacterium | reverse complement strand
GTTATCGGTTAGTGAAGCGGCTCGACGACTCGGTGTTTCGCGTCAACAATTGCATCGCGTTCTGGCTTGTACGCATCCGATTACAACAGAAATGGCACTTAGAATAGGAAAACTCGTCGGCAACGGTCCGGGACTCTGGTTGCGCCTGCAACAAGCCTGTGATTTGTGGCGTGTAGAGCAGCATTTGGAAGACGAACTTGCAAAAATAAGACCCGCGAATTTGACGCACTCCCAAAGCTAAAGCGTTACTGGCGTCAAATCTTCCCTGCAGCGACAAATCCCCGCAAGAGCGCCAAGAAAGCCTCCGTCGCCGGCGAACGCTGTCGCCCCCGATGCTCGATTAGGCCTATTTGACGTTTAGCCAATCCATTGACTTGGATAGCGCGTACTCTCCCGGCGGCGACTTCTGCTTCCACCGCCACCTCCGGCACCAGCGCAATACCCAACCCGATCTCCACGTATCGCTTGATAATCTCGATCCCGCCGAGCGTCATCTCGACCTGCAACGCCAAGCCCTCGCGCTGGAAAACCTCGTCGAGCAACTGCCGACTAGTGCTCCCCCGTTCCAAGACCAGAAACGGATATTCGGCAAGCTGTTTGAGCCCTATCCTGCGCCTTTTGCCCAGTGCGTGGTCCGGGGGACAAATAAGCACATCCCGCCGCTCAAAGAGCGACTCGCTGACCAAGTCGCGGTGCTTGACCGGCAATGTCGCCAACCCGAACTCCACTTCGTCGTTGAGCACTAGGTTGCCCACCTCCGGCGACATTCGGTTGCGGATGTCCAACTCGACCGCCGGATAGCGGGCGCGGAACTCGGCGAGCACGCCGGGTAAAACATAGGTGCAGTTGGTATCGCTAGTCCCGATTGCCAGCCGCCCGCGCAAGACCTGCTTGAGCGCCGCAATATCATCGCGCGCCTTCTCCAGCCGGGAGAGAACCGCCTTCGCATGAGCAAAGAGGACCTCGCCGGCTGGCGTCAGACGGAGCTGCCGCCGATTGCGCTCGATCAGGATCTCGTCCAGTTCGCTCTCCAATGCCTTGATCTGCAGGCTGATGGCCGGCTGCGTCAGAAAGAGCTTGTCGGCCGCCCGCGTAAAGCTCTGCTCGCGGACGACTTCGTAGAAACTGCGCAATTGGTAGAGGTCCATTCGGCGTCCTTATTTATATCAATTATCCTAAGAATAAGATATATAAATTTTTATTATTCTACCATTTCGCTTATCGTTAGGGGCGTCAACCAATTCACTCTTGAGAAATCCCTTGAGAACCACCAACTCTCCCCTATACATCTCCGATTTGGACGGCACTCTGCTGCGCAACGATACTTCGCTATCTCAGTACAGTAAGGACACCCTCAACGCGCTGTTGGATCAGGGCCTGCTCTTCACCGTGGCGAGCGCCCGCAGCATAGCCTCCATGCACCACGTGCTGGCCGATTTACCTCTGCGCTTGCCGGTGGTCGAATTCAACGGTGCCTTTGTTTCCGATCTGGCCAGCGGGCAGCACTACCTGGTCCGCGCCCTGCACCGCGACATTTTGTCCGAGTTGTGGCAACAAATAGCCGACGCTGGCTACATCCCCTTCATCTCGACCTATGACGGCACCGCCGACCGTCTCTACTATCGCGATATCACCAACGACGGCATGGCCTGGTACTTGCAGAATAGGCAGTCTCACCAAGATCCGCGCCTGCGCTATTTAGCCGACTTGCAAAGCGGCCTCGACGACCAAGTGGTCTGTCTCACCGTTATCGGCCTAGGACCGGAGCTGGAGAAATTGGATGAGGCGATTAACCATCGACACGCCAAACGGGTCCAGACCCATTGCTACGAGAATCAGTATTCACCAGGATGGCACTGGCTGACCATTCACGATGCTCGCGCCACCAAAGAGCAGGGCATCCTGAGTATCAAGCGCTTGCAAGGACTGGAAGATTGTCGTCTAGTCGTATTTGGCGACCAACTAAACGACTTGGACATGTTCGAGGCGGCTGACGAAGCTCTAGCCGTGGCCAATGCCATCCCTTCCCTTAAGGAGCGGGCCACCGGAATTATTGACACCAATGAAGAAGACGGCGTGGCTCGCTATATAAGCACACATTGGAACGGAATACGAAAATAAAGGAGTCTAATCACCATGAGCGCCATCATCGTCGTTGACGCCTTCTGGGGCGATTCAGGTAAAGGCAAGGTCGCCGCCTTCCTCGCGCAAAAACACCAAGCCGCCTACAGCGTCCGAGCCGGAATCGGCACCAACGCCGGGCACAGCATCCTCTTTGCCGACGGCAGCGAAATCCGCACTCGGCAGTTACCCTGCGGCTTTCTCCATCCCGACACGCAACTGCGCGTCGGCAGCGGCGTCGCCGTCGATCCCGAGCAGTTCTTCGCCGAACTAGACCAACTAGATCCGAGCTATGGGCTGCGCGAGCGCACCTGCGTCGATTACCGCTGCCCGCTGATCCTGCCCGAGTACCGCCAACGCGAAGCGGCCGACAGCTTTCTGCAAGAACACGGCACCACCGCCAGCGGCAGCGGCGTCGCCCGAGCCGAATTCGCCCTGCGCAAAGCCCGCCAAGCCCGCGACGAGGACATCCTCGCGGATTACACCGCCGACGTAGCCCGCGAGCTCAACGAGAGTTGCCTGCGCGGTGAAACCATCGTCGTCGAGGGCAGCCAAGGCACCCACCTGTCGCTAGCCCTGAGCGACGACTATCCCGACTGCACCTCGGACAACTGCACTACCGCCGCCTTTGCCGACGACGTCGGACTCAACTGGCGTCACATCGCAGAAGTCTGCTTGGTGGTCAAAGCACTGCCCAGCCGCGTCGGCACCGGTCCCCTACCACTGCAATTGGCGGAGGCGGAGGAAGACCGCCGGGGCATCACCGAATACGGCGTGACGACCAGGCGACGGCGGCGCAAAGCCTCGGGTATCTCTTGGTCACATTTGGAAACGGCCGTCCTACTCAACGGTCCCACCCAGTTGGCCTTGACCTTCTGCGACCACCTCGACCCCGAGGTCGCCGGCGCACGCCACCCCAGCGCATTGACCACGCCTGTCCGACACCTCATCGACGAACTGGAGACGCGATTCAACATTCCCGTATCGCTCTGCGATTGTGGCGTACATTTCGAGAACCTCATCGAGATCGCGTGACCACTCGACAACAGTGAGTCTCCTAGCCACATTATGAGCGAACGCGCAAGCGAAAGGATTATCCCATGACTTGGCTCGTCTTCGCTCTTCTCACCGTCTCTTGTTGGGGCCTCTACGGCGTCCTGCTGCACACCGGCCAGATCGCCATGGCCGACCCAGTAAACGGCCGCTACAAAGCCTTCCTCTTCGTAGGCTTGGCCTACCTGCTCACCGCGGTCTTCGGTTCGCTGATCGTCCTAGCCTATAATGGCGCGAGTTGGATCTATCCGGCCAAGGGCGTCTTCTGGTCCACCGCCGCCGGCATCGCCGGAGCCATCGGCGCGTTGGGCGTCCTCCTCGCCTTCGGTGCTAAGGGGACGCCAGCCGTGGTCATGTCCATCGTCTTTGCCGGTGCCCCCATCGTCAACGCAGTCGTCGCCGTGCTCGTGCATCCACCCGCTGGCGGCTGGGCGGCTGTGCGCTGGCCCTTCGTCCTCGGCATCGTCTTGGCCGCTATGGGCGGCTGCCTAGTAACATTCTTCCGACCCGGCAACTGACGTGTCCGTCGAATTCCGCACCCGCCGCCGCGTCGAGTGGGCCGACACCGATCAGGCTGGCATCGTCCACTTTGCGCGCTTTTTTGTCTTCATGGAAGCCGCCGAGCACGCCTTCTGGCGCAGCTTAGGCCTGAGCGTCCACAGCGAATGCGACGGCGACATCATTAGCTGGCCCCGCCTCGTCGCCGAATGCGAGTACTTCCGCCCCGTCTCCTTCGAAGATGTCCTCGACATCCTCGTACACCTCGAAAAGCAAGGCGAGAAGTCCCTCAGCTTCCGCTTCGACTTCCACTGCGGCGGCGAACAAATAGCCCAAGGCCGACTCAAAATCGCCTGCTGCGTCTGCAATCCGGGCGAGGCCATCCGCGCCATCCCCATCCCAGACTTTATCACCCGCAAACTGACGGCGCACCCATGAACGCAACTCCAGCCCTCGCCGCAGCCGCCGTCTGCAAGCACTTCGCCCTCGGCGATCAGATCGTCGAAGTGCTGCACGACGTTTCACTGCGCGCCGAAGTGGGCCAGTCCCTGGCACTTATCGGTCCATCCGGCTCGGGCAAGAGCACCTTACTGCACCTGCTCGGCACCCTCGAACCTCCAACCTCGGGCCAAATCGCCATCAGCGGTCAGAATCCACTAGCCCTTCCCGAACCCCAACTCGCCCGCTTCCGCAACCAGCACATCGGCTTCGTGTTCCAAAACCACCACCTGCTACCTCAGTACTCAGCCCTCGAAAATGCCCTAATCCCCACTCTCGCCTTTCCTTCGGCTGAGTTCAGGCGTTCGGCGAGCTTAGCCGAGCCGTCGAAGCCCCAAGCCGACCGACGCGAGCGCGCCCGCGACCTTTTGACCACGGTCGGTCTAGAAGAACGCCTGCACCACCGCCCCGCTGAACTGTCCGGCGGCGAGTGCCAGCGCGTGGCCGTGGCGCGCGCTCTGATCAACCAGCCCGGTCTCTTGCTCTGCGATGAACCTACCGGCAGTCTCGACCGCCAGACGGCCGACACCGTTGCCGATCTGCTCTTCGCACTCCACCGCGCCGAGCAAGCTGCCCTCGTCATCGCAACCCACGACCTTGAGCTAGCCGCGCGCTGCGACCGCCGCCTGCATCTGCGCGAGGGGACGTGCGTCGAAGCCTGATCTACTACTGGCGGGTTCACCTAGGGCTGCTGCTGGGGACCGCTGTCGCCACAACCGCTCTGACCGGCGCACTGCTAGTCGGCGACTCCATGCGCGGCAGTCTGCGCGATTTGGCTTTAGAGCGCCTAGGTCAGATCGACTACGCACTGCTCGCCGCGCACTTCTTCCGCAGCGACTTGACCACTGAACTGCCCGGGGGCCATGCACCTGTCATCCTCCTCAACGGCAGCGCCCGCCACGCCGACACCCAAGCGCTCGCCGCTGGCGTGCAAATCCAAGGCATCGACGCCCGCTTCGCCGCGCTCTTTCCCGAAACCGGCTCCGCCTTGCGCGATGCGCTCAAACCTTCGGCTGAGCTCAGGTCGAAGCCAGCGCCCGGTCAGCCGTTTCCCGCACTCGTCGTCAGTGCCTCGCTGCAACGCGCCCTCGGCCTCGAACTAGGCGACGCGGTCCTGCTCTCGCTGGAGCGCCCCAGCCCAACCTATCGCGAATCCCTCTTTGGTCGCCGCGCCACCGACGATCTCGTCACCACTCTGCGCGTGGTGCTCACCGGCGTCTTGCCCGACAGCGGCGCGGGACGCTTCGGCCTGCGACCGCACCAGCATCTGCCGCTCAACGCCTACCTCGACCTCCAAGTCCTCCAGCGCGCGCTCGACCAACAGGATCGCGTCAACGCCCTACTCATCGCCGCGCCCAACAGTCAACACCAAGACCTGCAACGCGCTCTTGCCCAGCATCTTACTCTCGCCGACCACAAGCTGGACCTAGCACTGCACTCCAACTACATCGAGCTCACCAGCACCCGCTTTGTCCTCGACGATTCGACCCGTACCGCAGCCTTGTCAAGCGCCGCCGCCCAACAACTCAAAACCGCGACCTTCTCGACCTATCTGGCCAACGCCATTGAAAGCAACGGTCGCCAAGTCCCCTACTCAACCGTTACCGCTCTCGACGATCCCACCGGCCTCTACCTCGCAGACGGACAGCCCGCACCGCCCCTCACCGCCGACGCCCTCTACCTC
>JAJDYK010000046.1 GCA_022825185.1 Candidatus Latescibacterota bacterium | reverse complement strand
AAGCCATACTCGCGGGCAATGACCAGTTGGGCGTTTCTCAAGGAGAACTTGGTCTGAAAAATCTCGTCGTCCGTCTGTTCGGACAAATGCGACAGGGTTTGCCTGAGTCGCTGCGCACTGGCGGGATCGGCAGATCGGTGGCCCTTCAGCAGGCCTTTGGCTTGCTTCTTGAGTTGCTCTAGGTTGGGATTGGGCGGAAGCGCAGCCGAGGACATACACACTCCTTTCGCAGTGCCTAAGGCTACTCTTCTATATTCCGTTGGGGAATCGGCAAGTTCGTGAGTAATTGGGTAATTTTCCAAGCCCCGGACCTGCGACTCAATCCCCAAAATACATATCGCTTCATGCTGTGGATCGCCGAGCCTTTTTCATAGGAGACAGAGACCGTCTCCTCGGTCAAGGCCAGGGCCGTCAGCCCATTTTCACCTAGATTGGTGTAAATCACGCGCCGATCAATGGTATAGTTCGCATACGTCAATCGCTTTTTCAGCCAAGCCTCAAATTCCTCGGCGTCGCTGAATGCGATGCGCCACTTAGTTCGGTCCATCAGGTGGTAGGCGTCGTAGGCGACGAAGTCCTCATCAACGGCCGCCACTATGGCCCCGATGTCTTTGTTTTGCCAAGCCTCGGCTTCCCGCTCCACTATGGCCGCGATTTCCGTCGCGCTCGCCGCGGGGGCAGGTGCTACAGCCGTGGTATCTGCAATATTTTGGAAGACGCTGACAGCGCGCCAGTGGTCATCGTCTTTGGTAAAGGTCCACAGGCGATACATGTCGAGGGACTGGCTATTACCGCTTTGCCGATCGATGACGAGACCAGAGTCCTGAGTAGCGACGATGGCTTTGTCGTTGCGGGCGAGAATAAACAACACCGTGCGGTTGAGATCGTAGCGCCGATGCTCAAAATCAGCAGTTAGGGCGCGGGCTAGGGCCGAGCGGTCCTCATGGAGCACGGTCCACCCTCGTGGATCCGCCGAATGATGCCCTTCATAGACGACGACGTGATCGGCATAGGCTTGGATGGCTACGTCTGCATTTCCCCGACGATGGCCGGATCTTTCAGTGCTCAAAACTTGGCGGATCAAGACCGTCTCGGGCGTTTCCGCAGCCCAAGCGAGACTCCCGAAAAAGTTCAGTGCGACGAGGAATGCGATGAATTGGCTTTTTCTTACCGCCGTTCCGTTCTCGGCGGAGACGGAGACAAAACGGGTGAGGACAGGGTTTGCAGCAGGATGAATCCGGGGGTATCGCTGCATGTGATCTCCCTTCGTTGCGCCTGATGTCCGCGTAGATCAGGCAGAAAAGAGTACACAGCAGGAGATATTCCGAGAGAGGTGGGCTTGGCCCTTTTGGCGGACTAGGGGGCTCCCTTAAAGCACCTATTCCGCAATCAAAAAGAGCAGTACAACCATGTCAAGAATACTTTTCGATGCGACGAAAATTTAGATAAATCTAGTCGTGATTTGCCCCACGAGCGCCTCGCCCCGCGCATAGCGGTCAAGGTTGTCCGCGGCCAGACGCGCCCGCTTGCGCGAGGTGCCGTCGGTCGAACCAGCGGTGTGGGGCATGGCAAACACATTGGGCAATTGGAAAACAGGGGCCGTAGCGTCGGGTGGCTCCTGAGCGAACACGTCGAGCCCAGCCCCACTCAAACGACCGTCTAGCAGCGCTTCGTACAGAGCGTCCTCATCGACGAGCGCCCCTCGCGCCACGTTGATCAAGCAGGCGGTTTCCTTCATCAGGCCAATGCGTCGCGCGTCGATAGTGTGCCGGGTCTCCGGCGTCAAGTGCAGGTGCAGTGACAGGTAGTCGCTCTCGGCCACCACGCGGTCGACGTCTTCGGGTCCACCGAGAAATTCGGGTTGGATCTCGGCGAGAATTTCCTCTTCAATGGGGCGGATGTCGATGGCCAAAATCCGCAGGCCAAAGGGCTTGGCCCGGCGCGCCAAATCTTGGGCACTCGCACCAAAACCGATCAGGCCAAGCGTCAGACCCTCCAGCTCGACGCCCGTAGGCACGTACATCTTGCTGGCGTCGAAGTTCCGCCGCGCCTCTCCGTAGCGATGGGCGTGCATGAGGATGAACATCATCGCGCTCTGGGCCAACGCCACGCTGCTGAGCTGCCCGGGGCAATGGGCGAGCAGCAGTCCGGTACTGAGAATCCCCTCGACATCGACGTGGTCGAGGCCGGTAGTCTGGACTTGGAGGAATTTGACGCCAGCGTCGGCAGCAGCAGCCAGCAGTTCCGGGCTGATATTGCCCCCTAAATCGACGATGGCTTCAATGCCCGCCATTTGAAGGGCAGCCGGCTGGGTGCGGTCGAAGATGCGGAGATTGTGGCGGGCACTTACGGCCTCAATGACATCGGTCGTCCAAGGCGCAGCGATC
This sequence comes from Candidatus Latescibacterota bacterium, assembly GCA_022825185.1. The sequence goes on along the minus strand of JAJDYK010000046.1, from coordinate 2,192 downwards.
GCAGCGACCGGGTGGGGCAGAAAGAGAACCTCAAGTCGGCGCATACTAGTACCCCAAGTCGGCGCGGACGCGCGCCATCTGTTGACAGCCAGCCGCGAGAAACGGCTCGTCGCCGCCAGCGAGAATCAGCGAAAAGCCGTCGTCTATGGCGCGTTGGATTGATTGCGGGTCGCTGGCCGGGCGATAGACCCCAATACCAGCGGGCTTGCCAGCGCGGCGAGCGGCATCGGCTAGCTGGGCCTGGGCGTCTTGAAAGACAGACCCCTCGTAGTCAAAGGGCACCCCCAGCGAGATCGACAGATCGACCGGGCCGATGACGAACGTATCGACGCCCTCGACGGCGAGGATTTCGTCGATATTGGCGACCGCCTCGGCCGTTTCAATCAGCGCGATGAATATCACCAAGTCGTTTATCTCCGCGAAGTACTCGTCAGTGCGCAATCCGTACTGAGCCGCCCGATGCGGTCCAAAACCGCGAATGCCAACCGGAGGATAGCGGCAGGCGCGCGCGCCTTCTGCGGCTTGGGCGGCAGTGTTGACGAACGGGGCGAGGATACCCAGCGCACCCATGTCGAGGTAGAGCCGGATCTGCTCCTCGTCGATGCGCGGCAGGCGGACGATGGGCGCGGCCGGAGTATTGCCAATGGCCTGCAACTGCGCCTGGATGCCAGTGGGAGTTTGCGGCGCGTGTTCCGAGTCGATGATGAGAAAGTCAAAGCCCGAGTGGCCGCAGAGTTCGGCAATCGCCGGAGAGCCAAAGCGAAGTTGGGTACCAAACGCGGGTTTGCCCGCAGCGAATTGGTCTTTGATGCGGTTGTGCATGTAATCTCCTAATTCCACGGCAGAGCGTACGAGGGCTTATTGACGAACCGCTCCATCCCCAAGTCGAGCCGAATCGCCGATCCAGGCTGAAGACAGACGGTGAAGTGTCGGCCTTCCACTTCTACCGCATGGTCCTCTAGCTGCCCCTGCACGGTCTGCTGATATTGGGTGGCGTGCGAGTGTCCCGCACCAGCTTCTTCAGCCGAGATGGACCGGCGCTGCTGGTAGGCAACGCGGGTGAAGCTATGCTCGCCAAAAGCGCCGGCCTGTAGCAAGACCTCGCGTTCTTCCTTCGGGTGCAGGTTGACCAAGTGCAGGACGGCCCCCTCACCTGCCAGCGATTCCACCAAGGCGGCCACGTCTAGCGGCAAGCCCGGTCGGTGGCGTTGCGGGTCGAAGTAGCGCAGGCGGGCCATGAGCAGGCCGCCGTTGTACATGAAGAGCGGGGCACCCATCGTCAGTTGCACCAAGCCCTCGACAGTGATGGGATTGCGCACCTGCAGATACCAGTCGCCGTACGTAGCAGGATCTTGCTGGTCGTCGCGCATAAAGGCCAAGCGCTGATATACCTGCGCGTGGTTGTGCTGCAGGATTTCTACCGGGTAGTCCGGGTATTCGCCTGCGAGATACGCGGTCCAAGCGGCTTCGTGGCCGCCACCGTGCTTGGAAAAGTGCGAGCTTACCTGCCGCCAATTGTCGCTGTCGTGGTTGCGCTGCTGTTGGAGCCGCGCCATGTCCTCTTGCTGCATGCTCATGCACCAGAGGTGGGTCGTGGGATGGGCCTGCATGGGGCTGTACCCGTCCCAGCCTTTGTCGTGGTAGAAGTGCGGCGCGTACAGCGTCTGTCCTCGCATTTCCCCCTGCTGCATCAGCACGTCGATTTGCGAGCGCGGAAAGTCCATGTAGCCCAAGTCGCCGGAGAGCAAGGCCGCGTTTTCCGCGGCCGCAATGCAGGCGTCGCTCAGGTGGTGCCAGCCGTGCGGCCACGTCCAGCCGTAGTACCCGCCGTACCACTTGCCGTCGATGTATTCGCCGACCTGCCCCGAAAGGCCGACGTTGTCGGGTAGGATGCCGTTGTTTTGCCGGGTGCGCTCGATCCACGCGTTGGTGTATTCCTCGACCCAAGCTCGGTACTTGTCGTCGCCGCTGCACAGATAGGCGTTAGTCACCATGCTGGTGGCGGCGAGATTGCAGGCCACATCGCCGCGGCTCATGCGCTCGACGAGCGTTTGGCCCATCTTCTCTTCCATGCCCGGCTTTTGCAAATCCTCGACCGTCTCAATGCCGGGAATGTCGTGAAAGGGCAAAGGCCAAGGTTTCCACTGGGCGTAGCGATAGACCGTGTAGTGCTTTTCAAAATTGCGATGCGC
>JAJDYK010000331.1 GCA_022825185.1 Candidatus Latescibacterota bacterium | reverse complement strand
GTCGCCGACGATGTACAGCCCGGAGACATTGCTCTGCCCGTGCTCATCCACCCGCGGCAACTTCTCCACCACGCCGGCTGGCCACCGCAGGTGCAACCAGTGTAGATAGCGACTGAGAAAATTGCTCATGGTCTCCTCCCTAAGTTTGGTTCGTCAGCGCACCATCATCATCATCCGCGCTTGGACAAATCCCGATGTTTCCAATCGGTATAGGTACGCGCCGCTGGCCACCGGCTGCCCGGCGTCGTTGCGCCCGTCCCAAGGTTGCAAATATAGCCCGGCCGTTTGGTGTCCTTCTACCAGCGAGCGCACCCGCTGTCCGGCCGCGTTGAACACGCTGAGCCGCACCGGCCCGGCTGCTGGAAGTTCGTACTGGATCAGCGTCTGCGCGTTGAACGGGTTGGGAAAATTTTGCCGCAGGGCAAAGCCCGCAGGCGTAGCATCTAAGGATTCGACGACCGTTGCGGTTTGTTCGATCTGCTCAATGTCCTCTGGGCTGAGAATCCCCTCACCCTGCTGCCAGACCTGAGTATCGGGCCAGTAGGCGGTCCAGGCAAACCACATGGCGTTGTAGGCCGGGACTTGCGCTAACCGCCGCCCCGCGAGCGGCCCGGCGACGGCTTCTCCGAGCATGTTCCAGCGCGAACCTGTTTCCGCGTCCATGAATTCTACTGGCAACGGCCCCTCGGACTCCACTCCGTAAAAGCTCAACGGCGTGTCGTCGAGCTGGCTGAAATAGGCCAAGGCCGTGTGCGAGGCGGCGTCGAATAGGATGACTACGGGGTCGCTGCCGACGAGATCGTTGATCACCACTCCGTCGGGCATCAGTGCAAAGGGAAAGGCTTTGGTCTGGTCGTTGCGGCACAAGCCCAACACTAGATCCTTGTTCTCAAAGCGATGGTCGAATACACCGCCGTTCGTCGTGGGTCGAAAGATCAAACCCTCGTGGTTGGTGCGGTAGTTGCCGTAAGGGTATTGGGTATAGCGGGCTTCGCTATAGGCCCAGCGCGAGCTGTAGTACTCCCAGCCGGTGCTAGCTTGTACCACGGTAGTGGTTGGGTACATCCGCTTCCACAGCGCCCACGTCGTCTCGACCACCGGCATCAGATCTAGGCGGTCGCCGACTTGGGGACCGTTGATGGCGGTGTAAATCATCTGTGGGTAGAGCGTTTCGCCGTCGCGCCGGTCGTACATGACCAAGTTGCTGTTGATCAGCAGCCCAGAGACCCCGAACTCGATTTGCGAGCCATCGCCGTCCGTGGCGTTGAAAACTTGGCCGGTACCCGTAAGCGGGCACAGGGACACTACGACCGACTGATCGCCGACGCGATCGTTGATGATCTCGTTCCACCAGCCGATGTTGTGCGGGTACGCTCGCGGTTCGCCGTTAATGACGATCCCCATAACCACATCGTCTTCCCGGACGTAATTTACTTCGTTCGGTGCCACGAAGGTGGGATTTGTTAGAGCGGGGATGCCGTCTTTGGCCACTCCACCGGAGACAAGGTGGCTGGTGAGAAAGCTCGGATCGTCGTAGCGGCCAGCTTCAGCCGGATAGATCGCCACTAACAGCAGCAAAGCAGACAAATAGCCATGTCGCATCGGATGCTCCTTTCGCTCAGCTCTGCGAGCCTGCACGTTGATGTTCGCGCGGTTTTCTTCCGTAGCGCTCCCGCAAAACCCGTCGCATTACCTTATTCGACGCGGTCCGCGGCAGCGATTCCACTACTACTATCTCGTGAATCTTGAAGAGGGGATTGAGTTCCCGGCGGATCGTCTGCTGCATCGCGTCCCCAGGACAGGCTTGCAAGTGGTCGCCGGCGTCATCCAGCACCGCGAAGATCACCAGCAGGCTCGGTCCGCCCCCCGGCGGCGGCGCTGCAATCGCCGCGGTCTCAACCACGCCCGGCATCGCGTTCAAGGCTCGCTCAATCTCTGCGGAACTCACCATAATTCCGCCTAGGTTCATCGCGTCGTCGGCTCGACCGTGGACTCGGTAGATGCCCGGAGCCAGCCGCTCGACTTGGTCGCCGTGGCGGCGCAGTGGCACTCCATCCCGCTTGGGCACGCCCGCGTAATACACCTCGTGGTGGTCCCGATTGAGCACTCGAGTTGACATGCCAATGGCGGGCGGCACCAGAAAGACCTCGCCGCTTGCGCACTCCTGTCCGTCTTCATCCAAAATCGCCAAGTCCGTCCCCAGCGTTGCCGAATTAAAGGTCGCGGGTGCGACCGGCTCGACTAGCGTGCTGAGCAAGTAGCCGCCCGCAAGTTCGGTGCCGCCGCAGTATTCGAGGATGGGCCGATACCCCGCCAGCGCCATCAGATAGTGCATGTCCTCGGGATTGGAGCACTCGCCGGTGGTACTGAAAGCTCGAATCGCCGCGAAGTCGATTCCCTCCATGCAGCCTGTGCTGCGCCAGGTGCGCACCATGCTTGGAATGACGCCGAGCATGGTAATACCAGCCGCCTGCACAAACTCCCCAAAGCCCCGCTCCGTCGCCTTGCCATAGTAGAGCGCCATGGTCGCCCGATTCAAAAAGGCCGCGTAGATCAGCCACGGCCCCATCATCCAGCCCAAATTGGTCGGCCAAGCGACCACATCGCCTGGGTGGACATCTTGGTGATAATGCGCGTCTGCGCCGCACTTGATCGGGTTGACATGAGTCCAAGGCAGAGCTTTGGGATCGCCGGTAGTCCCCGATGAAAACAGGACATTGGTCGTCTCGTCGGGATGGCAGATCGCGGCCGCCGATATAGCGTCGGCTTGTAAGAATTCGTCCCAGCGGAGATCTCCGGGACGCAACGCCTCTGTCAACCCCTCCACGCGTCCCGGCAATACAATCGCCAACGGAGCCTCCGCGGCGACCAAGCGCGGGTACAGCGGCAACTCGCGCCCCCCGCGCAAAATCACGTCCTGCGTAAAAACGGCCTTGGCTTCCCCGATCCGCAGCCGGGCGGCGATCTGGGGAGCGGCGAAACTGTCGGCAATGGCCACCACCGCGCAACCGGCCTTGATGATTCCCAAATAGATCGCCACCGATTCGGCCGTCATCGGCATGGCTACGGCAATCCGGTCGCCGGGACCAAATCCCAATGCGCGCAACCCACCGGCGATCCGGTCGCACAGAGCTTCTAGGTCCCCGAAACTCATCTGCTCAAGCTGACCACCCTCGCGCTGGAAAACAATGGCCGTTTGATCGGCGGGGGCCTGAAAGCAACTCTCGGCGATGTTCAGCTCGGCCCCAACAAACCACTGGGGTGCTTCGACGCCTTGGGACAGATCGAGAAGCTGTGTGTACGGCTTGCGGAAGCGGATGCCCAAGCGGGCGACCGTTCGCTGCCAAAACGCCTCTCGCTCTGCAACCGACCACGCAAAGAGCGCGGCGTGCGAATCCAGACCAAGCTCGCGCCGCAGCACCGTCATATGCGCGTGCTCAATGTCTGCTGGTTCAGGAAAAAACACCGGGCCGCCCGCACTGCCGTAGATTGCCCGATAGAGCAACTGGTGCAATGCGAAGGGATGATCCGGCCGCAGAATGCAGCGGGCCGCCTCCCGCCAGCGAGCTTCCGGCGAGCCGGAGAGGGCTTCGATTTGGGCGAGGAGCTTGGCGGCCTCTAGTTCGCTGACTCTGCAGCCGATGATGTCTGTGTGTTGGATCATGGTGTGACGGCCACCAGCACGCTCTGGCTCAATTCCGTCGGTGGGAGGCAACGAACTTCGTCACAGGCCTGATACTGGACCAGGAAACGTACATAGCCCGAGGTCCCAGCCGCTGTTAAGGGCAGCGACAAATCCGCCCACAGGGCGACCTGATCTTCGTACACCGAGAGCGTCTCTGCTAGGGCCGGAAAGGCCTGCGAGCGGCCGGTGGGATAGCGCACGCGGGCAAAGTCCAACGGCCAGTCCGCATTGAGCGTCAGCGAGGTGGGAATGAGGAAGTCGCCCGAGGGCGGGTTGGCGTTGATGTGCCAGCCCGGGCGGATATCTAGATGCACGGCTACGGCAAAAGCCTCGCCCGCCACGGGCGGCTGAGCGGGCAGTTCGACCCGCATGGAGACCAGTGAATCTGCTGGGGTAGCAACTGCCGTGGCTGCGAATAGCGACGCTTGCAGATGGCGCTCGACTGCGGCGGTCAAATGCACCGAGGCCGTAGGTTGTGCCCACATGGCCCCGCCGAAAGCGGAGAGGATTTGCGCTGCCCGGCTCTGATAGTGCGCTTGGCCCGTCAGTTCGGCCAAGTCTAACAGCGCGTGAGCAGCCACTGCATTGCCCGAAGGCATGGCCGAGTCTTGGGCGAATTTGCTGCGCACGATGAGCGCGTTGCTAGCTTCCGTAAAGAAAAATCCCCCGACTTCTGCGTCCCAAAACCGCGCCACCATCTCGGCGCTCAACTCGCGCGCGGCCTGCAACCAGCGCGCCTCGCCGGTGGCCCGGTACAACGCCGTCAGCCCGCGCGCCAAAAACGCATAGTCGTCTAGATACGCTTCTTGCCGCGAAATCCCCAGCCGATGGACCCGCCACAAGCCCCCGTCCTCGCGCCGCAGGTGCTGCAGAGCGAAATCGGCTGCGCGCTCGGCTGTCCGGCGATATGCGGGATCGCCCAAGACTGCGAAACCCCGTGCGTACGCCTCGATCATCATCCCGTTCCAAGCGGCTAGCACCTTGTCGTCGAGGAGGGGATAGAGCCGCTCGGCCCGCGCCGCAAGGACGCGCTGCCGCACGGGTGTCATTCGATCCCGCAACTCGGCATCGACAAGCGACGTTTTGACGTAGAGGACGCCTTCCTCGCCCTCGGGCATGGGAGCTAATCCATAGACGCTCCAGAACAATTCCGCCTCGCCCCCCAAGGCATTTTCCAACTCCTCCGCAGTCCACAGGTAGTACTTGCCCTCTTCGGCCTCGGTTTCGGCGTCCAATGCCGAGAAAAAGGCTCCTTCTGGCCCGGTCATCTCCCGCGCGACAAAGCGAAAAATATCCTCTGCCACCCACCGCCAGCGGTCGTCTCCCGTCAGTTCGTACGCACGCAAGTACAGCCGCGCCAAATGCGCTTGATTGTAGAGCATTTTCTCGAAGTGTGGCACGCGCCACTCGGCGTCTGTGGCGTAGCGGTGAAAGCCGCCGCCAATTTGGTCGTAGATGCCGCCGGCCGCCATTCGCTCCAGCGAGTGCAAAACGATGCGCTGCACTTGGGGATCGGCAAAGCGCTCGGGCGTGGCCATCAGCATCTCCAAGCGCAAGCTCGGGGGAAACTTGGGCGCACCTCCGAAGCCGCCGTTAATCGCGTCGTAGCGGACCTGAATAGCCGATAGCACCCGCGCTACTAGCAGAGAATCTGGGGGCACGGCTGCCATCTGTTGCCCGGATTCCAAGTCGCGGATGGCCGTGGTCAAGCGGGCCGCGATTTGGAGCACCTGCTCGCGCTGATCCTGCCAGCGCTGGCGCGTGAAGTCCAAGACTTGGGGAAAGGAAGGCCGCCCGGGCAAGGACTCGGGCGGAAAGTACGTGCCGGCGAAAAACGGCTCTTGGTCTGGCGTCAAAAAAACCGAATTGGGCCAGCCGCCGTGCCGGGTGGTTAATTGGGTCGCCAGCATGTAAATGCGGTCGATGTCGGGCCGCTCCTCGCGATCGACCTTGATGTTGATAAAGCTAACATTCATCTGCGCCGCGATCTCGGGATCGGAAAAGACCAGCCGCTCCATGACGTGGCACCAATAGCAGGTTGAGTAGCCGACCGATAAAAAAATCGGCTTATCTTCGGCCTTGGCTCGTGCCAGTGCTTCCTCTCCCCAAGGGTACCACTCGACCGGATTGTGCGCGTGCAGCAATAAATATGGACTGGTCTCCCCCACCAGATGATTGCTGTACTTCCAAGAGCCATCCGCGTTTTTAAGCGCGTCCCCTCCGGTATCCCCCGCTCCAAGAGCTGCGACAAAGACCCCGAGCCAAAAGCACCGAGATATGGACGAAGGACGCGCCAAGTGGCCCCCTACCCGATCATTTCCTGGGTCGCCTCCACCACGTACTTGACGTCCGCTAACTCCACGTGCCGATTGGCCACCAGCCGCGCCCCGTGCGGCGGACGCGGATTGCACAACACGCCCCGCGCCTTCCACTTGGCCACCAAATCGGCAGCCGACCAGCCCAAGGCCGCAAAATCCACCTTGAGGATATTGGTCGGTCGCGGCGGAAAAGTGACCTTGACACCCTCGATTGCGCCCAACCCGGCGGCTAGTTCCCGCGCTACCGCGTGATCTTCGGCCAGCCGATCCACCATTTGCTCTAGAGCCACGATTCCAGCCGCAGCCACGATTCCAGCTTGGCGCATGGCACCGCCGAGCCGCTTGCGCATTCGATAGGCCCGATCGATAAAGTCTCTGCTGCCGCACAGCAGCGAGCCGACCGGTGCGCTCAGCCCCTTGGAGATGCAGAACATCACGGAGTCAACGTGTTGAGTGTATTCTGGCACCGTCGTCCCGGTGGCGATGGCGGCGTTAAAAATGCGCGCTCCATCTACGTGCAGTTTTAGCCCGTGTTCGCGGCACGCGGCGCTCACCGCGGCCACCTCGGCGACCGACCAAGCGTGGCCGGCGTGGTTGTTGTGGGTGTTCTCGATGCAGACGACCTTGAGCGGGGCGAAGTGAGGATTGTCGGCGCGGACTGTCTCGCGGACCTGATCGGCGGTGAGGACGCCGTGCTCGCCAGCAGCGATGCGCGCGGACAATCCGGCGAGCGAGGCGTAGGTTCCGGCCTCCCAGTAATACATGTGAGCCTGCTCCTCAAAGAGCACCTCGTCTCCCCAGTTGGTGTGGGTCATCAAGGCGCAGGCATTGCCCATCGTGCCCGAAGGCACGTAGAGCGCGGCTTCCATGCCCACTTTTTCGGCGGCCAGTTCTTGCAGGCGATTGACCGATGGGTCTTCGCCGTACACATCGTCGCCCAATGGCGCGCAGGCCATGGCCTCCCGCATGGCCTCGGTCGGCAGAGTAATCGTGTCGCTGCGCAGGTCTATTGTTTTGTCGCTCATATGAGGTAGGCTCCTCGATTGACGCTATAATTTGCTCGCCCTATTTTAGGCGGTCGCAAAATCTACAAATCGCAAGGAGTTGCGTCCAATGGCCTTTTCTGCCAAAGGCACCACGCACCGCAGCACTGCCACGGGCCGTCGCGGCATGATCGCTTCGGCGCATCCGCTCGCTTCTCTCGCTGGTATGCGCATCCTGATGGAGGGCGGCAATGCCATTGATGCGGCCATTGCCACGGCCGCTGCGCTCAACGTGGTTGAGCCGTATATGTCGGGCATTGGCGGCGTCGGCTATCTGCACATCTACAGCGCTCGCGAAAAAGAGCACAAGATCGTCGATTACGTCGGCCTCACCCCGCGCGCGGCCACGCTGAGCCTGTACGACAGCAACGACAAACAGGGGTTTGGTCCCCTGACGCCGCTGGTGCCTGGTGCTTGCGGCGGCTGGCTGGCCGCGCTGGAGCGCTACGGCTCGATGGACGCTGCCCGCGTTTTCGCTCCGGCCATTGAGTACGCCGAGCAGGGTTATGCCCTCACGGTCAAGAACGCCTTTTTCTACGCGGGCGCGGCCCCAAGCCTGCGCCGCTTCAACACTGGTGCCGACACCTTTCTGCTCGACGGCGCGGCCCCCGAGCCTGGCGAAGTGGTGGTGCAAAAGGCCCTCGCCGAGACCTTCCGCCAAGTTGCTGCCGAGGGTGCGGATGTCTTTTACCAAGGCGCGATTGCCGACCGCATCGTCCGCTATATGGAGGAAACCGGCGGTCTGATTACAAAAGAAGACCTCGCCGACTTTGCCCCGGCATTCATTGACCCGATCTCCATCAACTATCGCGGCTATGAGGTCTTTGCGCCGCCGCCGCCCTGCCAAGCCGTTCAGTACTTGGAGACGCTGGCCATCATGGAGGGCTTTGACGTGGCCAGCCTCGGCCACAACACGGTCGAGACCTTGCACCGCTTTATCGAGACCACCAAGCTGGCCATGGCCGATCGCATTGCCTATGCGGCCATCGACAATCCACCGACAGCGGGCCTGCTGTCGAAGGAATACGCAGCCGAGCGGCGCGCGCTCATTGGCGACAAGGCTCAGTTTACCGCGGGCGATCACCTCGTGCCCGGCGGCCCAGTCGGGGAGGTCAAAGCGGGTGACCCGCGCGTGTGGATGAACGAATGCACGACCCACTTTGACACTATTGACGCCGATGGCAACGCCGTTGCCTGTACCCAGAGCTTGGGCGGTGCTTTTGGCTCGTCCATGGTAGTGCCGGAGACTGGCATTGCGCTCAACAACTTCATGCGCTGGTTCGACCGCGAGCCTACTAGCCCCAACGCGATTGGTCCGGCCAAGAAAAACGAGATGTGCGTCTCGCCGGCCCAGATTTGGGACGCCGACGGCCTGCGCCTGCTCATCGGCACCCCAGGGAGCTATGGCATTCTCCAGACTACTCCACAGATGATTATGAACATTCTCGATCACCAGATGAACGTCCAAGCCGCCATTGAGGCCCCGCGCGTCAAGACCAGCAGCCCCGGCTTTGTCGTCGATGCTGAAAACCGCATTGACCACGAGGTCTTCGCCGAGTTGGAGCGCCGCGGCCACCAGTTCAATTTTCTCGGCGACTGGTCCCCCGGGGTCGGCGGTGGCCAGGGCATCATGATCGATGCCGACACCGGCTCCTTTATGGGCGGGGCCGACCCGCGCCGCGACGGCTATGCCCTCGGTTGGTGAGTGGTGAGCACCGACCGCAGCCCCCACGTCGAATTCTCCGGCGTCAGCAAAAGCTACGACGGCCGCAATTGGGTCGTGCGCGACCTCGATCTTGCGGTACACAAGGGCGAATTCCTCACCATGCTCGGGCCGTCTGGCTCTGGCAAGACGACCTGCTTGATGATGCTCGCTGGGTTTGAGACGCCCGCTGCCGGGACCATCCACATCAATGGCGTGCCGGTCGGCGATTTGCCCCCCCACAAGCGCGACATCGGCGTCGTATTTCAAAATTACGCGCTCTTTCCACACATGACGGTCGGCCGCAACTTGGCGTTTCCGCTGGAAGTGCGGGGCATGGACCCCAGCGAGCGGCAGGAACGGGTGACTCGCACCCTGCGCCTGGTGCGCCTCGAAGGTTTGGAGGATCGCCGCCCAGGGCAGCTATCCGGTGGCCAGCAACAGCGCGTGGCGATTGCCCGCGCTTTGGTCTTCGACCCGGAACTGGTGTTGATGGACGAGCCGCTCGGCGCGCTCGACCGCCGCCTGCGCGAGGAGATGCAATACGAAATCCGCCGCATTCAGCGCACCTTGGGTATAACGGTCGTCTATGTTACGCACGATCAGCAGGAGGCCATGGTCATGTCGGATCGGGTCGCCGTCTTTCGCGGCGGCGCGATCGAGCAGATCGCTTCCCCAGAAGTGCTCTACGAAGAGCCGGAGCGCGCTTTCGTAGCCCATTTCATCGGCGAGAACAACCGCCTAAACGGCGTGGTGCGCACGGTCGGCGACGGCGTCTGCGAAGTAGAGGTCGGCGATGCGCTCATCAAGGCCGTGAGCTTGGAGCAATGTCCACCGGGGGCTGCCGCGACGGTCGTCGTGCGCCCGGAGCGGGTGAATATCTCGCTGGGTGAGGGCAGACACTCGTACGCCAACGAGTTCGACGCTGATGTCGAGGATATAGCGTTTCTCGGCGATCACATGCGCCTGCGTCTAAAGCTGTGCGGGCACTCGGGCTTCATCGTCAAGATCCCCAACGTCGTGGGCCATGGGGGAGTGTTGGAGGGAGATCGGATCCGCGTTGGCTGGACCGTGCTGGACTGCCGTGCTCTGCAACCCGACGCTGCGGACGACGAAGAGGACCCATCCGCAAGTGGTTGACCAAGTAACAGCAGAGACGGGTTTAGACGCGTCCAAGCAGCAGGCGCGGCAACGGCGGCGCGCGATTGGATTGGCCCTGCCGCTGATCGCCTTTGTCCTAGCGAGCTTTGTCGCGCCGCTCGGGACCTTACTGGTGCGCAGCGCGTACGATCCCCTAGTCGCGGATGCGTTGCCGGAGACGCTCGCCCTATTGCGTGAATGGGACGGGACCAGTGCCTTGGAGGAGCCGGTGTACGCAACGGCTGCACGCGAGTTGCTACAGGCGCGGGAAGAGCGCACCCTCGGCCAAATTGCCACGCGCGTCAACCGCATCACAAGCGGCTTGCGCAGCGTCGTCACGCGCAGTGTGCGCAAGCTGCGCAACGCCAGCGGCGACTCTTGGCGCGAGACCATGATCGGCATCAATGCCGCTTGGGGTGAGCCGGAAGTGTGGTTGGCGATTCGCAGCGCTGGGGAGCGGTTCACACTCCGCCACTATATCAATGCGCTCGACTTCATGCGCCAACCCGATGGTAGCATCGCCCAGCAGCCAGAGGAACGCCGCATCTATCTGCCGCTCTTGTGGCGCACGCTGGCCATTAGCTTGGGCATTTCCGTGCTGTGCTTGGTCATTGGCTACCCGATTGCCCACCTGATCGCCCACGCGCCACCGCGCCGCGCCAACCTGCTGTTGTTGCTGGTGTTGGTGCCGTTTTGGACCTCGCTGCTGGTGCGGACGACGGCTTGGATCGTGCTGCTCCAGACCCAGGGCGTAATCAATAGCTTGCTGGTAGCGGTCGGACTGGTCGCGGACGATGGTCGCATCGCCATGATATACAACATGACCGGCACGTTTGTGGCGATGACCCACGTGCTGCTGCCCTTCATGGTACTGCCGCTGTACTCGGTGATGCGGTCGATTCCGCCTTCGCACATCCGGGCCGCGGCCTCGCTCGGCGCGACCCCCTTTCAGGCGTTCTGGCGCGTCTATTGGCCGCAGACCTTGCCCGGCGTTGGCGCTGGATCGCTGATGGTGTTCATCCTCGCCATTGGCTACTACATCACGCCAGCACTGGTCGGTGGGAGCAAAGGCCAGCTCATCTCCAACATGATCGCCTATCACATGCAGACCTCGCTCAACTGGGGACTCGCCGCGGCGCTCGCCGCGATCCTGCTCGTGGGCATCATTGCGCTGTACGTGCTTTACGACCGCGTGGTGGGCATTGACCGCATGAGGCTGGGCTGATGTTGGCGCGGTGGGTCTATCTCGCGTTCTGCACGGCGGCGTTTGTCTTCTTGGTCGCGCCGATTTTGGTGATCGTGCCGCTCAGCTTTAATGCGGAGCCGTACTTCACGTTTACCGAGGGCATGTTGCGCTTCGACCCGGAGGCGTATTCGCTGCGTTGGTATCGCAGTATCTTCGAAGACGACGTGTGGACCCGCGCCTTGGTCAACAGCTTGGTTATCGGCATTTCGGCGACGCTGCTCGCGACCTCGCTCGGCACTCTTGCGGCCCTCGGGCTGGCGAACTCGGCCATGCCCGCTCGGCGGGCGGTGATGGGGCTGTTGATCTCGCCGATGATCACGCCGATCATCATCGCCGCGGTAGGGATGTTCTTCTTCTATTCCAGCCTTGGCTTGGCTCAGACCCACCTCGGCATAATCCTCGCCCATGCCGTGCTCGGGGTGCCGTTTGTGGTGATTACCGTAACCGCCACATTGTCGGGCTTTGACCAGAACTTGATGCGGGCCGCCGCCAGCCTCGGTGCAGGTCCGCTGCACAGCTTCTGGCGCGTGCAGTTGCCGCTCATCGCGCCTGGGGTTGCGTCGGGCGGGTTGTTCGCCTTTGCCGCTTCCTTCGACGAGGTCGTGGTGGTACTGTTCATGGGCGGCTTGGAGCAGCGAACCATTCCGCGACAGATGTGGGCGGGCATCCGCGAGCAGATCAGTCCTACCATTCTGGCGGTGGCGACCTTTCTCATTGTGTTTGCCGTATTGGTTCTGTTTACAGTGGAATGGCTGCGGCGGCGCGGGGGCCAAGCGCCCGCAAGCTGAGCGCGGTTGGCAACTTGCTTAGAGAAACTCGCGATCTATATTTTTTGTCAGACGCAGACGCGAAACTATTAAACGAGGTAATCCATGCTGAGATTCGCCGAAGAAATTATGCTGCTTTTGCTCGACGATGAAGATGGGAGCTTCGCCCGAGTTCCCGATCGGTTGGTGCGCTATGCCTTAGGCGGTGGAGTCCTGATGGAACTGGCGCTGGAAGACCGCATCGACACCGACTTGGACAAACTGGTTCTCATCGATAGCACTCCCTTGCAAGACAGCCTAGTTGACCCGACGCTGAGCGACATTGCCGCGGCGACCGAAACGCACGATACGCGCTACTGGCTGGAGCGCACTGCCATGCGCGCCGACGACATCCGCGAGGGTGCGCTCCGCCGGTTGGTGGATAAGGGCATTCTCGCGCGCGAGGAGGGGCGCTTCCTGTGGGTGTTTCGCTCGCGGCGCTATCCGGCCCTCGACGGCAAGGCCGAGCAAGAGGTCAAGCTGCGCATCATGGAAGTGCTGTTCAGCGATAAGATCCCCGACCCCCGCGACGTGGTCATCATCTGCTTGGCGGATGCCTGCGGAATGTTCGAAAAGCTCTTGGCCGGCCCCGAGCTAGCCCGCGCGACCGGGCGCATTGAACAGGTGCGCAAGCTGGACTTGATTGGCCAAGAAGTGACCAAGGCCATTTGGGACATTGAAGCGTCGCTGGCCCTTGCCGTGCAGCCGCATATGTATTAGACGCTGTAGTAGTCCCATGAAAAAAGGCGCGAGAAGCACAGACAGTGCGTGCTCCTCGCGCCTTTTGCATGCCGCAAGATAAGTTAATCCCGGTAGGCAATCCCAAAGAGAATCATCATCTCGTCTGTTGACAACAAACCGAAATTGACCTCTTCGTCGGTCGTGTTGTCATAGGTCGCCTCTAACCTGAAGCCCTCTCCCGGCTCTAGGACGAGAGGAGAGTCGAATCTCAGGATCGGCGGATGTTCCCAGTCGTACGCGACGTAGATGAGTTCGCCGTCGTGCGCTCCCCCAATCATTTCGACCCGGAATTCGACCATGAGTTGATGAGCGTGCGAGAGTAGTTGCACAATGTGGGTCCGCTCGGAGAAGGTAAAATCCCTCTCTATGGTCGTCACCTCCCCGGCTGGCAGGGAGATATCAAGATTATTCAAAGAAAAAAAACGCGCCTCGTGCTCGACTTCAGAGGGGTCGGCAAAGTGCAGGTTGGTATAGACCTCGCCGGTAATGGGCTGACTGGTGCGATTGACATAGTGTGAGTTGAGGTCGAGCAGGGTGTTCTTGGGCAGCCGAACCGCCACGCCAGGCGGCAGGGAGACATCGATGGAAGGCCATTGACTGCCGGTGACTGGCAGGTGATAAAATTGCGTTAGTATGGTTGAAAGGATGTACTGGCCAGCGCCGTCGTGCAAGTCGCGATATTCGTAGGGTTCCGGCATGCGCTCGGAGGGTATGTCGTCTTGGAATGTGTAGAGTAGGAAGTGATGCGAGCCGGACTTCATGGAGATCTGGACGCGCTCTAGGAACACATCGTCTTCGTTGTTCAGCGGATGCACGACAAAGATCTCGCGCTCGTTGTTGGGCTGGATCTCAAAAGGCGGCAAGTGCAGTTGGACGCCGTTTTCCGGCTTGGCTAGCGGCTTGAACTCCGGCACCTCGTAGCGCGACTTGTCCTGCAAGAGGTCTAGATCGGCCACGTGGCCCGTCTCCGGTGCGCCCGCCTCGATCCAAGCGCGGATGAAAGCCAACTCGCCGTTGGTCAGCGGCTTGTCGCCAAGAGGCATTATCTCCCCGTAGTAGAGATGGTCGCCGTAGAAGTGCTGCTGGTCGGGCGCGTTGATCTTCTCCCACAAATAGCTCTTGAGGAGGCCGGGCATGCCCTGCCCGAGGTCGCTGACCCGCATCAGTCCGTCGGCCGCGGCGGCCGCGTTCGTCGGAGCGGCACCTACGAGCTGTTCGTAGGCCACGTCTGGGGTGAGTATGAGGCCTGACTGACGGCCAAACGAGGTTCCGGCCGTGTGGCAGCTAACGCATTGGCCAGCGAAAATTTCCGTTTGGATAATGTCCCAAGTCGAATCTGCTTCGTGCCCGATCGTTTGGACCGGCCCCGGCCCGTCGGCACTACAGCCGACGAAAATCGAGCCTATGAGCAAGCAGCGGAGGGTTGTGCTGTATGCGGACGGTAGCATAATCATCTGCGGTCAAGTGCCGGATTTGTCGAGTAAATCGGCCAAGTTCTGGCCCAAGATCAAGCGCTTGTGCTCGTCTGGTACGAATGTGCAGTGCGTGCGGAATGCTTCGAGCGCGTGCTGGTAGGTCATGTTGGTTCGCACGACCGGATAGTCCGAGCCCCAGCACAGCCGCTGGGGGCCGAAGTGCTCGTAGAGCTGGCGCACGACGTGGTGCGTGTCCGAGTAGGGGTACCCCCACGAGACGTGCGAAGCGTAGTGAAAGCCCGAGAGCTTGATGTAGATGTTGGGCACCTCGGCCGAGCGCAGGATCTCCTGCAGGTTGGGGTGCGGCGCTTCCTCGCGCGCGTTGGCCCCGGCCATGTGGTGACAGAGAAAAGTCACCGACGGAAAGCGCTGCGCTAGCTCGCGCAACGCCGGTTGCCACTGCGGCCCCAAGGCCAAGCTGGCGATCAGGTTCAGATCAGCCGTGGCGCTGAAAAACGCGAGCCCTTCCTCGGAGGCGAACCACTCGGTGTCGCCTTTTACGTAGTGAGTGTAGCCCTTGAGTTGGTATTTTGCCGCGGCTGCTTTGAGCCGCTCGGCCGCGCCCGGGGTGTGGTATTCTGCCGACCACGAGCAATCCACGTCGGCGAATTGCACCAAGCGATCTGGATAGGCGCGAATTTGTTCGGCGACGTAGTCGTTGTTGTGGGGATTGTGCTCGATGCGAGCGCAGACCAGCACGGCCTTATCGACGCCGTTGCGGTCCATTTCCCACAGCAATTGCTCGACCCGGCCGCGACTGTTGTGATCGGGCACGGGCGGTTCGTAAGGCCAGAACTCCCAAGCGTGAGTATGCGAGTCGATTATCATAAGAAGCCTAAGAAAGTGTGGTTGTTAAGCGTCAGTGGCGTATGGTAAAAG
>JAJDYK010000344.1 GCA_022825185.1 Candidatus Latescibacterota bacterium | reverse complement strand
GATGTGCTGTTCGCGGGTTTGCAGGGCCATGCGCAAGGCGGGCTGACCGCGGACATCCTCGGAGACGCCAATGATGCGCCCAGGCACCTGTCGCTGGAACTCGGGTCGCGTCGCCAAAAAGGCTGCGTGCGGGCCGCCGTATCCCATCGGCATACCAAAGCGCTGTGCGCTCCCAATGGCCGCATCGGCTCCAAATTCCCCAGGGGGCCGCAGCAAACACAGGGCGAGCAAATCAACCGCCACGCACACCAGCGTCTGATGAGCGTGAGCCTGAGCGCAGAACTCGGCGTAGTCGTATAGCGCGCCGTCTGAAGCCGGGTACTGGAGCAGAGCGGCAAAGGCCCCAGTCGCAAAATCGTATTCTCGGTGATCGCCCACTTCGACCTCCCATCCCCGCGATTCGGCCCGGACCTTGACTACCCCTATGGTTTGCGGGTGGCAAGCCGACGAGACAAAGACGCGCTGGCTGGCGTTTTTCTTTTGCACTGCCCGCAGCATGGCGATGGCTTCGGCTGCGGCCGTAGCTTCGTCCAACAAGGAGGCATTGGCCAAGGCAAAACCCGTCAGGTCGCCGACCATGGTTTGGAAGTTGAGGAGAGCCTCTAGCCGACCTTGGGCGATTTCGGACTGATAGGGTGTGTACTGAGTGTACCAGCCTGGATTCTCTAAGATGTTGCGCTGGATCACCGGAGGGGTTATGCAGTCTGAGTAGCCCATGCCGATAAAACTGCGGTGGATGCGATTTTGGCTGGCCAATTCGCGCAACCTACCCATCAGCTCGTACTCACTGATACCTTCTCCCAGCGCCAAGGAACCCTGCATGCGAATCGCCGCCGGCAGGGACTCGGCCATGAGGTCGTCCAAGCTGTCGGCTCCCACCGCCGCGAGCATAGCGGTTATATCCGCGTCCGTAGGGCCGATATGCCGGCGGACAAAGTCATCGCTAGGTCCAAATTCGTCGCCCATGTACCTCCATTGTACTGCCTAAAAGCAGCGATTAAGACTTTCAGTCCTTTTTAGGGGCTGAAGGCACAAAGGGCAGCTTGACCACCACGGCAGGTTGCCGCTTGCCCTTCATGTCAATGTACACTTGAGTGCCTATTTTTTGCGCGCCGCGCTGTAAATAGGCCAGCCCGATTCCCTCGCCGAGCACCGGCGAGTGCGTCCCACTAGTCACGATACCCATCGGCTCCTCGCGCTGGTCGAAAACCGGATAATCCGGCCGGGGAATGCCCCTCTCCAACATGCGGAAGCCGCGCAAACGGCGATAGCCTCCGGCCGCTCGCTGCGCCCGCAGCGCTTCGGCCCCGACAAAATTCGCCTCTTTTTCTAAATCTAGGGTCCAAGCCAAACCCGCCTCTAAGGGAGTCGTCTGCTCGTCCAATTCACGGCCATAGAGGCAAAACCCCATTTCGAGGCGCAAGGTGTCGCGCGCACCGAGTCCACAAGGCTGGGCACCGGCTGCGCGGAGCTTCGCCCATAGTGCGGCGACTTGGTCGGCCGGGCACATGATCTCAAATCCATCTTCTCCGGTGTAGCCATTGCGGCTAATCAAGGCTCGTATCCCGGCGATTTCCATCTCCGCGCAGCGATAGTACCCTAGCGCCATGCTAGTCGGTCCGGCAAGTGATTCGACTAGGGCGGCGGCTCGTGGCCCCTGCACCGCCACCATGCCCTTATCATCGCTCAAGTCCTCGATTTTCACATCCGACCAATCCGCTGCGCGCGCAGTAATCCACTGCCAGTCAACAGCCTTCCGGCTCGCGTTGACCACTAAGAGGTAATCCTGCTCTGCGAGACGGTACACCACCAGATCGTCCACGCATCCTCCCTGTTCATTGCACAGCGGTGCGTAGAACATCTGGCCGATGGTCAATTCGCGCACCCGCGCTGGCAAGAGGCTATCGAGGAAAGCCAACCCGCCCCCCCCAGAAACGGCAATCCGGCCCATGTGCGAGATGTCGAACAGCCCGACCTCTCGGCGCACGGCCCAGTGTTCGCTGCGGATACCCTCGAACTGGACCGCCATTTCCCACCCGCCAAAGGGAGCCATGCGCCCGCCTTCGGCCACAGCGACCTCATAGAGCGGCGTCCGCTGCAAACCCTCATTTGTCATGGCTGCCTCTTTCCTGTGCAACGCCGACCAACTCAGCCCACAGTGCTTCCGCCTGCGCGGCGAGCGCGTCCAAGCCCTTGTTGTTGTCGATGACAAAGTCGGCGCGGGCCTTCTTTTTTTGCGGATCCATCTGGCGGGCCATCCGTTGCCTAATTTCGCACACTGGCAAGCCGCTGCGCTCCTGCACTCGCGACACACACCGTTCCTCTTCAGCATCGACCACCACGACCCGGTCAAAGTTCCCCTCGTTCCCCCACTCGTATATCAGCGGCGCGTCAAATACCACGACTCCGCCTCCGGCCTCCTCCACAGCCTGCGCCAGCCGGCGCTCTATGGCCGCTGATAGTGGCGGCCGCATAATCGCCTCTAACCGCTGACTCGACTCATCCGACCGCAGGGCGCGACGCCCCAACTCCCGGCGGTCTAAGTACCCGTCTGGCCCGAGCAGATCGCGGCCGAATGCTGTTTGTAGATTCTCTATCACCGCCGGGATTGCCGCCACCTCGCGGGCCACCTCGTCGGCATCGACCCGCAGTGCGCCCAACTCGGCGAGCATCTGCGCCAGTGCGGACTTGCCTGCACCCATGCCGCCGGTAATGCCTACGAGCACGCGCACCCGTGGCCAGCTATGGTCAATCGATAGAACTCAAAAAATCGTATCACTATGCCCTGCAATTGATTAAGGGCTTTACCTTTAGTCGGAAACGACGCGCTGCGAGCAGGTAAAATTTATCGAGCTAACCCAGCGTAGTCAACCAACCTGAGCGATATCCCATTGACACTATATTGGGCATCGCCTATAGTCCATTAACTAACTTAGTAGGCTCCCTTCTAACCACAGAATGGCACATGGCAATCGTACCTGTAGTAATCGAGCAGACCGGCCGCGGCGAGCGCGCCTACGACATTTTCTCTCGCCTCCTCAAAGAGCGGATCATCTTCATCAGCACTCCGATCGACGACCACGAAGCCAACCTCGTCATCGCCCAACTGCTCTTTCTGACCTCGGAAGATCCCAAGAAAGACATCTCTCTCTACATCAACAGCCCTGGCGGCAGCCTCACAGCCGGCTTGGCCATCTACGACACCATGAAGTACGTCCCCTGCGACGTAGCAACGCTGTGCATCGGCCAAGCGTACAGCATGAGCGCGATCCTCCTCGCCGGCGGGACCAAGGGCAAGCGCCACGCCCTTGCCCATTCTCGGCTTATGCTGCACCAGCCTTGGGGTGGCGTCCGCGGCCAAGCGGCTGACATCGAAATCCACGCCCGCGAAATCGTCGAGTGGCGAGACCGGCTCAACCAGATCTTAGTCCAAGATACCGGCCAGCCGCTTGAGCGCATCGAGCTGGTCACCGAGCGCGATTACTTTCTGTCGCCCGCAGAGGCGATCGACTTCGGCTTAATCGATGGTCTGCTGGCGTCGGAAAAAGAGCTAGCTGCCCTCGCCGACTAATGCCCCAGCGGAAATGCGATCACCTCATCTAAGCAAGACGCGCCAGCAACGATCATAACTAACCGATCCAACCCCAAGGCCACGCCACCGGCCGGCGGAATGCCTCGCTCCATAGCTGCGAGAAATGCCTCGTCGGCTGGTGCGCCCTCTGGACGCGCACTCCGTGCAAAGCGCTCGCGCTGCTGGGTCGGGTCGTTTAACTCCGTATAGCCGTTTGATAGCTCCACTCCCCCCAAATACGCTTCTGTCCTCTCTGCTACGGCTGAATCACTTTCTTTTAGTTTAGCCAATGCGGCTAATTGTCGGGGATAATCGAAAAGGTGGACAGCCCCTAGTTTAGCCAATTCTGGCTCGACTCTCTCCAGCAGGATCTTGTGGAATAGATCCTCCCAACTATCTCCTCGTCTAGCGCTGTCATAGCCCAGAGCATGAGCACGGCGAAAAAGCGACTCCGCGTCTGCACAGGCATCCAAATCGACTGCGGCCCAGCGGGCAAAAGCATCGCGGACGCTGAGCCGTTTCCACGGCGGCTGCAAGCCGATTTTGCGCCCTGCTCTGATTACGTTCGACCGCCCCAAGACGCTTTTCGCCACATGGGCCACCAAATCCTCGACATCGGCCATGATTTCTTCGTAACTGGCGTACGCTCGATACCATTCGATTAGGGTAAACTCGGGGTTGTGTTGAGGCCCCAATTCCCCGTTGCGGTACGAGCGGCTGATCTGGTAAATCCGCTCAAAGCCCACCCCTAGCAGCCGCTTCATGTACAGCTCGGGCGAAGGGGCAAGGTAAAGCTGCTCTTGCGACTTGTCGCCCTGGTACCGAGTGGCGAATAGCTGGATGTGTTCCTCTTGTGCCGAGGCGCGGGTCAGTGTGGGCGTCTCCACAGCGAGAAAGCCTGCATTCCTAAAAAAATCGCGTACAGCGTCTAATACTGCGGCCCGCACCCGCATATTCGCCCACAGTCCGTTGGCGTGGAATCGCGACCAATCTCCTTGGTTCCAATCCGCTCGACAATAAACTAACAAGCGAATTTGGGTAACGTCTATAACTCCCTCTGCAGCAACCCCATACAACTCTACTATATCCCCGGCTTTTACCCCTTCTACCTGTGCCTTGACGACGAAATCAATCTCCCCGCTCTCATCAGCGATTTTCCCCCGCCCTTCGGCGAAGAGGAGGAGCCTCCCCCGCACAGCCACTTCTCCGACTGCGGTGGCCGTGGTGGCCGCAGGCTGGTGCTGCCATAGCACCCGCGATGGATAATACCTAGGCTGCATTGCGCTTTTCTCACAAAAAACCCTTCTCCACCAGCGCGTTCACTCACGGAGAAGGGACTAATTAAAGCTCAACGTTCGGTTTGGTAATCAAGCTCGCTTCTTGTTGTACACAAAAGTCGGCGGGGCTTTATTTTCGATGAACTCCTTGGTAATGACGCATTCGGCGATGTCGTCTCGGGCCGGGAGATCGAACATGATTTCAAACATGACGGTCTCTAAAACTGCCCGCAAACCACGCGCGCCCATTTCCTTTTCTTGGGTTAATTCGACGACCTTGTACAGCGCCTCCGGCTCAAACCGCAGTGCAATGCCGTCCATCTCAAACAGCTTCTGGTACTGTTTGACGAGTGCGTTCCGAGGTTTGAGGAGGATGTCCATTAGCACCTGATCACTCAGGGGGTGCAAGACACCCACCACTGGCAAGCGGCCAATCAACTCGGGGATCAGACCGTACTGGATCAATTCTTCGGGTTCGACCCGCGCCAACAGATTAGCCCCGCTCACTTCCTCGTGGTCGTCGAGCGAGCTGCCAAAGCCCATAGACCGAGTTCCGATGCGCTGACTAATAATTTTGTCTAACCCATCGAAAGCCCCCCCGCAGATAAAGAGAATATTTTTGGTGTTTATTTGCACCAAAGGCTGTTCAGGATGCTTGCGCCCTCCCTTCGGCGGCACCCCCGAGACGGTTCCCTCTAATATCTTAAGAAGTTCCTGTTGGACACCTTCGCCTGAAACGTCGCGGGTTATGGAGGGATTACCGGATTTGCGGGCGACTTTGTCTAGCTCGTCGATAAACAAAATCCCGCGCTCGGCTTGTTTGACATCGTAATCCGCGGCTTGTAAGAGTCGCACGAGGATATTTTCCACGTCCTCGCCTACATACCCAGCCTCGGTAAGGACCGTAGCATCGACGATCGCAAAAGGCACTTGTAATATGCGCGCCAACGTCTCCGCCAAAAGCGTCTTGCCCACTCCGGTGGGGCCAATGAGCAGGATATTGCTCTTGCTGAGTTGGACATCCGCAGCACCGGAATGCACCCGCTTGTAGTGGTTATACACGGCGACCGATAGCGCCTTTTTGGCGCGTTCTTGGCCAATAATATGTTCGTCGAGATGGGCCTTGATTTCGGCCGGTTTGGGCAAGGGACGGCCATTGAGACTAAGCTCGTGCTTGTCGTCCTCTGCCAGTCTCTCATTGCACAAGCCGATGCATTCACTGCATATATACACTGAAGGGCCCTGAATGATCTTCTCGACTTGGTCGCCCCCTTTGCCGCAGAACGAACAGGCTATATCGGACGTTTTTTTACCCATCTTCTCCTATAGCCCGCCCTCGTCGTCTTGGGAGTCCGGGACACTATCTGCACTCTCAGAGACCTCAGAGACATCGCCGTCGGTGCTTTCGATTTCCTCTGTCTCGTCGGGGGTCTCTGTCTCCTCGACCGGATCCGTCTCCTCCTCGGCTTTGTCTTGGCCAGCCTTCATTACGTTGATAGCTTGGAATCCCTTGGCGGTGCGGGTCACCATGAACTCAACTTCATCATCTTGGGTCAAAGTCCGGTCCCAAGATGAAATATCGCGCCAGTGGACGAAAACATCGACATGGCTGTCTGTCGAGATAAAACCATATCCCTTATCGTTGTTAAACCACTTGACTATGCCACGAGTCCAAGTGTTTTCCGCCAAGGCACGGCGTTCGTGCGGAGGGGAGCTGCTCTCTGCACTGCCGGGAAGCGGACGAGATGGCTGTTTTTTCCCCTCGCTCTCTAGAACGCGAGCGAGGAGGTCTTGCTTGAGCCCTTGGCCTCCCTCGGCATCTTGGATTATCCATTCGACAGCCGTCATCACACCTATGACGTAAGGACTATCGTTGCCGTAGAGCTTGCGGGCGTCCCCGATGCGTTGAGCCAATTCGCTCACCGCCGTGCTTTCTAAGTGTATTGAACTACCCAATTAATCTATTCCTCCTACCCCTTAAAGGGCCTTAAGTACCTCGTACCACAGTTCGAGATGTAAGGTGTAGTTAAGCAAAATATAGATGGGTTTGTCAACCTATCTCAAGCGGTATTGCTTGACCCCTTCGTAGATGGTTTGGCCGCTTACTTTCGCGATGCCTGTGAGCGGCACGGCGATCAGCATCCCGACGATGCCCATCAACTGGCTTCCCACCATGACGACAAAAAGGACGACCAAAGGGTGCAACTCGACGCTTTTGGCCACCATCGTGGGTTGAATGAGTACGTTGTCGATTAGTTGAATAACCAAAAACATGACAATCACTTTGGCCACCATCGCCAAGCCACCGCCGGTGGCCAAGGCCACAATTGAAGAACAGACGATCCCGATCAATGGTCCGAGAAATGGGATTACGTTGGCCAACCCGGCGAGCAGCCCCAAAGGCAGGGCATAATAGACGCCAAGAATGGACAAACCGCTAATTGCGAGCACCGATACGACGAGGACGGCCAAAAGCTGGCCACGAATGTAATTCCCGATCTGCCTATTGGCTTGGTACATCAGGTTTAGGCACAATTCAAAATAGGCATTGGGAACCAATGCCATCAGGCATCGCGTCAAGCGCCGCCCTTCTTTGAGAAAGAAAAAGGCCACAAACGGCACGATCACTACAAAAGTAAGGCCCGAGATCACGCCCTCGATAAACAGCGTAGTGCCTCCCAACATGGTCCTCATCAGCCGCTCGCCATGCTCCCGAATCAACTCGGCGAGGCGGAAATCGCTCCCCAAATAGGGCTGTAACATAGGCTCAATTTTTGCAGCTCTGGTGCTAGTTTCCGCCAAGATCCTATCGCCGATTTCCACCAAGACGTTGGGGTCGGCCTTGCCAAAACCAATATCGGCACGCGAAAACACAACGGAACCCGACCTACCGGCTTGGCCTCCTGCGACCATACCGGCATTGCCGTGGACGCTAATGCGCTGCCTGTGCTCATCTTGGCCCTGCGAGTACGCAATCAAGAGCGCGTTTGCAGCCGGTGCTTGGTCATTGGGCACAAAGCGCAGGAGAACGGCTAATTCCTCCCTAGGAGCGATCTCTAGCGGCCAGCGATGTTCTTCCCTTAGGACAAACGGCTGGTCCCGCGAATCGTCTTCCCAAACCATCCCGTGGATAGTTAGAGGTTGGTCACCGGTGTTGGCGATGGTAAAAACCCTATCTACCGTTTCTCCAGCCAGCTTGTCTCCAACCTTGAATGCACCTAGCCCCAACCCCGCAAAGACGAGCGAAAAGACGAGCAGAGTACTCCAAGCCCGCCCCAATCCCCTTCTCTCCATCCAATCGATGATTGGGTAGAGGACATAGGCTAAAATAAAAGCCAAAACAAAAGGCGTGAGGATGCCGCGAATCTCGTATACAAACCATCCGCCGACCACTATGGCCACCAAGGCGAGTACTACTTTAACTTGCCAATTCATCATTGAATACTGCCCGCGCGCCGTGCGCCTTTTAATAGGCGCTCAGAGTCGCGCAACTGCGCCGAGAGTTTCTCTATGACTTCGAGTAGGTCGGTCGAGATGGCTTGCGCCAAGCCTTCGACGATCTTCAAGGCGAGCGGGAGATTGGTGTCTATGAGTTCGAGTAAGTCGGGGCGGCAAAAAACGAGGAGACTGCAAGGCTGGAGGGCGTAAGCTGAAGCGGGGCGCGGCGATTCATCGACAAGGGCCTGGGCACCAAAAAAATTCCCCTGGGTTAAGGTGGCTAGCTGCTTCTCAAACCCATCGTCGCCCATCTGTACGATCCGCACTTGGCCGGAGGCGACGATGTACATCCCCATCCCGGGGTCTCCTTGGTTGATAATCGCCTCGCCGGCGCGCCAATCCCGCGGTCCGTAGAGCATCTCTTCTATCTTGTGCAGCTCGCGCCCGCTCAGTTCCTGAAAAATGGGCACTTTCTGCAGGAGCTTGCAGGCCGCAGTCTCTTCCTCGTTGCGGCCGCTCTTTACACGCTCTTGCAAACGACGAAAGACGAGCCTCCAGAGAGGATCAGACGACATGTGCTTAGCACTCTCGCTTAGGCAGGCAACACCCCACGCCTGCTCGTCCGCACAATTAGGCCAAGGCGGCCTCTAGCTTTTCGGTGATTTGCCCTTTGGGGACGGCACCAATAATCTGGTCGGCGACTTTACCCTCCTTGAAAATGAGTAAGGTAGGGATGCTGCGGATGCCGAACTCGGCCGCTGTTTTCTGGGCCGCGTCGACGTCCAATTTGCCCACTTTGGCCCGGCCTTCGTATTCGCTGCTCAATTCTTGAACAATCGGCGCGATCATTCGGCACGGCCCGCACCACGTCGCCCAAAAATCCACGAGCACAGGCTGGCTGGCGTTGAGGACTTCGGCACTGAAATTGTCATCGGTTAAGACGATAGGTTCGCTCACGATAGATCATCCTTTGCTTGTTAGTTTATACTTTTCAATATGTTACAAACACAACACCTTGTGTCTCAATTATAGTTGCGACACTACCCATTGTCAAGCTCAGCGCTTCCTGCACAACTTGATCACCAGCAGATCTAAAACCAGATGCTCTTGGCGTCGTCCCTGCGATTTCAGACGCCAATCGGCTTCGCTCAAGGCGCTCAACCCCGCCCACAGCCAAGCGGCGGAACGGCGCTGGGCCTGCTCCAAATACCCGGGCAAAAAAAACGGCGCAACTCCCAATTCAGCAGCCATTTTGTCGCGCGGCAGCGACTGGTCCATTAGCCCCTTAGCCTTGAGCAAAAGCTGGAAGTGGCGGGTGACCATGGCTACGGCGCGAGTTGGCTCTTCTCCTTGGTTGAGAAACTGCTGCATCAGCTTTTGCGCCAGCTTGCCCTGCCCTTTGCCGAGAGCATCGGCGAGGTCGAACACGCTGGCCCCGCGCGTGATGCCAGCGACTTGTTCAACCGCAGAGGCGGTGATCGGCTGGCCCACCCCAACAAAACTGACCAATTTTTCTATCTCGCTGACCAATTCGCGCGGCTTGGCCCCTACGTACTGACTAAGTAGCTGGACGGCCGCAGGCTCGATCAGCACCCCCTGACTCTTGGCGTACCGCTGTATCCACTGCGGAACTTGGTTGTCGTAGGGCGGCCTAAATTCTAGTGCGCGACCTCGTCGCGAAAGTTCGCGAAAAAACTTGCGCCGCATGTCGACTTTCTGGCCCACTACTAGGAGGCGACTAGTCTCCACCGATGTTGCAAATACGCGTTCCAAGCCGCGACACTGATCGGTCGTCAGAGCCTCGGCATCGCGCAGCACAATCAGCCGACTCTCGGCCATCATGGGATAGGTCTCATAGACCTGAAAAAAATCCAGTACCTCCAAGCGTTCAGCCCTCAGTACGTCGAGATTAAAATCCCGCGTCTGAGCTGGCACCAAAGCT
>JAJDYK010000216.1 GCA_022825185.1 Candidatus Latescibacterota bacterium | reverse complement strand
CCTTGAGAGTCGGCTCGAAGAAAGTGGCAGCCGTATCGACCCGGGGGGCACCTGGGGCCATGGTCGCGTAGCCGCGATAGCCGACGAGCATGACGAGGGGAATGCCCATGTTGTAGGCCGTGCCGCGTAAGGCGTCGCCGGCCTCCAAAAAGCCCGTGTTCTGGATCAACACCAGCGGATGGGCTCCGCCCAAATACAGGCCGGAGGCCAAGCCATACGCTTCGCCCTCGCGGCTGGTGAGGATCACTTCGATGGTGTCGTGGTCCCACAGGCGCTCGTACAGGACGCACGAGCCGTTGTCTGGGACTCCTAATACGTGCGTAATACCGTGCCGTTCGAGAGCGGCGATAATCTTGGCGGCGCTGATCACGGGACTACTCGGCGAAGATCGCACGGGTGGCGAGGCCGCTCTGATGGCCTTCCTGCTGGATGCCGCCGATAAACTGGGCGGTGCGGCCAGCCGGCGCGGTACCCGCGTAGTACGCGCTGAAGGACTCGTTGAAGGCGACCAAACCAGCGCGATTTTGCGCGGAATCGGCACCGGCGACGATGTACGCGTTGTTGAAGATGCCGTCCTCTTTGAGCCCCGCGCCGCCGGCTTCCTTGATCCGGGCGTCGAGCGTGCCGAGCTGTTGGCCGGCGTCGCTGCCGCCGACGGCTGAGACGTGGACTTCGCGCACGCCGTGGTGGCGCAAGCCCGCCCAAGTCGAGAAGCCGTCCTCGATCTGCCCCGAGCGCACGATTTCGACTTCGCCGGAGACCACGCGCGGCTGTGGCTCGACGATGCCGTCGAGGTTGGGGATCCGCGACACCGGGTAAATCAGGCCGGCGGGGCGGTCGTCGCCGTAGTACTCCGCAAAGACTTGGCGGGTGGTCTCGATGCGCTCCCAAGTGTTGTCGGGGTCGTCGTCCACGGCTACGAGAATCTCCATGAATACGGTCTGTTTTTTGAAGTCAACGCCTTGTTCGGCAAAGGGCTTGGCGTATTGCTCTTCGAGGACGAAGCGCATTTCTTCGGCCAAGTCGGAGCCGAGCGTGGTGATCATTTCGCCATCGCGCTGGTGCATGACCGAGGCACCCGAGGGCTGGTGATCGACCCAAGTGCCGTAGTCAATTGTGCCACCACTGATGGAGACGGTCTCGCCAGCGCAGGCCTTGATCTGGACCTCGAAGAGAGCCGCTGGATCCGGGAAGCCTTCCGGGTGGGTGAAGCGGGCCATGCGGTTGGAGCGCAAGGGGCCGCCAGTGACGGCGGCGATCATAGCTCCGTAGCAGGCGTTGAAGTCGTTTTTGCGCTGGTCGCACTCGTCGCGGTCAGCAGAAGGGGTGGTCCACAGGACGTCGGTTTTGTACACGTCCGACCAATGGACGCCGCAAATTTCGAGGCCCTTGTTGAGGTTTTCGATGGTGCCGAACCACTCCGAGCCGACGTCGTTGGCGTATTGGGTGCCGACGTTGCCCGAAGGCTCGACTAGGCGCACGACGTGGCCATTGTCGTCGGTGATGATTACTTCAGTGGGATTGGAAAAGATAGCGATGGGGTTGTGGCGGACGATATTGACTTGGGCCATGAGCTCCTCGGTTGATTTTGTGAAGGGTTGCTGCGAATTATATTCCACAGAAAGTACGCCGTCTGCCGAGTATAGACAATAGGGAGGGGCGGATGTCCACCTGCGCTGTGCTCTTTGCCAAAAAGCCAACCCCTGGAGCGGTCAAAACCCGGCTCCAAAGTCATTTGAGTGCTGCTGAGGCCGCGCGTTTATACGAAGCCCTGCTGCTCGATTGCGCCACTGTGCTGCACGCGACAAAGGCCGCCGTCAAGGTCGTGGCCTTTGCCCCGGTCGATGCCGAAGAGGTCCTGCGCGACCTGCTGGCTCCGATTGGTGCTTTCGAATATGTGCCGCAGCCCGAAGGCGATTTGGGGCAGCGGATGGAGACCCTGATGCAGTGGGCTTTTGCGCAGAAAGCCGAGCGGGTGGTTCTCGTCGGCTCGGATAGCCCTTCGCTGCCAGCCAGCTACATTGACGCGGGATTGGCGCTGTTGCGCGAGAAGGAAGTGGTCTTGGGTCCGAGCACGGACGGCGGCTACTACTTGGTGGGCCGACGCAACGGGGCGAGCCGGATATTCCAAGACGTGGCTTGGAGCACTGAGATGGTGTTAGAGCAAACCTTAGCGCGCTTGGGGGCGCAGACGCTCGGCCTGCTGCCGCCTTGGTACGATGTGGATACGCCGGCTGAGGCCGGGTTCCTAAAGGTGCATCTCGAAGCCTTGGCGCGGGCGGGCAGTACCCAAGGACAGCACAGCTTGGCCGTGCTGCGCGACCTCGCGCTGCCGCTGCCCTAGCGGTCGGCTTTCTTGCGGAACAAGGCTTCCCAGCGGTCTAATTCGTCTGACGGGCGGGCTTCCGTACCGTCGCGGTCAGGCGCAGTTGGTGCCTCGTCGGCTTTCTTGCGGAACAAGGCTTCCCACTGATCTAGGTCGTCCGGGTCGAGCGACGGGTTGGCTTCGGTGCCGTCGCGACCGGGCGCAGGCGTGGGTTCGTTCGACTCCTGAATAGGTTCGGTGAGTTCGTCGAGAAAATCCTCAGAACAGGTCGAGCGGATCTTGTGGCGTGCTGCGCTGCGCTGGACTGCGCGGTCCGAGCTGATGACCCGCAGCCACTTGGCACCGTGCTTTTGCGTGACCGCCTGCGCGATTAGGTCGTCGGCTTGCTGAGGGTAGCGCGAGAATTCTATGGTGACGTGCGGGCCACTTGCACTCGCTGCGCTCGACGATTCGCCGGTGCCGTCGTAATACAGGGTAATGTGCTTGTCGGCGCGGCGGCCATAGGCGGCGAGGGCCTGCTGCAGGCGGTTGCGCGCTCGTTCCAGCGAGTCGCCTCGGCCTTGGAAAAGCTGGCTCGCTTTGATGAGGTTGTAGCCGTCTATGAGGAGGTGTTCTTTTTTGGTGGCCACGGCTACCGTCCTCAGGCAAGGTGGATGCCTTGGGCATTGAGTTGATAGGAGACCACTCTGCTGTTGGTAAAGGCCGCGTGTTGGCGCAGCTTGTCGAGTCTGGTGCGCAACTCGTCTGCTTGTCCCTCGGCGGCGATGAGGAGGGCAAAGCCGCCGCCGCCGGCCCCGGTGAGGAGCCCGCCCTCGGTTAGGTCGGCGATCTGCTGATTCTCGAAAAGGTATTGCAAGGCATCGTTAGTAGCCTGGGGGTCGAGGATGCAGCGCAACTGCCAGTAGCGGTTGGCCAGCCGCCCGAGATCGGCGTATGCGCCCGCGCACAGCGCGGTCACCATTTCGTCGTGAATGGCCAGTGACTCGCGGATGGCTCCATAGCGCTGGTGATCGCGCGATAGATAGGCGTCGAGGACGACGTTGAGGCCGCGGGTCGCCGAGCGCGATATCCCCGTGTCGAAGAGCACAACTCGTTCGGTGAACAAGCGCTCATCTACCTCGGTGAGGAATGTGCGCTCGGGCGAGGGCAGGCCGTCGGTCGGCGGCGCGTAGAAGTTCTTGATAGCTGAAGGACCGCCGCTGGCACCACGCGCATCCTGCCAACCGCTGTTGAGGCCGAGGCTCTGTTCGAGCATGAGGCTTTGGTCGTAGAGGCCGGGGTATTCGCACGCGGGTGCGGCGTAGGGGTGGCCGGAGAGGTGGTAGAGCATTTTGAGAATGGCGGCGGACAAGATGCCGCTGGTCCCCAAGCCAGACCCTTGTAACACTTTGCTACTGGTGGTGATTTCCAAGCCGCCACCGCCGGTAAAGGCGGCGATGTCTTGGATGATGTCTGTGGAGTTTGGCCGGACGATGCCCGCGTGGACCAGCCCTTGTTTGACCAACCGCAGGGCTTCGTCGCCGCTGCGGCGGTAGGCAAAGAACAGCTCGCTGACGGTCGCGGCCGAGCTGTGTTTGTTCACCTCAAAGTCGGCCTTGAAGCCCCGCGAGCGCGAGCGGAGGATGAGTTGGGGTTGGGGCAGCCTCCTCGCGGTGACTTGTAGCGGCGGTTGGGCGCGCTTTTCTCGGTCTTGTTGTAGATTGACGGCGATGTTGAGGGTTTTACCGCCCTGTTCTTTGCTGCGCAGGTGATTGTCCGAGGCATTGGCGCTGGAGATCCCTAGGCGCAGGGGCGATTGAATGCAAAAGGCTTGGTCGTAAGCTGCTTCGCTCATGCGCGGCGCAGCGGTGCGACCACTGTCGAGGGCGGCTAAGCTGTGCCGCAAGTCAAGGCTCTGTAGCTGGTTGATCCGCGTCTCGTAGGCTGCGGCGAGCTTGTCAATTTGCTTGGCTTCTTTGAGCTGGATGATGTCTTGGCTGTCGATGCAGCAGGGCGGCAGCGCTCGCCGCCAGACTCGCGGTTTGTCGGCAAGTATCCGGTAGATGTCGGCCATGATGCGGGCGACGCGCATGCCGCGCAGATAGCGGTCCGAGCCATTGCATTCTTCTAAATAGGCATTGAGGCGTTTGAGTACCTGCAAGAGCGCCTTGGAGGATTCGGGAGGCAAAAGGCGCAGCAGTTGGCGGTGGTCGAGATCGACTAAGTCATCGACTAAATCGACGGTTAGCTGCGGCAGCTCTTGGGCGACCGCAGCGCCGAAGAGGGCTTCCCACTCGTCGGGTGTGGTTGACGCGAGAAGCACGTCGATGGCCGCAGGGGTCTCCAAGCGGGACAGAAGCGCCTGATTGAAGATCAGATCGCGGAGGAAGCGGCGTTTTTCCTCGGGAGTGCCGGTCCGCGCTGCGTCGAGGATGTGGGCGACGAGCGATTGGACTTCGCGCAAATCAGCGGCTTGTTCGAGGCGTTCGAGGAATGCTTTCATGCGCGTCAGCAGGAGGCGAGGGTGCGCTGCAATTGGCGAAAATTATACGCAAAAAACGCATTTCGCGCATCAAGGAGGGGCGTCAGCAGGCATTAGCTCGCCGGCTTCCACGGCGAAATCGAGGTGGTTTTGTTGCGGGGGGAGCGGGCAGATATAAATGGGATTGTACGCGCAGTATGGGTTATAAGCGTTATTGAAATCAATGACATACATACCATCGTCCTCCCGGACTAGGCGCGCGTAACGCCCACCCCCATAGGTAGTGTGGCCGTTGGTCAGATCCTTGAAGAAGACTTCCGCTTCGCCGGTTTGCGGGCTGCGGTACACCTCCAGCCAAAAATCGTTTTCGCCAAAGGCTGCAACAAAGCGCCCAAATCGCTCGAGTTCGGTGGTGGTGTCGTCAGTATTGGGGATTTCGACGATGCGCTGGCGACCGTAGATGTGGAACTCGCCCCGCAGGCGATAGCTCAGGTCAATGGGATAGTAGGCAAGCTGCTCGAAATGGGCGCGCTGTTCTGGCAGCAGCGGCGAATCCTCGCTTTTGAGCAGGCTGTCCTTGGCGGCGCGGAGTGCTTCGATCTGGGCGTGGATGGAGTCGTCGGCTGAGGCCGACCCCAAGGATAGGCATAGACAGCAGGCGATGGCGTAGAGTGGGGTTTTGCGCTTTGTAATGAATAGGTTCACAGGCATGATAAATTCTCCGTTAGGTCTATTTTAGAGTCAATTTGCGACCGCATCAAATGGCCTGATCGACGGGCCATGCCGCCTTGTCCCCCCTTTCTGACCGCTATAGATTGTGCGACAAACAGGAGGAAAATCCATGCGTTTACAGGATCGCATCGCCGTTGTTACTGGGGGGAGTTCGGGCATTGGGCGGGGTATTTGTCTCGAACTGGCCCGCGAAGGGGCCAAGGTCGCAGTGGCCGATATGCAGGAAGCGCCCAAGATCGGCAAGTTTCACGAGACTGAGCCGCAGCCGCCCACGGCTGAAGTCATTGTCGGAGAGGGCGGCGGGGCGCTCTTTGTCGAGACCGATGTGGCCGACGAAAAAGCGGTGGAAAACCTAATTGCCCGCAGCGTCGAGCGCTTTGGTGGGGTGGATATTCTGGTCAACAACGCCGGGATCATCATACCGGGAGATAGCCAAGACCTGTCCGTTGAGGATTGGGATCGGGTTATAGGCGTCAATCTGCGCTCGATTTTTCTTACGACTAAATTTGCCGCGCCTTATCTGAGAAAATCTACCGCTGGACGCATTGTCAACATTGCCTCGGTCCACTCCTTCGGCGGCGGCGGCGGTCCGGCCTATGCGCCGACTAAGGCCGGGGCGGTGAATCTGACACGCGATTTGGCATTGGAGTTGGCCGGAGACAATGTCACGGTCAACGCAGTGTGTCCGGGCTATATCGAGACGCCGATCCAAGACTATTTGACCCCGGAAATTATCGAGCAATGTCGGCAGGATACGCCCTTGCCGCGCTTGGGCTTGCCACGGGATATTGGGCGGGCGGTGGCGTTTTTTGCCTCGGATGACGCGGAGTGGGTTACGGGGACGGCGTTGCCCGTTGATGGGGGTTGGTTAGCGCCGATTTGATAGCATGGACGAGGATTGGTCCATTGTCGAAGTGAACCGCGTCGGGGGCAGGTCGCGGTTGACATCCTGCTTGGCCGTCGCGCCGTTGAAGATCCTCAGCCCCAAGGTCGAGGCCGATTACAGCACTGCCGTGCTTTCGAGCTATGGCGGCGGCTTGGTCGCAGGCGATTGCGCCCGGCTGCGCGTGCGCTGCGGTCGGGAGGCCAAGCTCTTTTTGGGCACGCAGGCTTTTACCAAAGTGTACAAGACCGCCGACGGTCAGGTTGCGCGGCAGGAACTGGCCGGGCACATCGAAGCAGGCGCTTGCGTAGTATCGCTGCCCGACCCGGTGGTGCCCTATGCCGATAGCGCCTTTGTGCAGGAGCAGGTCTGGCATCTGAACGCGGGAGCCTCGCTAGTCTTGCTCGATGGAGGCACCGCCGGCCGCGGCGAACGCGGCGAGCAGTTTCACTACAGCTCTTATACATCTAATATCTCCATCTACTTGGAAAGCGAACTGGTGTTGGCCGAACGCTTGCGTTTGCAGCCCAAGCAGCAGACCCCCGACCGCGTTGGGGCTTTTGGCCCATACACGGCATTCGCCAATGCCTTTATCGTCGGCGACCCCGTGCGCTCCGCCGTCGAGGAAGTGCTGCGTCGTGACTTAGCGTCGCTGCTCACTGGTCAGCGGACGCGTGGGGCTAGCAAGGCAGCGTTGGTTTCGCTTGCCGAACCTCGTCCTGGCGTGCTCGCGCTCCGCGCCTTGGGGCGCACCAATGGCGATATAGAGGAAGTCTTGCACGCGCTCGCCACGGCTGTATCTCTGCCCCAAGTCCTAGGGGAAAATCCACTGCGCCGAAAGTATTGAGTTCTTCGGCAGCAACCCCACGAAATATCACATAATTGTATTTTTCGGCTGTTCGTCCTAGCCGCAAAGTACCGCGAAGCATGGATTTTGCCCCGTAATGAGGTGCAAAAAGCGGGACTAAAGCGACATATATGTCTGTTTTTGAATTTCAAAAATCACGTATTTGTCGGCTATTGCTCAAAAAACTAAGCGATCAAACGGCCAAAAATGCCATTTACGTACGAAAAATAAATAAAATTACAAATCGCGTATCTATTTGTGACATAAAGAGATAGTAACAAGAATATTCCCTCCTGCTCCGTCTATAGACTGCTGCGGGTGCCGTTGTGGTATCCTTTTTGCAGTAGAAGAGCGGAATCGGTCGGAGCGGACTACCGGAACGGTGCGTTCAGGCCATTTAACACTACAATTTTTGGAGGGATTCAATGAGAAGATCAAGTAAGTTCTGGATTGCATTTGTCGCCTTAGGGCTAATTGTCGTCGGAACGCATTCGAGCGCGAAGGCGGAGGAGACGGTCAAAATAGGCGTCCTGCATTCGCTTAGCGGCACGATGGCTATCTCGGAGGTATCGCTGCGCGACGCCGTGCTGATGGCGGTCGAGGAAATCAATTCCAACGGCGGCGTGCTGGGCCGCAAAATTGAGCCGGTGGTCGTCGATCCGGCGTCCGACTGGGACCTGTTCGCCGAAAAGTCCAAAGAGTTATTGCTAGAGCACGAGGTGGCGTCCGTCTTCGGATGCTGGACATCGGTATCGCGCAAGTCGGTGTTGCCGGTTTTTGAAGAAAACAGCGGGCTGCTGTTCTATCCGGTCCAGTACGAGGGCGAGGAGTGTTCGCGCAATATCATTTATACAGGGGCTACTCCTAACCAGCAGTTGATCCCAGCCGCCCAG
>JAJDYK010000054.1 GCA_022825185.1 Candidatus Latescibacterota bacterium | reverse complement strand
TCGGCTTCATATCCATTCTCGGTAGCCAATGGATTGTGAACAAATCGGAGAGCAGTGAGTTCGGGAGAGTACTGCTTTGTTGCACCGACACCTAATTCTGCAAGACAGCCGCGTTTTCTCATCGTTAGCCGAGATAGCCTTCTTACCTCGTCAAGCTGCTGTGCTTTGGTAAGATCGCTGAAGTATTCGAGCCAATTGACAGACAGGCCGTTATCGCCTGACCGCAGGCGGAATGCCGACCCATCTACACTCCCGTCTTCGTGCCTGCTGGTCGGCTTGACATAGCGGACGACATGGGCATCATCGAGAAGGTCGTTTCCGTTCATGTGCCCATCAGCGATGTGAGATCGAAAGCATCAATCTGTCTTTTTACTCCATCAAGCGTATCGCGACCGGCCACTCGCGCAACATCGCTGGTGCTTGGACGGCGTTTGAAAATGACGTACTCCACCCACTGGTTGCCGAGGAACTGAATCCCAAGATGACTCTCATCATCGCCTTTCCAAACGGCGCGCAGATTCCCATTATCCACAAGTACCAGCCCCGCTTTTTGTGCGAAGGGTGCCGACCTGATATACTGCCAAAAATCCTTTTCGGAATCCTCGTTCAATACGAAGCCATCGTCCTCAGCGTCGCTGCGCAGTAGTTCAATCCGGAGCGAATAGCCTTTGTGGATTTTTCGCGGGTTTTCTTGTGTGATCGACATTTGCATTCTCTGCTGTTTGCTGGCGCGACTAGTTTCTCAAAACAAATGCCCAGTCATAGCTAGAAGTAAAAATTATGCGTCTTCGAGTGCAACCACTGCGGGCGCAATTTTGTAGGGCGATAGCGCGGAACTGTACCGCGTCCCAACCTCAATTTTGCGAAAGATCATCCTCGTCGCGCTTGGGAGCGGGGCCTATCTGCGGGCCGTCATCGGCATCGCGGAGGGCGTTGCGGGCGTCGTGGAAGCGGCGGATGCGCCGCACGAAAATGAAGATCAGGCCCGCCAGTGCTACATAGAGCAAGTACTGGTAGATCGGTTCGGTCCAGCCCAGCACCACGGGCCAGAGGCTGGCGATGCAGAGCAAGATGAAAATATCTTCGATCAGCTTGTGCCTTTTTTCGCGCGGCTGTTCTGGTTCAGGCGTCATCGGATAGGGCCTTGTAAATGGCGTAGTTTTTGAGGACTAGCTTGACGTAGAGGCGGGTCTCCTTGAAGGGAATGCGCTCTACGAAGGCGTCCGGGTCCTCGGAGGGAAAGGTCTTGAGCCACCGGCGGGCGTTGTGTGGGCCGGCGTTGTATGCGGCCAAGCCCAGTTCAAAGCCCAAGTCCGCGCCCGCATCGGTCGTGAATTGGCGCATTTGGTTGCCGAGAAAGTAACTGCCAAAGCGGATGGAGACAGCCGGATCAAAGAGTGCGCGCAGTTTAAAGGGTTTCACTTCCAACCGCCGCGCGAGATTGAGACCGGTGTGGGGCATGATCTGCATCAGACCTCTAGCGCCCGCCCGCGATACCGCTTTTTCGTTGAATGTGCTTTCTTGGCGAATTACCGACAGGACCAGATAAGGGTCGATTTGGGCCTCGGCTGCGGCCGCGGCAATCTCTTCCCAGTAGTAAGTCGGGTAGATGCGCGACAGTTCCTCCGGGTCTCGCCCGTCGAACAGGCGCATCGACAGCCGCAGGGCTTGATCGCGATAGCCGAGCGCTTCGTAGTAGTCGCGGATGGCCTTTAGCGCAGTCTTGTGGCCCGTGTAGTCGCGGACGGCTTGTTGCATCTCGGCTACCGACCAATCCCTCAGCCCTAATTGGTTCAGCAAGCCAGCGCGTTCGAGGTGTGCCCTGTGCGCCAGCGGGGGGACGTCTTGGCGGAAGCTGTCGGCGGATCGTCCTTTGAGTTGAACTTGGTCTCTATAGCCCAATTGGACAGCGCGGGCCGAGTAGTAAGAGCGGGGAAATCCGGCGGCAGCGCGGCGATAGAACTCGGTGGCGTCCTCTGTCTGGCCCAGCCGATCGGCGCTTTTCCCAGCCCAGTATAGGGATTGGTCGATGATGTGGGGCTGGTGCGCCTGCTGACTGGCGCGCTCAAAAGCGGCGAGGGCTTCGGAATATTGTTCTTGGCAGTAGAGCGCGAAGCCGACGCTCCAACGCGCTTCGTCGCCGTAATCGGTTTGCGGGTGGTGCTCGGCTAGGCGGCGATAGAGCGTCTCGGCGCGGGCGAACTGGCTTTTGCGCTCGGCGGCTTTGGCAGCCTGCCACAGGGCGTCGTCGGCCAAGTCGTGCTGAGGATAGCGCTTGGCAAAGTTCGCATAGGCCGCAATGGCCTTGTCTTCGCGGTCTCTGCGGACGGAGAGACTGGCGATGCGATAAAGGGCCGCTGGACTGCCGTAGCGCTCGTGAACCGTGCGAAAAACCTGCTCGGCCTTGGTGTAATGACCCGCAGCTAGGTGGGCCCGGCCGAGCATGTAGTGCGCCTTGGCAGCGCGCAGGTCGTCGCTGTGTGTGCGGACGAAGTGGCGAAAGCTCTTGATGGCTTGGTTGTACTGCTTGTGGCTGTAATGGGTGTGCGCCTTGGCATACGCTGTGCGGGCGTCGAGCTTCTTGGGCAGGTG
Organism: Candidatus Latescibacterota bacterium; assembly: GCA_022825185.1. The sequence continues at coordinate 4,262 of JAJDYK010000054.1, read as the reverse complement.
CGATAGGCTATTGCGAGCGTGCTTGGAACCGGGGTGGTTTTCCAGCAACTCTAAACGCCACTTTCGCGCCTGCGCCGAGTCGAGCTTTTGGCTAGTGGTTGCGAGCAAGTAGAGGACCCGCGCTGGATCGGCGTCTTGCGGGAGTTGTTCCTCGTACAGGGCGAGGGCCTTGGCGGGTTGGCCGACAGTTCGGTAGAGGGAGGCCAAACGCAGGCGGGCTGGGTTGCGGAGGATTGGGTTGGCCGAAGTGGCCAGAAAGCTTTCGTACTCGGCGATGGCGTCGTGCGTCTGGTCCATGTCCTCTAGAGAGCGGGCCATCCAGAAGCGACGGTAGTCGTCCAGGGCCGGTAGGTCGAGGTCGCGCAAGCGGTCGTACGCGCGGCTTGGCTCTTTGAGCATGCGCTCGCAAAACGCCCGCTGGAACTCGATGTGCGCTCGGTTGGTCGGCTCGTGTTGGGTCGTATCTAGCGCCGTGAGTTGGGGATAAGCGAGGTCGCAGCGGTCCTCGGCGATCAGCACGGCGATAGGGCTAGGCGGCTCCGGTGTGGGGACCTTGAGAGGAGCCTCGGAGGGGGCAGGGGGTGCCGAAAAATAGAAATAGATTCCTGGCAGCAGGACCAGCAGACTCAGGGATAGGGTTGTCCAAGCCCATTTGGCTTTGTCGGTCATTGGTCTTGTGAAGGTTTGAGGTGGGTAGTTATTCGAGCGCGTTAGCGGCGCATCGCGTTCTTAAAAATACAACGGCTTAGCGCTAGAGGCCAAGCGAAAAATCGCCGGACGGCGCACGGCAAACCCTCGTTGACCCAGAGTGGGGCGAGGCTGGGTTGTGGCCCCCTACTTGTACGCGCATCATACTGAACACGCGCTGATCAGCGAGACGCCTAGCGAATGGGGAGGCGCATCTTAGGACGTTGGAGGCCGTGCTTCAGCGGCGTTTGGGTGCGTAGAGATGTGCGCTCTGGCCGTAGTGGCTTTCGGCCGCTTCCATGAGGGTTTCGGAGAGCGTGGGATGAGGGTGGATCGAAAGCTGGACATCCGCGGCGAGCGCGGCCATTTCCACGGCTAGGACGCCCTCGGCGATTAACTCGCCTGCGCCGCTACCGGCAATGCCCACGCCTAAGATCCGATCGGTCTGGGGGTCGATGAGCAGCTTGGTGAGGCCGTCATTTGCGCCTTGGGTCGAGGCGCGGCCGGAAGCCGACCAGGGAAAGCGCGCGACTGAGACCGCGCGGCCCTGTTCTTTGGCCTCTTCCTCGGTGAGGCCGCACCAGGCGATTTCCGGGTCGGTATAGACGACGTTGGGAATGGCGTGGGGCGCGAAGACCTGTTTTTCGTGCCCGGCTACGACCTCGGCGGCGAGGCTTCCTTGGTGGGCGGCCGTGTGGGCGAGGGCCGCGCCTACGAGGTCGCCAATGGCGAAAATCGACGGCTCGGCCGTGCGCAGTTGATCATCGACTTGGACGTAGCCGCGCTCGTCGAGGCCGACGGCGGTGCGTTCCAAGCCCAAGTCTTCGCTGTTGGGAACCCGGCCCACGGCGAGCAGGATTTTGGCGTAGGTCTTGGCAAAGCTCTGGCCGTCGCCGTTCTGTAATTGTACTTCTAAGCCATCGTCGCTCTCGGCGAGCGCAGTCACTTGGGTGCTGAGCATAATCTCGTCGAAGCGCTCGGCGGCCTTGTTGTGCAGCGGTTTGACCAAGTCGCGGTCGGCCGGGGGGATCAGTCCAGGGAGCATTTCGACGACTGAAACTTGGGTTCCCAGCGCCGCGTACACCTGCCCCAGTTCCATGCCGATGATGCCGCCGCCGACGACGAGCATGGAGGCAGGGATGTCGGGGAGTGCGACGGCCGCGGTCGAATCCATGATGCGGTCGCTCGATTGGTCGAAGAGCGCAGGCACGGCTGGCCGCGACCCAGTGGCGAGGATGGCGTGTTCGAACTGCAAGGTGCCTTGGCTGCCGTCGGCTTGGTCTATTTGCAGCGTGTGGGAATCGACCAAGCGGGCGCGGCCCTGCACGTAAGTCAGCTTGCGCGCCCTGACGAGTTGACCCAAGCCCTGCGTCATCTTGGCTACTACCTCGTCCTTCCAACTGCGCAACTTGTCGAGGTCAATCTCGGGTGCAGCGAATTGGATGCCCCAGTGCTCGGCTTCCTTGGCTTCGTAGAGCAGCTTGGAAATGTGCAGGAGGGACTTGGAGGGGATGCAGCCTCGGTAGAGGCAAACGCCGCCTGGATGGGCTTCAGGATCAATCAATGCGACGTCCAACCCCAAATCTGCGGCCTTAAAGGCGGCGACGTAACCGCCCGGACCGCCGCCGATGACCGCTAGCTGGGCCTTGTCCATAGCTGCCTCAGCCTTCTAAGAGTGCGATAAAGGGGTCTTCCAATGCCGTGCAGACCCAGCGGAGGAAGCGTGCGCCATCGGCCCCGTCGATCAGGCGGTGGTCGTAGGACAGCGACAGGGGCAGGTGGGTACGCGGCTGGAACTGACCGTCGATATAAGTAGGTTCGACTTGCGAGCGCGCCACGCCGAGGATTGCCACTTCGGGCGGGTTGACGATGGGCGTGAAGGCGGTGCCGCCCATAGTGCCGACATTGCTGATGGTCATGGACCCGCCCTGCATGTCGGCCGGCGCGATTTTGCGCTCGCGCGTCTTTTGAGCTAGCTCGCTCAGTTCGCCTGCCAATTCGATTAGGTTCTTTTGGTCCACGTCGCGCACCACTGGCACGAGCAGACCGTGGGGGGTGTCGACGGCAATGCCGATGTGAAAGTAGCTTTTGTACACGACTTCCCGCTGGGCCATGTCGATGCTGGCGTTGAACTGCGGGAAGACCTTGAGGGCGATGCCGAGTACCTTGATGAGGATCGCGGTCGGCGTCAGCTTGCCGCCGGCTGCCTCGGCCTTTTTGCCGTATTCTGCGCGCCACTTTTCCAAGTTGGTGATGTCGGCTTTGTCGAACTGGGTGACTTGCGGGATGGTGGCCCAAGCTTGTGCTAGACGCTCGGCGGTTATCTCGCGGACCTTGGTCATGGGCTCGCGCTCGATAGCCCCCCACTGGCTGAAGTCGGGCAGTGGGGGGGCTGCAGCCGGGGCAGCCCCCCGCGCTGCGTGCAGCCTTTTTGAGTGCGCTTTGACGTCGTCGATTGAGATCCGGCCGCCCGGCCCCGAGCCTTGGACCTGCGCAATATCGACGCCGATCTCGCGGGCTAGGCGGCGCGTCGATGGCGCGGCTGGGACGGGGCTGTCTGTAGCAGTAGGTGGAACTTCTTCGACAATTGGGGCGGCCTCTTGTACAATCGGGGTAGGGGCTGGTTCTTCTGGTGCAGGTGTTGGGGATGCTTCCTCGACGGCTGAAGACATCTCTTCGACGGCTGGGGCTGCGGCCCCCTCGACTTCGAGGATGGGCTGCCCGACGGCGATGGTGTCGCCCTGTTGGACGAGAATTTCAGTAACGGTGCCGTCTATGGAGGAGGGCACTTCAATGACGGCCTTGTCGGTTTCAAGCTCGATAACGGTTTGGTCCTCGGCGAGGCGATCGCCGACGGCGACGAGGATGCGGATTACATCACCGCTTTCAATGTTTTCTCCCAAGTCGGGCAGGGCAAATTTTACAGGCATAATGTGGTTTAAGCTCACTGGTAAATGGGATTGGGTTTCGCCGGATCAATCGCTAGGTCTTTCATGGCTTGGACGACCGCGTCGCTTTCGATTTGTCCCTCGCGCACCAGTGCGCTCAAGGCTCCTAGGACGATGAAGCGGTAATCGACCTCGAAGTGATCGCGCAGGGCCTCGCGGGTCTCGCTGCGGCCGAAGCCATCGGTGCCGAGGGAGACGGGCGGGTTGGGAAACCAGCGGGCAATGGATTCCGGGAGGGCCTTGACGTAATCCGAAGCCATGACGTACACGCCGCGCTCTTTGGCTAGGCATTGTTCTATGTAGCTGAGCCGAGGCTCTTCGCTGGGGTGCATACGGTTCCAACGCTCGGCATTGAGGGCGTCGCGGTGCAGGGCCTTGTAGCTGGTGATGCTCCAGACATCGGCACTGACTTGGTATTTTTCTTCGAGGATGCTCTGCGCTTTGAGGGCGCTGTTGATGATTGCGCCGCTGCCGAAAAGGTGGGCCTTGAGGCGGGCGCGTTTCTTGGCCGAGGGTTTGAACTTGTACATGCCTTTGAGAATGCCTTCTTCGACGCCGTCGGGCATCTCCGGCATGGAATAGATGTCGTTTTCGACCGTCAGGTAGTAGAACACGTCCTCCTGCTCG
>JAJDYK010000223.1 GCA_022825185.1 Candidatus Latescibacterota bacterium | reverse complement strand
GCCGATGTTTTTGGGCGCAGCCGCCTTCGGCTTGCTAACCGCGCTGTTGGTCGAGGCATTTCACCGGCGGTGGCGCGTGCAAGAGGACGCGGCCATCGGCATTGTGTTTACCGCGCTTTTCGCGCTGGGCGTGGTGATCATCACCGCGTACGCCGGTCAAGTGGATCTCGATCAGGAGTGCGTGCTCTACGGCGAGATCGCCTATACCCCTTGGGACCTGCTGCTGTGGGGCGATCAATCGCTGGGGCCGCGGCCGGTGTGGATATTGGGCGCGATGCTGGCGATTAACCTGACGGTGATCGCGCTCTTGTACAAGGAATTCAAAATTTCCGCGTTTGATCCGGCCTTAGCCATGTCGGTGGGGATCAACGCCACGCTGATGCACTATCTCTTGATGGGTTTGGTCGCGCTGACGACGGTAGCGTCGTTTGAGTCCGTGGGCGCGATTTTGGTCGTGGCCATGCTGATTGTGCCTGGGGCAGCCGCGTACCTGTGGAGTGACCGGCTCATCGCGGTACTGGGATTGGCCGTGTTCTTTGGGATCGTCTCGGCTGTGGCGGGTTACTTTTTGGCCAGCTTCTGGAATAGCTCGATCGCTGGCGCTATGGTGGTGGTCATCGGTGGGATATTTCTCTTTTCTCTGCTTTTTTCGCCCAATCAGGGTGTGCTGGCGCGGATTTATCAGCGCGTGCGGCTGTCGCTGCAAGTGGCGCAAGATCACATGCTGCTGGCGCTGGTGCGGCGCGAGGAGAAGGAGGTCGAGCGCGCTGGGCTGCGGCCCGCCGAATTGGTAGCAACTGCGGCCGTTTGGAGTCCGCTGGCGCAGCTAGCGTTTGGCGGTCTGCGGCGGCGGCAACTGCTGGTGCAGGCCAATGGCGTGGTCGAATTGTCTGCCAAGGGCCAACAAGCCGCGCTGCGCCTGTTGCGCCATCACCGGCTTTGGGAGACCTATATGAGCCATCTGGGCCTGCCCGCAGACCACGTACACGACCCAGCCGACGCGCTTGAGCACTTTATCGGCGGCGAGCTAGCTGCCGAGTTGGACGCGCAAATCAGCGACGAACAGGATCCGCAAGGCAAGCAAATTCCGCCCTCTAATTGACGCCGAGGCCAGCATGATCCGGCTGAAGAGCAAAGACGCAGATCTCAAGCGCACCTATGCGAGGGATCTGTGGGCTTCGGTGGGGTTGGTGGTCCTGTTGCTGGCTGCGGTGGTGGCGATTGATCCGCAGATTGCGTTCGATGCGAGAAGGCCCGTGCCGCGGCCTGTGATCATTGAGTTGGAACTCGTTCCTGCGACCGAGATGCGGCTGCCCTTGCCGCCGCCACCGGTCCAGCGCGTCGAGCCGGTGGCATACGTGCGGACGCGACCCGTGCGCGAGCATAAACTGCCGCCGCCCGTAGTGGTGACCGAGTTCCCTTTGGAGGAGGAAGTGGAGGCTGCGGAGTTGTGGATGGTGGAGCAGCCGCCGAAAGTGCTTAGGAAAGTTCTGCCGGTCTATCCCGACAGTGCGCGGAAAGCACTGGTGGAGGGCAGGGTCTTTGCGCGGGTGTTGGTGGGGCGAGAGGGGCGGGTCGAGCACATTGACCGCATCGAGGGGCCGCAGGTTTTCCAGCACGCGGTGGCGCAGGCCGCCAAGGCTTGGGAGTTCTCGCCGGCTGTGCAAAACGACCGCCCCGTCCCCGTGTGGGTCAGCCTGCCGTTTGTATTTGAACTGGAGTAATCAGCCGCCGGCGCGCTTGGCCTGATAGCCGCGCTTGGCTAGCTCGGCGAGCACAACATCCGCTTTGTCCCCCTGAATTTCTATCACGCGATCGACGACCGATCCGCCGCTGCCGCATTTGCGCTTGAGTTCGGAAGCGAGGGTCTTTAGTTCGGCTGCGGACAGCCGCAGGCCCGAGATGGTGGTGACAGTCTTGCCGCCACGTCCCTTTTTCTCGCGGCGCACGTGGGCGATGCCGTCGCCGGTGGGAGCGGCGGCTTGCTTTTTCGGCTGCTGTACGCGGCCGGTATCAGAGGAATACACGAGGCGGCTGTTTTTAGCCATTGGGATTCTCCATGCCGTGTCCCGCCGCCCGCCGCTCCTGGACTATGTGCACGGTCTCGTCGCGCCACGCTGCAAATTCGTCGGTATCTACGGCGTCGTGCAGGGTCGCCCTTTTGGCGTAGGGCACATAATTGCCGATGTGCCATAGCGTGTTGCGGTAGAGGCAGAAGTCGCCGGCGTCGAGGAAGAGTTGCCGGGCACCGGGCATACTCTGTACGTAGCTGAGGCAGGTCCACTCGCGTTCGGTAGCGGATTGTCCTTCGAGATCGGGCTTGGCGATGGGGCGCTCGGGAAAGCGCGCTGCTTCGCACGGCAGGTCGCGGCGCAGGTGGCTGCCGGGGACGACCCAGGTGCACGAGTCGGCGTACAGGGCGCAGTTGACTTGGTTGAAGTAGCGGTCGTCGGCAAAATGCTCGTCCCAGCGCGCTAGCTCCAAGCCGGGCATATTGTCGCGCCAGTCGCGGTGCCAGTGGGTACACCACGGCAACTCGGCCGGTTCAAAGAGCACGCCCATGACCTGCGGCCCGCCAACGCGAAAATCCGGCGCGAGCAGGCGGTGGAGTGCGTCGTTGAGCGCGGGGAGTTCTACATAGTCGATAAAGGGCTGTTGGTCGAGCGGGAAGTCGGCCATTGGCTGCAAACGCTGGGCTTGGGGGCCGCGCTGTTGGCGGGCTAAGTCTCGCGCCTCGGCGCAGACGCGGCGTAGATCGGCGACGAGGGAAGGAGGCAGGAGTTGGCGGAAGACCGTGTAGCCCTGAGTGCGGTACTCGTCGATGTGCTGGTCGGAAAAAGCGAAGGCCATGGCGTTGTCTCACACGTGCCCCACGTGAAAGCCCTCGGGCGGCTCGAAGTGTTCGGCGCGTTTGCCGATGTAGTGGCAGATGAAACTGCGCCGCCAGCGATCAGTGGTCTGGTTGGGATAGGAGCCGTGGATGGTTTTGCCGTCGAAGAAGAGGCCGTCGCCCGGGGCCATGTCGAGGCCGATGATTGCGGCCTCGGGAGGTAGCTGGCTCTGAGCACGGGTAAAAGAAACGCGAGTGTCGGCTTTTTCAACGGGCCGGAGTTGGCCGTGTGAGCCGGGGACGACGACCATTTGGCCCACGGTAGCATCGGACGGATCGAGGGCGATCCACAGGCCGATTAGGGGGTTGATGGTGATGTACTGCTCGTCTTGGTGCAGACCCTGACCGCGGCCGCCGGGCGGCTTGAAGTAGAGCATGGTCTGGCGCAGGACGGGCTCGTCGTCGATGAGTTGTTCGACCGCGGCGAGCAAATCGGGGCGGGTGGCCCAAGTGGCGCTGGCGGGATCCCAGTCGTGCATATTGATCATGCGCGGATAGGCGTGGTTGGGGTCGTCGGGCTGGTCGTCGGTACCGCCGCTGTCGCCTGGGTGAGGACCTTGGGCGCGCAGTTTCATGTAGTGGCCGATCATGGTGTCAGTGTGGTCGGGCGCGAATATCTCCGGCACGACGAGGTAGCCTTGGGCGCGGTAGGACTGCACTTGGGCGGCGTTGAGGTTCACGGTGGGTTACTTCCTGAGTGATGCTACTCTACTCATGAGAGTTTTAGGTATGGGATGCTTCGACTCCGTTACACTCCGCTCAGCATGACAGGAATGGCTGCTCCGTAACTTAGCTAACGCGGCATCGCTCTTCAACCGCTGGCGGCTTACCACTCGGCCACGCTTTTTTTGGCGAAATAGGCCCGGTCCCACTCGGCTCCCCAGCCGGGGCCGGTCGGCGGCGCGATGTGTCCATCGACGGGAAGCGGGGGATTGAGCAAGCCGATTTCGCGGCCGATTTCGTCGCGGCTGCCGCCGGGGAAATACTCGTAGTACGTGGTGTTTTGCAGGGCGCAGACTAGGTGGGCGTGGACTAGGCCAAAAAGGCCGCCCGGACCGTTGAGTTCGATGGTGGTGCGGTGGGCGGCAGCCATTGCGGCGAGTTTGAGGGTGGCTGTGGTGCCGTGGCGGGCGTTGGCGCGGATGAGGTCCGTGGCCTCGGCGCGAACCCAAGCGGCGCAGAGTTCGTAGTCGTGCATCAGAGTTTCAAGGGCCATGACGGGTATGTCGAGTTCGGCGCACAGCGTTTGTAAGCCTTGGAGATCGCGGTCGGAAATGGCCTCTTCAAACCAGCCGTAGTTGAGCTCCTCCAGCGCGCGACCAACGCGCAGGGCTTCGCGCAGGGTGTAGGGGCTGCCAGCCGCGTCGTGTAACAGGTCGATGTCCGGGCCGACGTGATCGCGGATGGTGCGCGACCACGCGATGTTGGTGTCGGGAGGGCCGGACCAGTGGTCTTTGAGCGCTACAAAGCCCGCGGCGAGCGCTTGGTCTGCCCCTTCTATGGCGGCGTCGAGGCTGCCGGAGGAGAAGTTGTAATAGGCCCGGCAGCGCGGGCGGGTCCGACCGATTAGGGCGCAGACTGGAAGGCTGGCAGCTTGCCCGGCGATGTCCCAGAGGCAATTGTCAAAAGCTCCATGCCATCCCGGACGCGAAAACAGCGAGCGGGTAGCCCAGCGCAGCTTGTCGTCGAGCTGCTCGCGGTCGAGCGGGTCTTGGCCGATGGCCATGATGCGCAGGGCTTCCAACTCCTCGCGGCGCATGGTCTGGTAGCGGGCGTCGCCGACCGTGCAGATGCCCTCCAAGCCTTCGTCGGTCAGCACGTGCAACACGTGGATGGGGGCTTCGGCGCGGAGGTGGCTACGGGTCTGCCAGCGGGTGCGATGGCCGTAGGGAACTTGCTCTAGATCGAAGAGGGGGGTGGTGGCTGGAAGCTCAAAAACGGAGAGTTTGATGGCGGTGATTTTCACAAGGTTTGCTCAAGCTCCTGAAACCCGATGGTCGCGTTGATGTAGTCGCGCAATATCGCCTTACCGGTGTCCATATCGCCCGAAAGCAGACACTCGACCCCTTCCTTGAGCAGTTCTTCTCGGAAGGTCGGATCGCGTTCTATACGCGCTTGGATCGTTTCCTTGAAATTTCGCGTCAGAACCATAGTTTTCAAATCTCCCGTCGCTTGCGTCTTTATTTACAAGGATAATGAAAGGAGCGAGTTATGCGTTTGCAATTGGCCCTGAACGTCCGTGATTTGGATGAAGCCGTCGCTTATTACGGTGAACTTTTCAATGCCAAGCCTCACAAGCGGCATCCCGGTTATGCCAACTTTGCCATCGATCAACCGCCGTTGAAGTTGGTACTATTTGAGGATCCAGAGGCGGCAGAACGCCTCAACCATCTAGGTGTCGAAGCATTTGCAGAAGCCGAGGTGAGCGATGCCGAGCAACGACTGCGGACTGCGGGCATTTTAACCGAAGTGCAACGGAACGAAACCTGTTGCTACGCGACACAGAACAAAGTCTGGTCGAGCGATCCGCAAGGCTTGCGTTGGGAGTGGTATCGCGTTGTCGATGACAAGCCAGCGGAGCGTGCCTGCTCCTCACGCGATTCTGGTGAAGAAGATAGCTGTTGCACATGAATACTGAGGCGCAGACCGGCCCGCAAATTTTACGCTCTCGGCTTTCGCTTTTTTACAAGGTCCCCAGCGTCGCCTGCTCTCTCCCGCCCATCGCGCACAAATTCCTCCAGAGTGGCTACGTCGTCTCTGCTGCCGATGAACAGGGGGGTGCGCTGGTGCAGTTCGGTCGCCTGCAAATCCATGATGGGCTGGGTTCCGTTGGAGGCTGCGCCGCCGGCTTGTTCGACGACAAAGGCGAGGGGAGCTGCTTCGTACAAGAGGCGCAGCTTGCCGTTGGGCGACTTGCTGTCGCCGGGGTAGAGGAAGATGCCGCCCTTGAGCAGGTTGCGGTGGAAGTCGGCCACGAGCGAGCCGATGTAGCGCGCCGAGTAGGATTGCGGACCTTCCTTGAGCTGTTTGACGTAGTGGCGCACTGGCTTGTCCCACCCGGGATAATTGCCCTCGTTGGCGCTGTAGTACTGACCTCGCTTGGGAATTTCGATGTTCTCGTGCGAGAGCAGGAATTCGCCGAGGCTTGGGTCGAGGGTAAAGCCGTGGCTGCCGCTGCCGGTGGTATAGACCAGCATGGTGCTGGAGCCGTAGATGATGTAGCCGGCGCAGACTTGCTCGCGGCCACAGCGGAGGAAGTCGCTGTGGGCAACGGTGTCGGTGCTTTTCTTGCGGTAGATGGAGAAGATGGTGCCGATGGAGACATTCACGTCTATGTTGGACGAGCCGTCAACCGGATCGAAGACGAGGAGGTAGTTGCCGCGCGGGTGTCTTTCCGGGATGGGGTAAATGTCGCCCATCTCTTCGGAAGCCATGCCGGCAAGCCGGCCCGTGTGATCGGTGGTGCGGATGATGAGCGCATTGGCGAACTCGTCGAGTTTTTGCACCTCTTCGCCGTGGACGTTGGTGCGGCCGGTGATGCCCATTACCTCGGCGAGGCCGGCCTTGTTCACGTCGCGGGAGATGATTTTGGCCGCGCTGGTCAGGTCGGTGAGCAGGCCGGTGAATTCGCCGGTGGCCTCGGGGTGCTGCCGCTCTTCTTCGATGATGAAGCGAGTGAGGGTGGTGCCGATTTGCATGAGGGACCTTGCATCAATTGAGGGTGTTTGACATAGGATAGGATAAAACAATACAATCCCATCTATCCTGTCCATTCGTTACATTCGCAACGCTACTGAGGAGAACAAAATACTATGATCAAATTGGCGACTATGAGCAGCGCGTGTCCAGACTGGACCTTGGACGAGGTCGTCGCCGGCATGAAGCGGCACGGCTATCAGGGGTTTGAGCCGCGCGTCGAGTGGGATCACGCCTGCGGCATTGAGGCTGCGCTTGCAGCCCAAGAGCGGCGGGATATTCGCCGACGGATGGAGGACGAGGGCTTGGAAATTTGCTGCATTGCTACGGGTGCGCGGATGGCTGCGCCCGACGCGGCGGAGCGGGCCGGACATGTGGAGGATGTGAAAAAGTACATCGACCTAGCGGCTGATTTGGGCTGTGGCTTGGTGCGGGTTTTCGGCGGTCAGCGCGACCGGGGCCGCGAGTGGACTGCGGTCGTCGATTACGTGGTGGAGGGCTTTGCGCAGGTGTTGCCTGCGGCGGCTGAACGCGGCGTGACGTTGTTGCTGGAAACGCACGACGATTGGTGCTGCTCGGCTCCAGTGCGCGCGGTTGTCGAGCGGGCTGGGCATCCGAATTTGCAGGTGCTGTGGGATTTTATGCACACGCAGCGGGTGCTGGAAGAGCCAGCCGAGAGTTTCCAGATGCTGGGCTCGCACACGCGCCACATCCACGCCCACGACGGGACGATCGTCGATGGCAGGTTGCAGGTCAGCGATGTGCTGGGCTCGGGTGTATTCGATCACGCCGAGCCGCTGCGTTTACTTGCTGAGGCTGGGTTTGATGGGTATTGCTCGGTGGAAGTGATCCATAAGCGCGGCAGTGGAGATCGAGCCGCTGCGGTGCTTGGGCAATATGCCGAGGGGCTGCGGGGGATTGTGGCTGGTTTTTGAGTGGCCAACGGTTAGTAAGTTCCTATCTTAAGGCCGCTTTTACGGGCGTCTTGCCCGATCCAAGAAGACAAAACGGAGTGCAATACATGAACAGCGCACAAAATAGCATCCGCGAGGCCCCCACCCGTCTCAGCGGCCTCTTACGCAATATTGGACCCGGCGTCGTTGTCTCGGGATCGGTGGTCGGCTCGGGAGAGTTGTTGGTGACGACGCGGATGGGGGCCGAGGTCGGCTTTGTCTTTTTATGGGGCGTGATCTTGGCCTGTTTGGTCAAGTTTGTGATCCAGCTCGAATTGGGCCGGCAGTGCCTGTTGCGCAAGAGCAGTACCGTGCAAATCCTCGACCAAGTGCCGGGCACGCGCTGGCGCGGCACCTCGTGGATCGCGTGGCTGTGCGTGGTGGGCTACTTCTCGGTGACGGTGGCCGTCATCGGCATCTTGGGATCGGTCGCCGGACTGATGGTCACGGTTTTTCCCTTCGCATCCGAACAAGTGTGGGCGGTAGTCATTTTCCTCGCCATGTCGGTTTTGCTGTGGCGGGGACTATACGGCGACTTGGAGAAAATGGTTTCCGCGCTGGTGGCGACCTTCAGCTTGGTAGTAGTCGGCTCGGTGCTCGCACTGCAAGGGACGGGCTACGCAATCAGCAGCGAGCAAATCGCCTCGGGCTTCCGTTTTGCCATGCCCGCCGAAGGCGCGTTTGTGGCGTTGGCGGTGATGGGATCGGTCGGCGCAACCGCGGTCGAGCTTTTTATGTATCCCTATTGGATCGTGGAAAAAGGCTACCCGGATTTCGTCGGGCCAAAAGACGATAGCCCGGAATGGCAGGCGCGCTACCGGGGCTGGATGCGGGTCTTGATCACGGATGCGGGTGTGTGCACGGGGATCGCGCTGGTGGTCACGTGCGCGTATTACCTGCTGGGCGCGTCGGTGCTCAATCAGCTACAAGTCTTGCCCGAAGGCATGAAGGTCGTCGAGCAAGTCTCGCTAATTTTCACCGAGAGCATCGGCGGCTGGGCGTACTATATCTTCATGTTCGGGGGATTTTGCACGCTCTTTTCCACGCTGCTGGTATTTGCTGCTTCTTCGGGGAGGATCGGCGCTGACTTTCTGCGGCAACTAAAGGTGAGCGCGCTAGCCGAAGAAGAGGGCTACCGCCGCTGGATCCGCATTTTCCAGATCGCCTTCCCGTTTGGGTGGCTGCTCTTCATATTGTTCGACCCGCGCACCCTCGACTTTGTGCTCAAGGGTGCCAATGCCAATAATCTGCTGCTGATCCCAATGGCCTACGCGGTGTTACATCTGGCGATGCGGGTGCCCAAAGACGAGCGGATGTCGCTGAAAACCGAGATAGCCCTGCTGTTTACGATCTGGGCCATCATCAACTTTACGGCGGTCAATCTGTTTAAGCTGTCTGGGCACTAGCGGCTTTCTCTCAATATGACCGGCCAGCTATTCACTCACTATTTCCTCACCGACGGCATAAAGGCTACGGCTGAGTGGCAAGCGTCTCTCGCTCAGCCAGAGGCGTTTGTTGCGTTCAAAGACGGCGTTGCTCGACATCACAGCGCCCTCAGCCGTTCCCGAAATCCCAACGAAGCTCGTACGGAGGAAGAGCTTATTCGTCCGGTTCTGGAGCTATTGGGATGGACCGAGTACGTGCCTCAGCCAAGCGCCGCCGGCCATGAGGACATTCCCGACCATTTGCTTTTCGCTGACGCCGAATCCAAGGCGCGGGACGGGAATCCCTTCCAGTACGCGACAGTGGTTGAAGAGAGTAAGCGCTTTGGGCTTGCGCTCGACAGCCGGGACCGGAAGGATCGGGCGCAGCGTGGGACGCCGCACGGTCAGATTCTTCGATATTTGGCGACGGCTGAGATCGAGTCGGAGGGGCGCATTCGCTGGGGCATTCTGACCAATGGCAGTATCTGGCGGCTCTACGACTATCGTGCCCGGCCACGGGCTAGCGGCTACTTTGAAGCCGACTTGGCAGAACTGCTCCAGCCCGGCAAGGAAGACGACCTCCGCGTCTTTCACCTGCTGTTTCGCCGCGAATCCTTCACGCTGCGAGATGGGGCCACGAGTACGTTTCTCGAAGCGGCGCTGGCTGAGGGGCGGCGCTATGAGGAACAGGTTGCGCAGGATCTTTCGGGGGTGGTGTTTGAGCGGGTGTTTCCCAATCTCGTCAATGCGCTTGTGCAGAAGTCGGAGGAAAGCCTCGTCGCGAGCCGGGATGCGGCGTTGATCTTTCTCTATCGGCTGCTGTTTGTGCTCTATGCCGAGGATCGTGGGCTATTGCCGGTCAACGATGAGCGATACGACGACTATGGTTTGCGCAAGCCTGTCCGCGATGACATTGCGAGCAGGATGGCGGCTGACGATACGTACTCGGCGATTGCTACCAATTATTACGACCATCTGACGACGTTGTTTAAGCTCATCGACAAGGGAGACGAGTCTATTGGTTTGCCGCCGTACAATGGCGGGCTGTTTGCGGTGGAAGCTGCGCCATTGTTGGAAACGGTCCGGCTGGCCGATGAAGAAATTGCGCCTATCATCTACGATCTGAGTCACGCCGAGGATTCGCAGGGTGTGCGCCGCTTTGTCAACTACCGCGATATGTCGGTGCAGCAGCTAGGCTCTATCTACGAGCGGCTGCTGGAGCGCGAGCCGGTGCGCGATGACAATGGTGAGATTTCCATTCGTCCCAATCCGTATGCCCGCAAGGACAGCGGCAGTTTTTATACCTCTCAGGAACTAGTCGATCTGATTGTCGAGCGGACCTTGAAGCCGCTGGCCGAAGAGCGGCTACAAGCCTTTGAGGACAAGGCCGCCGAACTTAAAAGCGACCGTCGATCCAAGCAGGAACGGAGGGAGGAGCTTGAGCAGCTTGATCCGGCAGAGGCCGTACTAGATCTCAAAGTTTTGGACCCGGCCATGGGCAGTGGACACTTCCTCGTCACGGCCGTGGATTTTCTGTCGGATTACATCGCCGAGTTGATCGAGCGCGTCCCTTCGGTTCCGGAGTGGCTGGACGGTGAGTATGCGTCGCCGCTGGTGGGGCGCGTGGCGGCGATTCGGGAGGACATTCGCAAACGGGCCGACGAATCGAACTGGGTCTTGGACGAGGCGCAGCTTACTGACCAAGCCATTATTCGCCGTATGGTGCTCAAGCGCTGCATTTACGGGGTGGACAAGAATCGGTTGACGGTCGAGTTGGCCAAGGTGTCGCTGTGGCTGCACAGCTTTACAGTGGGTGCGCCGCTGTCCTTTCTCGATCACCATTTGCGTTGCGGCGACTCGCTGGTTGGCCTGCGAGTGCGGGATGCTACCGATGAATTACACCGGCTCGGCGGGATGTTTGCCAGTAGCGCCATTGCCGGGGCGGAGACGGCTACCGACGGGATGCAGCGGATTGAGGAGATGTCCGATGCGGACGTGGCGGAGGTGAAGGAGTCGGCAGAGCTGTTCGATGGGGTGGAGGAGACGACCGCTGACCTACGCGGCTTGCTCGACTTTCTGTGTGGCTGGCGTTGGCTGACGGCGGGCATGAAGAAGGACGAACGCGCTGAATTTGAAGAGCCGCTGGTTAGGACGCTCGGCTACCATGCGGCGAATGCTTACGAACTTTTGGCACAAGGGCCAGCGGAGAACATTTCCGACTTTTCCGAGCTATGGCACAAGGCCACGTCCATTGCCAATCGCGAGTACTTCTTGCATTGGGAGGTGGCCTTTCCGGGGGTGTGGCATCGGTGGCAGGAAAGCCGTCCGCAAGGTGGATTTGACGCGGTTATTGGCAATCCGCCGTGGGATCGGATCAAGCTGCAAGAAGTCGAGTGGTTTGCAACTCGTGACCGAGAACTTGCTCTCGCACCGACGGCGGCGGCACGGCGAAAGGGCATTCAGCAGTTGCGTAAGCAGGATGCGCCCTTGGCGGCTGAGTTCGACGCGGCCAAGGCGCAGGCCGAGAGCCTGAGTCAAGTGGTGCGCTCCGGTGGCGATTATCCGTTGCTCAGCAGCGGCGACATCAACTTGTATTCGCTATTCGTCGAGCGGTCTATGAGCCTGATTAAGCCGGATGGTTTTGTCGGCTTGCTGACGCCATCGGGCATTTACGCCGATAAGACGGCGGCCCGGTTTTTCAAGTCCGTTTCGACCAGCGGACGGGTAGGCGGCTTATTCGATTTTGAAAACAAGAAAATTTTCTTCAAGGACGTTCACGCTTCTTTCAAATTCTGCGCCCTCGTCTTGGGTGGCGAGGAGCGACAATTCGATCAGGCCGAATGCGCCTTTTTCCTGCATGACACGAAAACTGTTCACGACGAAGACCGCTGTTTTCCATTGTCGCCGGAAGACTTCGCCCGCGTGAATCCGAATACTGGCACCGCGCCCGTATTTCGTCGTCGCCGCGATGCAGAGATCACGCGGCGCATCTACAAGCAGCATCCGGTGTTGGTGAAGCGTCTGCAAAATAAAAAGAAGCGTGCTTGGCGGGTGAAGTACGCCACAATGTTTCACATGGCCAATGACTCCCACCTCTTCCGCACTTCCGAGCAACTCGAAGCCGAAGGTTTCTATCCTGTCGAGGGCAACCGCTGGAAACGGGGCGAGGAACTGTATTTGCCGCTGTACCAGGGCCGGATGATTCGTCAGTTCGACCATCGAGCCAATTCGGTGAAATACAACCCAGACAACACTATAAATCCGTATCTGAGCGTCGCTGTCACTGAAGCCGAACACGCCGATCCAGCATTTAGCCCCATGACACAATATTGGGTTCTAGAACAGGAAGTGAGTGGCAATATGCCCGACAGGCTTAGCTGGACTATTGCGTATAGGCGTATAGCACGTCCAACAGATGCTAGAACCATGATTGCAGCCGCCGTGCCAAAAATCGGCTTGAGTGACAGCATCTTCCTTTTGATGCCGGAGAAAAATTTTTCCGCAGCCGACGCTTGCCTACTCATTGCGAATCTCAACAGCTATTGCTTCGATTATGTGACGCGCCACAAAATGCCAGGGACAAATCTGAGTTGGTTCATCGTCGAACAACTCCCCGTCATCACCCCCGCCGACTACGACCGTTCCTTCGGCGCGACGACCGCCCGCGACCTCGTCCGCGATCACGTGCTCCGCCTCACGTACACCGCCCACGATATGGCCCCCTTCGCCCGCGACCTCGGCTACGACGGCGAGCCCTTCATCTGGGACGAAGAGGAACGCCGCCACCTCCGCGCCCGCCTCGACGCGCTCTACTTCCACCTCTACGGCCTGTCGCGGGACGACGCCGAATACGTCCTCGACACCTTC
>JAJDYK010000037.1 GCA_022825185.1 Candidatus Latescibacterota bacterium | reverse complement strand
ATGCTACAGGAACACCCTTCTGAAGGGCCAGACGATACGCCCGGCTTTGCCGGTTCCCGCAAGATCAGCGGCACGGATAAGCTGTGGAAGCGCTTGGAAAAAACGCCCTGCAACCGCGTCGATGCCCGCGCATATCTAGAGGCGAGGCTGATGGATTTTCTCATCAACGACAGGGATCGCCACTACGGCCAGTGGCGCTGGGCGCGGTTCTCCGCTGGCGATTGTTATACTTGGCTACCCATACCAGAGGATCGCGATCAAGCCTTTGTCGATTTCGACGGGTTTGGCATGGCTGTGGCGCGTAGAGGGCTTCCAATGCAAATCGAGTTCGACGACGCGTATCCGAGTCTGGTGGGCCTATCGACTACAGGCTGGGAGTTGGATCGACAATTCCTAGCCGAACTCAATAAGACGGCATGGGATTCGGTCGCAACGGCGTTCCGCAGGGACCTCCCAGACTCGGTCATCGAGGATGCCGTGCGGCAACTCCCACCGCCGTATTACAAGATCGTTGGGAAAGCGCTTACAAAAGCCCTCAAATCGAGACGAGACGCATTGCCTGAATTTGCCCGCCGATACTACGCGTTGATTACCCGCGAGGCCGAAATCCAAGCGACCGATCAGGACGAGTACGCCCACTGTGAACACCTGCCGAGCGGCGATCTCTTGGTCCGCATCGGCCTCATGGAAGAACCCGATGGAGTGCCCTATTTCCAGCGCACGTTCCACCCCCAAGAAACCCAGGAAGTCCGCATATACCTTCGGGGAGGAGCCGACCGCGCGGAGATATCGGGGGCCAAGGGACAAATTGCCGTCCGCATCGACGGCGGAGGCGGAGCCGACGCGTTCACAAACTCATCTCAGGCCGAAGCCACAAAGACCCGGTTTTACGATTATCGCGGAAAAAATCGGTTCGCCAAAGGCAAGGGCGCAAAAATCGACGAGCGCCCCTACAAGCGTCCTCCCGCACGGATCCTCCGCGCGCGGTATGCACTGGACTGGGGTATGCAGGCGATTACGCTCCCGATCCTTGTCGCCAATCCAGATCTGAGCGTGTTCGTAGGCGGTTTCGGTAGCCGGCAGTACTTCGGCTATCGCAAAAACCCATTCTCTTCGCGTCATTCCTTCAACGCCGGGCTGGCGGTCAATCGTCTCAAGGCATCTGTTTCCTACACCGGAACCTTCCGCCAACTGCTGTCCGATCTCGACGCAAAAATCTATCTCAAGTACTCTGGTCTTCAAGTAATCCGGTTCAACGGATTCGGCAATGCAACGGAAATTCCGGGGCCGTCCTCTTTTTACCAAGTGGAGCAAAACTATTTCGCTCTCGCCCCATCCCTCGAATTTCGCGCAGCAGGGCATACAGGAGACATAGAATCGCTGCGCTCGAAATTGACCATTGGCTTGGGGCCGATCATCAAGTATGCAAATACGCCGCTAAGTTCCAACAAAGACAAATTTATCGGCTCTCTGGATCACCCGCTGTACGGCACAGATTCCTTCGGCCAATTGGGAGCACAAGGCGAAATCGCGTACGACACGCGTGACAATCCAGCGTATGCCACTCGGGGATTTTCGGTCAGAGTCGCCGGAGCCGTCTATCCGAAAATTTGGGATGTGAAGTCGGCCTTTGGCAGCATAGACGGAGAAGCGCGTACTTACGTAACAGCTCGCATTCCTACCAACCCAACCCTTGCCTTGCGAGCGGGCGGCAAGAAAGTGTGGGGAACCTTTCCCTTCCACGAGAGCGCCTTCTTGGGCGGCCCCGGCTTAACCGGTAGTGGCGCGTCCAATGGCAATTTACGTGGTTTTCGGAAAAACCGGTTCGCAGGAGACGCCGCACTGTACGGCAATTCCGAACTGCGGCTGGTGCTGGCCAGAATCAAACTCTTGCTACCGGGGGAGTTGGGCCTGTTCGGTGCAGCCGATGCCGGCCGGGTAATGTACGCCAAAGATCCAAACGACGCCGATACATGGCATACCGGCGTGGGCGGTGGATTATGGCTGTCTTTTCTCCGCCGGTGGCAGACCGTGAGCATGGCAGTCGTAAACGGCGATGATTTTATCGGAGTGTACCTACGCGCTGGTTTGGTGTTCTAGCTAATTAAGGAGGGATACATAATGCTCAACAACATGATCATACGTCTTCTCGTTTACTATGCCGCATGGCTTTTAGCGCTCAGCGGAATTTTTTACCTCTTCCCCCAGATCCTCTATTACGTCGCCCAAGAGCGCAAACGCATCTTCGCAGCAAAATCCTTGGAGTTCGGGACCGAGACTGCTCCATTTCCACTCGGCAATATCGAAGAAGGAGTGTTGCGACTCGTCGATCCGGCACACACCATTCCCGTCATGGTCGCTTTGGTGCTAGCCTTCGGGGTTACGCTCCCCATTACTTGGGTCTATCGCTGGACGCGGCCGCGCAAAAAATACAGTCAATCCTTTGCCCACACGCTGCTCGTGATACCTACCTCCATAACGCTGGTCGTCTTTTTAGTTAAGGGCAGTCTAGCCCTCGCCTTCAGCTTGGCGGGCATCGTGGCCGCTGTGCGCTTTCGCACCTCACTCGAAGAGCCGATGGATGCCGTGTACATGTTCATGGCCATCGGCATAGGGCTAGCGGCTGGCACCCAGCTTACTACGGTGGCCTACCTCGCATCGTTGGTTTTCGTCGCCATAGCGCTGGGCGTGTGGAAAAGCAACTTTGGCGCGCGGCCGGCCGTAATATCCGGCTGGACCATTGTTTATCCTGACAAATCGGCCCAAGTCTCTGAAACGAACGACACGGCCATTCCCACCCAGAAACCCTGTGACGCGCAGATCGAAGTGCATGCAACGAACGTCGAAGAGGTTCAAAAAGCAACGGATATGATCCTGAATTCCAATACCAAGCGCTGGCAGGTCGCAGACGTGATCAATAATGAGGATGGGACGGTCGTCGTGGTGTTTGATATTTGGTTCAAAAAATCCGTCAAGTCGCTCTCCCTTGTCCGGAATATCGAAGAAAGCGGCAAAGGTTATATCAACGACGTAAGACTGAGAGGCAGCAACTCGTAATTTTTACGCGGCGCGCACGGCAAACAAATCAGCGTCCTGTAACACCACCCGCAAGCGCACCGGACGGCCCTTGAGCCCAGACAAGTCGCCGCCTGTTTTCCAAGCCACGGGCGCGTCGAGTTGGTCCCCGTAGATCGGGTCCATCTCCTCTAAGGCATACCCGGGCAGCGGCTGGCCCGATTCATCCTGAAGTTCCACCCACAGCGACCCCGCCGCCGAAGTCGCGTAGTTGAGGCGCAAGGCGTCCCCTTCCAACAGCAAGGGACGGGTGAGCAATTCACCGCCTCTATACCCGACCCGCACCGAGGCAAAACCGTGCGGCCGCACCACCACGCGGCGCAAGCGATTAGTTGACCAGCCGTAATTTTCCGAGATGTACATGGACCATTCGTCAGGGGCAGTTTGCACCAAGCCGGGAGCGGGCGTGCAACTGCGATGGGACCAGTTGCGCTGATCCGTGCCGGGGCGCACCCACGCTTCCATGAAGGGACGATCCCAGTGGACGCCGTCGCGGCTGCTCATAAACACCGCGTCGGACAGGCCCGATCCGGGGTAATCCATCGCCGCGATGTCGAGCTGGCGCTCGGGCAAAAAGCGCATGGGGAACGACAGCAGGATGTGCTCGGCACCAGGGCAAGGTGTGGTGGCGTTGGTATAGAAGTGTTCCAGCGGCACGTCATCGGCGTACTGGTGAGGCTGCGGCGACGTCCAGTGAATGAAGTCTTCAGAAGTGCAACTCTGGATAGCCCGCACCCGGCCGCCGGTGCTGTCGAAGTAGCGGCTGAAGAGCCGATAGCGCCCAATGTGGTCATCCCACAGGGCGACGTTGACCGAGTCAAAGGCACCGGTGACGTCCAAGGGGCCTTCTTTGACCGGAGTCCAATGGAGGCCATCGGGCGAGGCAAAGCCGTGCAAGTTGGACTGGCCGGTGCCGCCCACAGCTTTGAAGCGCTGCGCCGGATCGACCGCGGGATTGCCGTCGAGGAAGACGCAGAAATTGTGACTCTCGTGGCCTTGGATGAGGACATTGTTTTTGCGCGTGCCGTTGAATTCGACTAAGCCCAGTTCAGGTTGCGTAAAGTGGATGCCGTCGGTGCTGACGGCCAAGTTGGTAGTCTGACTGGCGGCACCGTCGGCGTAGTCCGCGCCAATCGGATAGAAGCCTCGGTAGTACAGCAGAATGCGGCTCCCGTCCTGAGTGAGATTGTAGCAGCCCGTACAGGCGTTGTCCCAAGGCTGAGAGACTTGATAGACCGCTTCGCGGCGGATGGGCGGATGCAGGTGCAGAGCGGCCTCATTGAGGTGTTCAATGAGAAAGTGATCGACGAATAATTCGCGTCGAGATCCCAAGGCGATGGGTGCGGTCATGGCGAGGCTCCGGTTAGGGGATGATTGAGAAATAGCGTAGTTTTGCAAGGAAGATACCACGCCTTGTATCAGCGTCAAAATGCGAGTGGGACGCGATCTAGCTCAGACCGTCGAATATCTCCCTTGTGCTGTCCTCTGTAACCACATATAGTTACATACATGAGGAGGAACAAAGCGATGGCGGATAACTTTGACGGCTTCTCGGTCAATCTCTTTCAGGATGAAGACGGCGATTGGCTGGCGCACTTAGTAGAAATGCCCGGCATTTCGGCCTTTGCCGATACGCCAGCCGCAGCGTTGGCAGAGCTGACCGTAGCTTGGGAAGCGGCCAAAGAAAGCTACCAGGCGCACAACGAGCCAGTACCGGTTGCCCCTGCCCGGAAAGAATACAGCGGTCAATTCAACGTGCGGATTGATAAACGCCTGCATCGACGGCTGGCGATGGAGGCCGGCCGGGCCGGTATTAGCATGAACGCCTTGGTAGCCCAAAAACTAGCTCAAAATTCACCGCGTCTCTAGGCGTGACAACGGCTCCATCTACCGAGTAGCCAAAAGTTGGAGATAAACCGGATGATCGCTATTCTTTAGTTGGAGTTAGCAAAAAAAGAGAGCCGACCATGACTGAAAACGCAGTAGAAGACGAGCACGGAAGCGAAGCGTACGACCCCGATCTCTACGTCCCGACCGGAGAAGCCGAACCAGTCAACGGTTTG
>JAJDYK010000091.1 GCA_022825185.1 Candidatus Latescibacterota bacterium | reverse complement strand
GGTAAATATCCGCGCATAGCATTGGTGGGCGGCGTAGGTAGTATAGCGAACGGAGTTTCGCGCCTCGGCGTTCAGCGCACGCTCGTTGAAGGCGGCAGTGGCTTTGGTACTGAGGTCGCGGAAGCCCTCGATATTGAGACCGAAGGGGCCGGTGAAGCCGATCAGCCAGTCCGCTTTGGCAAGGCCCACGTCGGCAAAGGAGGTGCCGCAGTGCGGCGTGCCAATGGTCGTCAGCGTCGCGACGCGGTCGGCCATGTTGAAATCGACGATCATGTGGCGGGTGTCGAGCCCGCCCATGCTGTGGGCGATCACGTGGACTCGGTCGGCTCCGGTGCATTCGAGGATGCCTTCGACGCGGTGCTTCAGGGCTTGGGCGCGCTTATGCACGTCGGCGGCGAAGGGGACGCGGGGGGCGAAGACAGTGTAGCCGTGGTTTTTGAGATGGCTGGCGACCCCGCTAAAGTAGTCACATTTGTCGGGCGGGCGCAGGAACTTGCGCAGCCCCGCTTGGAGGAGCGGCCGGTAGAACGCGTCGAAGGGGACGATGCCGTGGGCGAGGACGATAGGCAGGCTCATGGCGCACACTCCTCGTGGAATCTTGCTTTGCGTGCTGCTTCTCGTTCCTCGGATTTGGACGCAGAGGGTTTGCCATCTGCAAGACAGCCATATAGATCCTTGATCGTTTCGGGCTGGGGCTTCACCAAAACGGCACCGTCAGTCAACTCATAGATGAGCTGCTGCCGAGGCTTGAGGTGGAGTGCCTTGCGGACTTCGGCCGGGATGGTGGTTTGCCATTTATCAGTTAGAGTTGACTTGATCACGAGTCCATCTCCTTTTCATTGCCGATTGTCGATCTATTCTTCTCAATTCGCGCTCGGAGTCCTTGGCAAACTCAATCTGCCAAGCCATGCTCTTTCATGACTTTCTCAAGAGGTACGGTCTGAGATTTCCCCTCGTGAATATCCTTCAGTCGTTGTTCGACAAGATGCAAGTCTTCGAGGTCGTCTAGATACTCCCGGATGGCCTCAATCATATATTCGGTTTCGCTACGTCCCGTGCGGACAGCCAGTTTTTGTAGCCGTTCAAAGACTGTATCGGGTAACTGAAAAGCTACTAGGCTCATGTCGCTTCTCCTATGGGTTATCTACGAATCTTCTCGTATCAATCACTCGCCTTATTTCTTTCAGAAACGCCGGCGAGCACCCTAGTCTCAGCTCCTGCAAGCTACAGCACCGGATTTCTTTACCTCCGTGAGGAGTTTAGGTCTGGAGGATACTCAGTAATCTGCACATAGCTACAGTTGAATTTTCAGTTCCTTCAGTTCTTGCTTGAGTTCTGGTGAGATATCCAAATGGAGGATCGAATCAATTAGCTTTCTCACAGAAGATCCTATATGGCCCGGTAAATCGCATTTCCCCAAATAAATCGACAACTTCGCTACATCCTCGGGGTACCTCTGCCATAGATTACTTTTATCGAGTTTGTATATAAAATGGGAACTCTGCAATGAAGTCTTTGGCATACGAATTGCCAAATCAACGGCTTCGGGGAATACCCCTGTCAAGTGCGGCAACCAGCCAAGCATGTGTTTGATCTCGCCAGACTCAAGAGGAGTAGGCGGCACATTTTGCAGACGATTCTCCCAATAACGCTTAAGCCAACGTCGCCACCATTCTCGTTGTGTTGCTTCATCCATGTCCCGCAAACGATATCCCATTTCTGATACAAAGCAGTGCTTGTCCTCTTGGCTACCATATAGAAAAAGTGAAGGAATCCATTCATTAATAGGATCTTCAGCGAAATACGCGAGCATAGAGATATAGTGTTTGATAAACTGGTTGCGCTGACTAGAGAGGTCACTATCGATCCGCTCAACAGCCTTGAGGAACAGGTCTGCCATCGCATCGGCCACAGTGGGATTGAGATTTCCCCAACTCAGAAAGCCATGCCAAGCTGATTGGAAATCATCGCTGTCAGGGGCAAAAAGTGGGAGCAAATTCTCCCGTGTCCATATCTCATCAACGTCCAAGAAGAAGCTAAATTGGCTCGCAAGAATCGCCCGCCCCAACCTACCTGGTAGATGCTGGTCCTGCAATATGTCGAACAGTGTAATACGGTACTCACCGCTGAGGGTGGTGGGTTCGGGATCTTGTTCCTTCCGCCAGAGAGAAAGCCCCTGAATCCAGAATTCGGCAAGGATTTCTGCGGGGTGATTGATGACTATGCCTGGCCTGTCATCCTTTTCTACCATCGGCTCGTTTCGTTCAAGACGACACCACAAATCAGCCGCGACCTTGTTGGCTTGCGGAAGTAAATTTAAAGTATAGGAGTTTCCTCCATCTTCCACTAGCGCGTAAAGTGCACTGGCGATTTCGCGGTTATATTTCGGATCCAACTCGGTCTTGCCGATCCAGTAGAGTACTTTACGATACATGTCCTCATCTAACTCCATTTCTGACCAAGCACGTATCAAGTCGGACCAGAAATGGATGTCCCACTTCCCATTCTCAGCGAATGCGTCAGCCAAATAAAGACCCCAATCAAAATTTCGTCTTGCCGCTTCTCCGACATTACTCTTGAGTCCCATAAGGTCGAATTCATTCAATTCTGTGCTTTGGCATGATAACAAATCGTCAAATAAATCGGCGGTCGGTTTTGCCAATAGCTCTTCAACAGTCCAAGGGCTTTGAGGGCCAATATTTCGGATCGGGCCAATCCAAGATGTAAAATCTGGATGCGCGTTTGGTTTGAAATCTGGGTATGCCGATAGCACCTCATCTAAGGCTTGCTTAGCGCAGGCACAACTATGGTCTGATTCATGGAGCCAATAAAACCAGTTGAAATACTGATATGCGGTACTTCTTTCCCTTTCGGGGTCTTCCTCGTTAGGCCAACGGAAGGTCCATACGGCTTTAATAAGAGCTTCTCGGCGTTCAGGACTAGTCCCAGGATAAGCTAGCCTTACTGCCCGAAAAACTTCATGGTGAACTCGCAGGTCGTGCAGATTTATATGCGTTAGCAACCAATCAATCTTGTCGTCTGCTGTCAGGTCTCCACGTTTGGACAATCCATGTACTGCCAGACGGCGCAACAACGGGACGCCCGAGGCTGCCAGGCGGATACACCTCTGCGCTGCCACGTCTGCTTGATTCTGAATTAACCATTCGAGGCAGTCTCGTGCTGAGTCGATCACCACGTCAATTGGTTCAGGATAACTATCCTGCTCATGGGGTTCTATAGCCGAGCGCCTATAGCTAGCCCTTTCCCACTTGCGACTTGCCTTATGCCAAGCCTTCTGTGTGAGGTACTGTTCCTCTAGATGTGTGATAGCCCGCTCAAATAAAGGTTCGGCTATTTGAGGTATATTGGGTTTCAGACCTTTCTTCCATAGTTCATGCAGATCCATTAGATCGCCTATCAACGGCAATTCCACATCGATCGGTTCGTCCGCATCATCAGTGTTATCATCAGGCCAAACGAAGCCTTGCTTGAGGAGCAAACGGTTTCCCGCCATTGCATCGAATACCTGCAACAGACTGTCCAACATGCCGCGCTCGATGCAACGCGTACCGATCGGTAGTAGGATTTCACTTGGGCGCATATGCACTGGAATGGTAGCAAGAATAAGTGAAACCCAGCGGGATAACGTTTTCTCATCCAGCGAACTCGCCTCATCCTCCCCAAACTTCCATCCCAGTCTTTCCCAAAAACGCGGATTCAGGCGCATATTGTGCTTGCCAATCAATAGGAACAGCTTATCAGCATGTTCGTATGTGAAGTGATTGGTCAGCCACCAAGCCAAAATTTCATCCCGCTCGCTGAGCGTACCGTCATCAAACAGCGTATTTAGATATCCTCGCTTGTCGAGCCAGTCAATCCATCTGGGATCTGAAGCCGCTTCTGTGAAGAATTGGATCCTTTTAGCATTCCCAAGCGCATCTTCAACGAGATCTGCTGTTTCCTCGTCAAGGGGTGGTGGTTCTTTCGCGATATCGTTAATCTTGCGTTGCCAGTCGGTGAATCTATACTGGACAAGACTGACCAGACCACGAATACCTCTGTAGAGTGCGATATGATCGTCCTCGCTTGATTGCGGATAGCTAATCGGTTCGATCCCAAGTAAGCGCCAGCGGTCTGTGTCATTTTTACTTTCATCTATTAAAGCGAAGCGCCGGCCATCCTCGCCCCCAGGCAGAGCACGCGCTAGATAGCTCAAAATCGTGTCATCGTGACTATAGCCGACAAAGAGGACCGTGAAATTACGGAACAATCCGATGAGAAAACGTCGTGCCCACCCCTCAGTCAGGTAGGCACGAGCGAAATCTAAGTCCGTAAGTACCATTTCGTTGGGACGGCTGACTGCACCATGGACATGGATGATGCCGCGGAACTGATGTCCCAAGGGTAATGCGGGTGCCCGAAATACCTCGGGCTTGTCGTCAAACACGGCTTCTGACGCTTGCTCGAACAAAAGGTCGAAGTTGGTGGTAACGATGCGAGCTTGCGCAGCGTCGGAATAGAGTCGTAAAAGATCCCGATGTAGTTCCGTAGCTTCAAGGCATTCTTGGGAAAGCACTTCCGCTGCGAGAGCATGAACCTTTACCTCCGCATGCTGGAGTCTCCCGAGAAAACGGTCTGTCGGCTCTCCCTCCAGTAAGGCTTCACCGGTTCCTTGTGCAATCATATCCGCTAACTCTGCAAAGAGCGGAAGGCATGCAGGTGCGCCCTTTGAAACGCCAGCCCCAGCGAAAACCACCAATTTGTCATCGCGCAAGGCGTTTAACAGGCGTTGGGGGAAATCAATATTTTTAATTTTCATGTCCTGCCCATAATTCGATAACGACACTGACGATTGTCCAGCACGTGTTCGTATTCCCTCGTCAAAAGCGCAGCAATTCCCCCTCGCCAAAGACGAGCAGATCGGCCAATATCGCGGCAAAGTAGATCAGGCTGACCGTGCTGTTGACCGTCATAAAGGCCGTGCTCATGCGGGACAGGTCATCTGCCCGCACCAGCCGATGCTCGTACACCAGCAAACCGGCCACCACGACAACACCCAACCAGTACAAAAAACTCAATCCAGCCATACGGCCCACGATAATCAGTAGCACCACGAACAACAGGTGCAAAACGCGGGCAATGTGCAGAGCGCGAGCAATGCCAAAGCGGACCGGGATGGAATGGAGTCCGGCCCGGACGTCAAAGGCATGATCCTGACAGGCGTAGATGATGTCAAAGCCCGCTACCCAAACTAGCACTCCCAAGCACAGCAGCAGCGGAATGAGGTCAAAACCGCCAGTAACCGCAATCCAAGCGCCCAGCGGTGCCCCGCCCAAACTCAGCCCCAAAACCAAGTGAGAGGCCCAAGTAAAGCGCTTGGTCAGCGAGTAGAACAGGAGCACGGCCAAAACCAGCGGCGACAGATAAAAGCACAAAGGATTGAGCTGATAAGCCGCCAAAACCAAAGCCAAGGCCGACAGAACCACGAACACCCCCACAGCTTGTGGCGAGACCACGCCTTGTGGCAGTTCGCGGTTTTGGGTGCGGGGATTGGCCGCGTCGAGGTGGCGATCAACGAGGCGATTAAAACCCATCGCCGCACTGCGCGCCCCCACCATTGCCAGCGCAATCCAGCCGATCTGAGCGGGAGTAATGCCCGTATAAGTCGCGGCCAGCAAGGCACCGCTAAAGGCAAAGGGCAAAGCAAAAACGCTGTGAGAGAATTTGATCATGCGGCCGTACACCGCAATGGCCTGCAAGGGAGCCATCTCGACCTTCCTCGACAAAAGCGGCCTAGGTCAGGCCGCCGGGTAAAAGCGCAGCGGAGGGACCGCGTCAATCAAGCCGTGGCGGTGAGCCAGTTGGTAAAACAGCCGCAAACCCGCTTGGGCGGCCTCGTCCAAATCAAAGCGGATGTGGTGAGTCAGGTAACGCTCGTAGAACTCGGGCGAGCCGCCGCATTCTCGACTGTGCGCTGCGGCGATGGACGGCACTTGGTATACCCCCTGATCTTTGGCCCGCTGCAATTGTTGGACTTGGACAGGTGTGAGCGCTTGCTGGCGGCCAGCCCAAAAGGCAAACACAAAAGGCAGATCGGTCATAGCCGTCCATTTTTGACCCAAGTCAAAGCTCTCCACATCCCCGTCCAAGTGCGGGAAGACCTGATCACCGATGAGCAGGGCCGCGTCGGCGCACTCCAGCATCGCCTCCAGATCAGGCGGAGCTTCGATCAATTGCGGAGTAAGAGCAAATTTTTCGCGCAGGAGGATGGACAACAAAGCCACTGAAGTGCGAGAACTGGTGTCCAAAGCTATGCGCTCGACCTGCGGCAACGGACGGCGACAAAAGAGGCGCACCGTCAGCACCGGCCCCTGCGAACCAATGGCTATATCGGGGACAATCCAATAGGGACGAGCGCTGCGGGCGTATTCGATCGCGGGAATGATCCCCACGTCGATGGTGCCATCCTCCAGCTCCTTCGCGCAGCGCGAGGGCACCGAATAACTCAGGGCGAAAGGTGCGGGATCGCGTTCGAGGGCAACGACGAGGGGCCGCGTGTTGAGATACGGGACCGCGCCCAAGCGCGGCTTCATAAATGGGCAGCCTCTTGCAAAGCGTCGATCCGACAGGGTGAGTCCACCGGCTCGTAGCAAGTGTTGCGCCGTCGCGGCGCAAAGCCAGCGTCGCGGATTAGCCGTTCCATCGCGTCCAAGCCCATCTCATTGGTATGGCTGGTACCAGCGGCGCTGACGACGTTTTCTTCGAGCATGGTGCTGCCGAAATCGTTGACGCCGTAGCGCAAGCTGACTTGGGCGATCTTAGGCCCTTGAGTCACCCACGAAGCCTGCAGGCTGGGAATATTGTCGAGGAAGAGCCGCGCTACGGCCACCGTGCGCAAGTGATCGTACCCAGTCGCTTTAACACCATTCCAACGCGACTCGTCCGCGGCCAAGTCCGTGTGGTCGGGCTGGAAGTTCCAAGTGATAAAAGCGGTGAAGCCACCGCGCTCGTCCTGTAGCTGCCGCAGGCGGTCGAGGTGCTCTAGGCGGTGCTCGACCGTCTCCACGTGGCCGTACATCATCGTCGCGGTGGTCGGCATCCCCAACGCGTGCGCCACGCGATGCACTTCCAGCCATTCCTCGGTGCGGTCCTTGCGAAAGCCGATAATGTCGCGCACCTCGTCGTTGAGAATCTCGGCTCCAGCACCCGGTATCGAATCCAGCCCCGCGTCGCGCAAGCGGCGAATAGTCTCGTCCAGCGGCAGCCGCGACAGATGCGCGATGTAGATGATTTCCGTAGCCGAAAGACAGTGTAACTGCACCTGCGGATAGCGGTCCCTGATCGCCGAGAGCAACTGTTCGTAGTAATCGAGGCGCAGCTTGGGGTTGAGGCCGCCCTGCATCAGAATTTCGCAGGACTTGGGCTCGTCGCCGCCAAAGGCCACTAACTCGTCGATTTTGGCAAATATCTGCTCGTTGGGCAGGACGTAACCCTCGCTGGAACCCGGCGGCCGGTAGAAGGCGCAAAAGTCGCATTTGACCCAGCAGACATTGGTGTAGTTGATGTTGCGCCCGACGTTGTAGGTGACCACCTGCTCG
>JAJDYK010000038.1 GCA_022825185.1 Candidatus Latescibacterota bacterium | reverse complement strand
ACCAATATCAATGACCAGAGAGCCATTGTCCTTGAGGATGCGTATAAATTCTTTGGCAAACGGCCGAAACCAATCGAGGTATTGATCCGCATCGACATTGCCGTAGTCCTTTTTGCGGACCAACCCAAATGGCGGGGACGTTATAATCAGATTGACGCTTTTATCCTCGATACCCACCATGAGATCGAGCGCGTCACCCAAGTAGATTTTCCCTAAATCGGTTTTGTGAAATAGTTCCATATCTCAAATAACCTCCTAATTTGAGATAATAAATTAAACTTCGCTCTCTAGCGAATGCCCGGCACAAACGGCACCCACGGCTCGCCGTATTCGTTGCCAGCCCGATCCCGGCCCCGCGCCAGATACACCGCGTGTGCCGCGTGTGGTCCCGTACTCCGCACCTTCACTGTCGCCGGCATGTAGCGCATGGTGTAGCCGCAGCGCCGCTTGGCACTAGTGTTGGGGTTGGAGCCGTGAATCATTTTGGAGTGATGGATGTGGCATTGGCCCTCGCGGACTTCTAAATCGACGACCCGCGACATATCAACCTGCTCGGCCACGATCTCCCGTCCAAAGACGTGGGTGTTGTGATCGACCTCCACGTAGTCCGAAAAGCCGTGTCGGTGTGAATCGGCCACGACCCGCATACAGCCGTTTTCGCACGTCGAGTCATCGATGGCCAGCCATACGGTCATCACCTCGTGCTCGCTGAGCCGCTCATTCCAATACGCTGAGTCTTCGTGCCAAGGCACGCGCTTGCCGTCGCCGGGCGGCTTGCTGATAAAGTGGCTCGACCACAAGACAATGTCCGGGCCGATAAACGCCTCGACAAAATCGAGCACCTCGTCGGCGAGCAGCCACTCGAAAAGCTCTGGATGGGCAAAGTGCGGCACGTCCATAGCTTCAGGTCGTTTACCCACAGGCAAATCGGCCAACAAGCTGGCGAAGAAGGCCTGCAAGCGCTGGAACTTTTCAGCGGGAAAGAGCGGATGTTGATAGACGAAATAACCGTGATCGCGGTAGAACTGCACGTCCTCAGCGGTCACGTGCAGGGAATGGGAAATGCTCATCGGCGAATACCTTTCTTCGCAGTTGCGATCTCAATATACGGCAATCCACTCACCCGTGCAGAATCGGATGCCCCGCGCCCTTAAACCAGCCCCAGTCGAGTACAAACGACAGAAAAACCCCGCAGAAAAACCCCACCACCAGCCCGATAAACAGCGGCTTGAGTCGCTGGTAGAGCGCCACGCCGCCGAGACGCAAGATCAACGCCTTGCAGGCCCACGCCAAAAAGACCGAGAACACAATCCGCCTGACCATCCAAGTCGAGGCTACTGCCAACCCCACCGGGTGCAAGGGCCACCACGCGATCCGATAGTGCAAAAACGCCAACACCAAATAGCCCACCACCCCACTACCGGCCAAACCGAGCTTATCCCAGTCGACGGGCGCGGGGTTGCGCGTCTGCTCGGCGACCCAGTCGAACGCTCGGCCTCCTGCACCCCCAGCCGCATTGAAAAACCACGAGCGCAGGTTGCTCGCCCCGTAGTCGTAGCACAAGTAGATCATAAAGCTGGTGGTCGCGACAAAGCTGACCACCACCGCCAAGCCAATGGCCACAGCCAGCCCCCCGCTGCGTCGATGCGTGTAGTAATCGTGCAGCTTGAGCGCGTTGGCTGCCGACGGCATAAAGGTGGATTGCACATCGCTGCACCACGCAAAAGTCAGCGCCAGCGCGACCAAGTTCTGCGGCCCCAAAGCCGAGCCAGCCACAGCCACCACCACACCCTGAGCGCTCATCGGCGTCGTCAAATAGTGCAGGCCCGCTTGCACCACCAGCCGCGTAATGCCCAAAAAGATCGTCAGCGCAGCCGCCAAATAGAAGGCCGCCACGTGCAAGTCCAAGCCGCTGCGCCACAGCCAGCCGAGGATAAAACATAGCCCGACCAACCCGCCACCCACGGCGACCCGATAGGAAATCATCTCGTCGCTGTCGTCAATCTGCCCGGCGCGTCCCAGCGCAGTGCGCCACACAGCCGCGAGATGACTCCGCGCCATCCACAAGCTCCACCCCACCATCGCCACAAAAGCCCCCCAAGACTGCCACGACAAGGGCGTCCCGCTGTACACAAACGGATCGGCGCGCAAATTGAAAAGACCCATTTCGGTGATCAAGCCCAGTTGCACCAAGTAGAGCAGATGGAAGAACCAGACGCTAAACGAAATGGCCAACGGAGCCAGATACATAAACCCCAAGACCGGGAAGTACAGTACCAAGTTAATGGCCGGTGCTTGGGGAATGAGGGAAAAATCCGCCCCCCGAAAGACGGGCACCTGAGCCAAGCCAGGGTAAAAGTAGCTGGGAATATTAAAGGCGATTAGGCCGAAAGGGACGGCAAAGCCGATCCAGAACACTCGGGTCTTGAGCGCGGGCGGCAGCGCCGACCCGGGGGCCTCTTCAGTCAGCATCAAGGCCACTTCAGTCAGGGGAAAGGTCAGCCGCTCGCGCTCCATCCAATGCCGGCGCAGCACCACCACCGAGCACAAGCCGACGAAGTATATGGCCAGTACCAACAGCAGCCACCACAGCAGCGGCGCGGCCCACGCCCCCCACGGAATGGCCAAGTCTTTGCTCGGCAGGCCCTCGTAGAAAAGGCGCATGGCGTCGTGCGCTGGGTCTGGGATGGCCCAATCCGGCAGATAGGGATGGACGTATTCAGCCCACTGGTTAGTGGGGAGCGCGCCATAATAGGGCTTGGAGATGATGCTGAGAATCAGGCCGACCATGAAGATGGGCATACCGCTGGCGACCAGCCCCATGATGATGATGGTAATCAGCTCGGTTGCACTAAGAGCGCGTTTGAGCAGCGCATTGCCCAGAACCAGAAGAAACAGCGGCGCACCCACGGCAATGGGAAAGTACGACCACGTCATTTCCGACGAGCCGACCATCCATATCGAATAGGGGCTGCCAATGCTGATGGTCACGACCAGCCCTAGGCCAAGCAGCATAGACCGCCAACTCAGGCCGGACCCGGCCAATTCCACGAGGTAGCGGTCGCTGAGGTGGGTGAGGTAATGGGTGGGGATTTTCTTTTGCACGGGGTGCGCTTCTTGGCAAAATTAATAGGAGGGCAAAAAAGGAGACGATGCGGTGATCGGTCAAGGGACCAGGATGGATGTGATGAGCAGGATGGACAAGATTGGGAGAGAGGCCAACCCCGCAGAGTGGGCGACGTGCGGCTTGAAGGTGCAGCTTCAGGACGAAACCGGACGGACATTCGCGGGCTTTGGCGCGGAGGATTGCGAACCCATCGTTGAGGATGCCCTAGATGCACCCCATGCGCTGGAGAGGCTCGGGAGACGTGCGCTCGTTGAGCGGCAAAATGGTCGCGCTCCAGTTTAGCTTCTTGCCGGAGGACAAACTGTATTCATATACGCTGCGTACGGCGGGCTAGGCGAACCTATTGCAAGAGTTCTTTTTTCATCCTATTGTTAATTAAATAAGAGACCGGAACTCTTAACCTGCTTATTCTGTTAGTATATGTCCCACTAAGTCCAGATCTACTGATAACTTTACTGAACGGCTGTTGACTTTGGAGGAAAAATGAATTTACCTAACGATTTTATTAGTGTTTTCTTTTTTTTGTTTCCAGGTATTATGGTAGGTTCTTTTTATAACTTGCTTCGACAAAAATCGTATCCTCCTAAAGGAATTTATGTTTTTGAGGTTTTTCTTTTTGCTGTTTTGATGAATTTTTTGCTACAGCCTGTATGCTCTTTCGTGGGGTGTTCCCTCGTTATAACACCTGACTCAGGTTTGAGTGATTTTTCGCTTAATGAGTTGAAGTGGTTTCTTTTTTCTTTTTCAATCTCTTTTATCGTAGCAGTGGTCTTGAGTTGGATTTCAATGAAGGATTATTTTTTACGCTTTTGTAGGAAGATAAAAGTTACGGATAGAACTTCTAATGGAGAACCTTGGGAGGATGCTTTTTTAACTTATAAAGATACTTTTGTCGCTGTTTATATGGAAGGAAGTATTCTTTGGGGCCGTCCACAGTATGTTTCTTCAAGCTTAAAAGAAGCACAAGTTTCATTGAAGTATCCCCGTGTAGTAGAAGAGCAATATATTAAAGAAAATTTGCCGGAGCCTGTTGCTTCTCTTATTTTAAGTAATAGTAACATACATAGAGTTGATTTTTTTAACATGAAAGAGGAAAATTCCGATGAATCGAAGAAGAAGTGAGTCTGATCGTTCAAAGCCCAACACTCCTAGTCCAATAGAGATTCCGCCCAAAGAAGACAAAGTAGAAGACCTTTGGCAGTCAATAGAGGTTCCTCCTAAGAGAGACGAAGAATCGAGAGATCCTCTTCCTAAGCCTCCCAAGGAAGATTCTTCTTCTGAATCTTCTAAGAAAGATTCTCCATAGTCTATAAAATAGTAGGGACGCTCCCCCATAGCGTCCCTCAACATCTTGCTCCTTGGTCTCCTACTCGGATCGCTCTTGAAGTCCTTTCTAGGACAGGCGCAGGGGTCTGTCCTTACGGTTTTCCCAAACCTATCCCTCACTCCCCCAAGTTCCTCTCCAATAACTCCCCCATCGCCTCATCCTCCCCAATATCCGCCTCCCACCCATACGCCGCTGCCACTGCCGCATCAAGAGCTTTGTGCGCATCGTCAAGCCATTGCGGGCGGTCATTATAGAGGTTTGTCAGCGTCCGCTTCTTCAGTTCCTTGGCCATCGCTTCGTCTCGCGGAACCGGACGCTTTGGATAGCCCGACACCGGCTCGTCCATCCACTCCACCCATTCAGGCGGATTTAGCCAGCGGTCACGCAGTTCTACTAGTCGCCGTGCTGCTTCGGCGATGGCAACGGCACGCTGATCATTCGCGTAATCCGAAGCCGGAATGTTGGGCGACAGCCCTTCGGGAAAAGGAAAGGTCTCGAAAGTGGTGGTCGGCGTGTAGCGCGGATCGTTGCCCTTGCCGAGCCATGTGCCGAGCCGCAGCGACCACGCCTCGTGAAAGCGGCTGTGCAAGATGCCGAAGGTAGCGTCGTCGTCGCGGGCGATGACGATCAGTTGACAATCGGGGCAGATGCTAGCCTCGCACCAGACGAACAGCCGATGCTTGGCAACACGCGGCGTAGCGATGTAGCGCGACAGGCCGTCAAGTGCATTCCACATGGCGGGTCGTGGGTTCCAATGTCTGAACCAGAACTCCCTGCTCGCTTTCTCCCGATTCTTCTGTCGAACGGGTTTCACATGTTCTTCGATATAGCCGAAGGGGGCTTCATACAACGCTGCATCGGTTTCGCTCATCGTATCGCCAAAATCGATGATCCACTTGTCCGCTGAACGGCGAGTCAGGGCCATTCCGTTCACCCACGGCTTGAGAACATCAGCATTCGGGCGACCATTGGGGTTGGCCGGCAGGCAAAGCCACTCTCGTGCTAGATCTTCCGGAATGTCGAACGGACCCCGCTTGATATCTCCTTGGAAGGCAGTGCCTTTATTGGATGCCAATGAAGTCGCACGGGTCAGATCAAACGTTTCCGCTGTTAGGTCTTCGTTGATTTGGGTTTCCGCGATACCGTTCAGGAACACGGGATGTTCGGCTTGCTTGTGTGCAAAACAGACCAACGATACCCTAACCGCAGCCCCTTCGACCACCCACGGCTCATCGGACCATGCGTCGAAAATGGTCGATTCCTCAAGGATCTTGCCCAACACCAACCTATTCGTGCCACCTCTTACTGAGTTCGTCGCCACTAGGCCGACACGCTTAACTTTCCCTTCGGCAACGAGCTGCCCGGCTTTGGCAAACCAGTAGCAGACCAAATCCGGCTTACCGTGAACTAATCCGCTGTATGTCCGGAGCAATGCCTCGGCGTAATCGTGTCCCAACTCGCTTCGGAGCTTCCTGTTGCCCAAAAACGGCGGATTCCCAATCACCACATCCGCCTCCGGCCACTCCGGTTCCCCACCATCCTCCCCAACAATCGCATCGCGGCATTCAATCGTATCCAACGGCTTCAAAATCGGGTCGCGCGCCTCGCCATGCCCATTCCGCCGCATCCACTGAATCTCCCCAATCCACACGGAAACGCGAGCCAGTTCCGCCGCATACGGATTGATCTCGATTCCCTTAACGTTGGCCGGTCCAATCCCCGGAAACTGGCGCTGAAAGCCAAGCACCTCGGCTTCCAACTGCACCCGCTGCTCCAAATCCTTGAGCGACTGCAAGGCAATGTATAGGAAATTCCCCGAACCACAGGCCGGGTCGAGTACAGTAAATCCGCGCAGCCGTTGGAGAAACGCGCGCAATCGTCGCTCAGCCTCTGCAAGGCGTCGAGTGCGAACAGCCGGTGTTCTCGCGGCCTTCGCCCGTTCCACCATAACGGCGAGCTCATCCTTCACCTCCGCCCAATCGGCCAGCCACGGACGAATCACCACCGGCTCGACGAGCAGCATAATTTTGTCGCGGTCCGTGTAATGCGCCCCCAATTGCGCCCGCTTAGCCGGGTCTAACCCACGCTCAAACAAAGTGCCGAGGATGGAAGGATCTATCTCCGCCCAATCGAGAGCCGCTGCCGCCAACGCCGCTGCAATCTCTTCCCTTTCCAACGGCAGGGCTACATCGTCGTCAAACAAGCCGCCATTGAACCAAGCGACCGGCTCAAAGCCCACATCGCCGCCCTCAGCCATCGCCTGAAACAGACTCCGCGCATATTCGGCGAATTTCTCAGGCTGCTCAAGCGTGCGTTCCAACATTCGCGTAAACATCGCATTGGGCAGCAAGCCCACATCTTCGGCGAACATGCAGAACACGAGGCGATTGACAAAATGTGCCACAGCCTGCGGATCGTGCCCACGCTCGCGCAACCCTTGCGCCAACTGCGCAAAAGACGCAGCCGCCCGCTCGGTAAGCACCTGCCGCGTCAGCCCGGGCCGCAGCCGCTCCGGCTCCGAAAAAGCCGATTTGAGCAGATCGCGCTTCTCAGCATCAACCAATTCCTCCAGCCCGATCTCGTAGGTCTCGCTGACGCTATTCGTCCAATTCGTGCGAATGCGAAATTGCGCCATATCCGACACGATCAAGAGCGGCGGATTCTCCAGCGCGAGCGCATACTGCCGAAGCTGCGTAAAAGCAGCATCCAAGTTGGCGCGCTTGCCCTTGTATTCCCACGCAAAATGGTGCCGCTTCCAAACATCGGCCCAACCATCACCTCCACCTTCCTTGCTCGCGCCGCGCTCAAAGCAATACGCATCGCCCGTAGGGTCGGCCTCAGCCGGCGTTGGCTCGTCGAGCAACCGACACAAGTCGATAAAGTGCTCTTGCGCGGCAGAACGCTCCTTGAGTTGAGCTGCACGCCACTTGGCTATGAATTCTTCAGGCGTCATTTCATCCTACAGCAAGGCGGGTCGGCAGCCGGCGTATAGCCGCGCCAGCCCGTCGGTCGGCGGCGACTAGATCGAACTGCGCCTGAAGGTTCAACCAAAATTGAGGCTCTATGCCGAACCAGTGTCCGAACCGCAAAGCCGTGTCGCCTGTCACTGACCGCCTGCCCGCGATGATCTGACCGACGCGGTTCGGCGGCACATTAATCTGGCGTGCAAACGATGTGGGCGTGACGCCCATCTCTTCAAGCTCGTCCTTCAGGACTTCACCAGGATGCACTGCGCGTTTGAACATGTTCTGTCTCCTTTTCTAAACTCTTACACTACGACTACTTGTGATAATCGACTATCTCTACCTCCCTCGGTCCCAAGGACCCGCTAGGCCAAACGAAGCAGATGCGCCATTGCTGGTTGATCCGAATGGAGTATTGCCCCGCTCTTGTACCCCTGAGTGCTTCAAGGTGATTGCTTGGTAAATTCCTCAAAGTCGCTAGCGACGGTGCCGCATTCAGGATTGAAAGTCGTTTTCCCGCCTGCTTTTCAAAACCCTGAAATGCCCTCACAAATTCCCCTCCAGCGAACCGCTCGGTCCTCTTGTCCTTGTAATCTAATATCATCCCTGCCCTCTTTTTGCTGTGTTTTTCTGCTGTGTTTTTTCAATGCATTCTCTTTTCAATGTCTTTTCAATAAATGTAATCAGCTATAATGACGTAGCATCCAAAGATGGCAATCCTATGTCGTCTAAATTCGAGCAATCTGTACCCGATGTTTATGCAAGATCATGTGTGCTTTTTCATATATCTCCTTCTAATTGGGAAGCGACTATCGACAGAACAAAGCCGATAAGTACTAAAGTATGACGTTGGACGTCCAACGTCAAGGAATTCGCTAGGACATCTCCAGCCTTCCGATTGGAGAATGCGCCCCCTGATACAACCATCCCCTACGGCCTCAGTTGCTCTTCCACGATCCGCAAAAAATGCGCCTCCTGTCCAACTTCCCCCCCCACCACGCGCGCGTATTCCCGCGCCTCCTCCACCCGCCCAGCCCAGACCAATTCTGCCGCCAACGCCTGAAACAAACTCAACGCATAGCGGCGACGAAAATCCTCGGCTAAAAAAGCGCGCTCCAAATGCAGCAAGGCCGGATCGCGTTCTGCGAGTAGATGATAGAGCTGGCCCTTGACAAAATCGACGAAGGACGCGCCCACCGCCGGATCGTGCGCGAGAAACCCCGCCTGTTTCAGCGCAGCTCGCACCTCTTCCCGCTGCTCGTCAGTAAGCGCCATACCCTGCATCTTAATGCACCACCCCCACTGCACCGCCGCCCACAACCCACGCCGCGTAAACGGCACCTCGCGCCGCGCTGCCGCGTAGTGAACCTGCGCCCGCGCAAAATCCCGCGTGGTAAAAAGCTGATCCGCCACCGCCAGCACCAACGGCCCCTGCCGCCCCTGCTCCATCCACTGCTCAACGCCGCGCCGTTCCCCCAGCGACAGCCGCTGCCCTTCCATAGCCGCCAGTTGCTTGAGATAGCGCGCATTGTGCCCGTTGTATTGATGCAAGGGCGCTTGCGCGAGCATCGCCCCCATCTTGTTGTACGCCACCACTCGCTCCACCGGTAGATCGCCCAAATCGCGCCGATACGCCTCTTCACTCCGCAGCAATCCCAAGTCAATGTTCTTCAATTCGGCGACGCTGTGAAGAACAGTCCGCGCCAACAAAGCCTGCCCAGCAACGGAGAAGTGAACGTGATCCACCATCCACTCCCAACCCACACCCTGCGCGGGCGCAACGTCCACAAACGCAGCCTCCACATCCGCCAAAACCGTCCCATGCTCTTTAGCAACTGCGCGAATCACCGCATTGTGCGCCATGGGAGCGCGCCACGGCATGGTGTCCAAATCCCGCGCCTTGCGAAAGGCCCGCTGCGCTTCAGCATCCCGCCCCAACCGCTCTAACGCCCGGCCTTGCAAATACCACAACCAAGCGTGTTCGCTCGCAAG
This sequence comes from Candidatus Latescibacterota bacterium, assembly GCA_022825185.1. Next base: position 5,382 of record JAJDYK010000038.1, on the reverse strand, counting down.
AGCCGCCGCTTGCTCCAATCGCTGTAGCGCCCCCTCAGCATCGTCCGGCGCAACGTAACCCCGCGTCAGTACCTGCGCCGCTTGCTCCACCCGCGCCTTCCACACCTCGTCCCCCTCCGTCGATCCCACCGGCGCAAACCCCGCGTCATTCGCCACAATAGTACACAGCACCAAGGGCACCTGCGCTCGTTCGCAGAGCCGACTCACGCGCCGCAAATTGTCGCGCAAATTTTGCTCCGCTGTCGCACGACCGGGATCGTGCAACGGTACCTCGCCGCGCGCAGCCGCCATTTTTATCAAATCCGTCGGCTCGTCCTTTGTCCCAATACCCCCTAGCAATCCATCCACCAGATGCGTCAAATGCAGTTGCCGCAAGAAGTACTCCAGCCGCTGATACCGCCCAGCCCCGTATAACCCGTAAAATTCGTTGTGCCCAGCATAGACGACGACCAAATCCGGCGGCAGCACCAACGCATCTTCTACCACCTGCGCCACCGCAAAGCTAGCAATGGACGTAATGCCTAAGTTGACGACCTCCACCTCCCGCTCCGGCCACGCGTCCGCCAGCATCGCCTGTAAAAAGGACGCCGCAGCCAAGCGTCGCGGAAACGGGAACCCCTGCACTGTGGAAGCGCCGACGAAAACGACGCGATATCGATTGGCCGGCGTGGGTTCCACAAAGAAGTGCTCGCCCATCTGACCCGCCGCGGCCAGCCGACCCTTGTATTGCGCGAAAAATCGCTGCGCATAAAACCGACTCGTCGCGTGCAGCGATTCGCCGGTCGCCTCGTCCTCGGCCAAAGTCACAACCAACGGCGACGGCCCCAATCCCGGCACGAGCCGCAGCAAGCCCTCGGCCCCCACTACCAAAGCCGCGCCGACCGCTACGGTCGCCAAGCGAAAGAACCAGACTCTATTCTTCGCGCTCACCATGCCTCGGCTTCCCCAGCATTGCGTACACCCTCTCCAACGCCGCGTAGATATCCTCGCGCGGTGCCGCCACCACAGCCTGTTCGAGAACCTCGGCCGCTTGCTGATATTGTCCCAACCCCACATAGACGCCGGCCACATTGCTCCACACGTCAGCGCGTTCTCGCTCGTGCTCCAACACGTTCAGGAGAATGGGCAGCGCACCGCGCAAATCGCCGCGCATCGCCCGCAGTGAACCGAGGTTGAACCAAGCCTGCCAATACATCGAATCGAGCCGCGTGGCCTGTTCGTATTTCAGCAGCGCCAAATCGTAGCGTCCTTGTTGCAAATAGGCGTTGCCCAAGTCGTTGTGTGTGGCGGCCTTGCCCCGCCCATCCATCGGCGGCAGATCCCAATTCACCAACAACACCAAGAGAGCGAAAACAGCCATCGGCAAAAGCGCTTGGCGCAAGGGCCGTTGCCGCCATCTCGCATACACCCAGCTTCCCCCGTACGCGGCGAACAGAATCAGCAGCGGAATGATTGGCAAACGATAGCGCGCTGTCACAAAAAAGGAGATGACTGCGAAGCTATAACCGAGAACGAAAAGCACCGGCAGTGTAATACCCTGCCGCCTGATGTACACTATCAGCCCCAGCAACGCGAGCGGGCTTACCAAGCCAAAGGGAAACGCCACCCCCCACTTCCACAAGGTACCCGCGAGAACGCTCGAATACTTGCGCCAATAGTACATTTCCTGATTGCGCTCTATTTCATCGCCGCGCCAGAACTGGGCGGTTTTTGCCGCTAGCAATCCCATGTAATCGAAGGGCGCATTCTGTATGTACTCAAGGGCCTGCATATAGAAGAACAGGGACTTAGCGGAAGGGAGCGTGATACCTTCCCGCAGCGGCAGGGCAACCAGTTCCTCCCATTCCCATCCCGGGCGCAGAGCGAGCGTCTCCTTGGCGTTCGCGTTGTTCCCTAGGTAGAAATTCACCCCCCCGTTATAGGAGATCGTCACGAAATCCCCACCGATCGTATAATTCCTCAGCGTTACCGGCGCAATCACCAGTATCGCCCCCAATAGAAAAGCAACGACTGCCTGCGCGGCCTTTCTCCGCAACCAATAGATCAGCCAGATAGCCACGCCCGGAATCAAAGACGCGAGAATCGCCGCAGTAAGCGACGCCAGTCCCAGCGCAAAACCCGCAGCCGTAAAAGTAAAAATGGATTTCGTCGGCCGCTCGACCGCACGCATTAACAGCCAGAGACTGACAAGGGTGAAAAAAGCGGCCAACCCAGCCGGCAAGAGCCTGGCGTCAAAATAGATCAGCGGCCCGTACACCGCCGCAATGAGGCTGCCGATAAAACCAACGCCTGCCCCAAAAAGCCGCCGCCCAACCAAGTACAGCAACACGCAGGTAAGACTACCAATTAGCGCCTGCACAAAGCGGGATACGTAGTAAAAGGATTCTGGAAATGCGAGCTTGATTACGCCTAGGAAATAAGGATAGAGCGGAGGTTGCCAGAACGGGCCTTGGCCGCGGCCCAACCAATTGCCCTCGGCTAGGCTGGCCGCCTGTTCGGAATACGTGGCCGCGTCCACCGCCGGCATAGTAAAAAGCGGACTCGCCGACATCTGGAACACGTGCACCAAACGCAGACTCAGCGCCAGTACAAAGACGATCCCTCCCCAATGCCAGAGTCGCCTCATAGGACTCTCAGTTCGACCGTTTTAGCGGACGATCACGTCCCACACCTTCGACATCCGCGCCTTCCCCTCGGGGCCTTCGACGTAGAGCGTGACTGTATAGGTTGTCCCAGGCTCTGCGTACTGGTGGATGGGGTGTTGCTCGGTCGAGGTGTTGCCGTCGCCGAAATCCCAGCGCCATGAGCGGATATCCCCGTAGGACAAATCCTTGAACGCGATCAAGCGGCGTTCCATATCGAGGACGGTAAATTCCCATTGCGCCTCGACCGGGTCGCGGAAGGCTTTTTCCAGCGGCATCAGCCGGAAGCCGACCAAGTCGGAGGCGTTGCCGTACATGGTCGTCTTGTGGGATAGGTTCCAAAAGCCCTCGAACTCCTGCTGTTTGACCTCGACATCGTCGTAGTCGAGGATGCACCAACTCAGGCCGATCAAGGCGTCCTCTTCGAGCTTTGACTCCACGGCGCGCTCCGGCCCGTCGGCCGGGGCGTAGTCGAAAGGAGTGATCCAGAATTCGAGCGTGTAGTGCCCGCTGTCGCCCGGTGCAAAATCGTAGCGCGCCGCTGCATTGGCCCAAGGCAGCTCGTAGATCCACTGATTGGCACCCCAAACCATAGTCCAGGGCTTGCCATCAGCCGGAGTCAAGACGTGGTAGTTCTGGGCGTGGACGCCGTGGAATTTGAAGTGGCCGTCGAGGCCCTCCAGCCCGTTGGTCTCCTTATCCTCGCGCAGTTGGGGGATCAAAGGACCGCCGGACAAATCGCCATCGACGACGATCTCCAAAATGTCGTTGTGCAGATCGCGGTGGCTGAAATCCCAGTAGTCGTCATAGGCTTCGTAGAGGAAGTAGAGTCGGTTTAGTCCCTTGACCCAGCCGACGCGCACGGTGACGTCTAGATCGGTGGTATCAATCGGGCTGTCGTGTACGGTGTCTTTCAACTGATCGATGCCGATGGCGTAGTCAGCAGGAACCATGCCCCAGTCGGATACATCCCCATCGACGCGGGGGATCTGATCGGCGGGGAATTGAAAAATTTTGAAGGTGGTATCCGGCCGTTCCAGTGCGGCAGCGGACAGTGCCCACAGCACGCCAACAGTTAGAACCGCGCTGCACTTTTGCATGTGCCGATTCCTCCGATCAAATCCGGTTGTCATCGATATAATCCCAGTTGTAGGCTATCCCCAGTCCCGGTTCCTGCGATACGTGTACACACCCTTCGTCGTCCAAGGGATCGACAATCTGATCGAGATGCGGTGGACTCTCGTCGTAATCGCGCCCAAGCCGCAACAGACCGCGCTCGTAATAGCGGCAGGTGGCTTCGGGAGTGGCCGCGGCCAAATGCACATGCGGTGCACCCACCCCGTGTATTTCACATTGCACGCCATAGAGCTGGCACAAATTGATCAGCTTCCAGCAGCCAGTGATGCCGCCGTAATTCACATCAATGCGCAGCATGTCGCAGGCCCCCTGCAACAGCCACTCGGCCCGCGTAAAGGGACCGCCCTTGACGTGTTCCGGGGAACAGATGGCGATGGAGGTCTGCTGCGTCAGGCGGCGATAGGACTCCACCCGCGTCTCGACCATCGGGTGTTCCAACCAGTAGTAGTTCAATTCTTCCAATTCCCGCGCCACCCACAGCGATTCCTCTAGGGTATAGACGCCGAATGGATCGAGCATCAGCACGATATCGTCGCCCACGGCCTCGCGCACAGCGCGACAGATTTCCACATCCTCCTTGGGAAATCCCGGCAGTTGCGGCGCTGGCTCCCGCGTGTGCGGATTCCAGCAGATGTTGGCGTGAACTTTGAAGGCTTTATAACCGCGTGCTACGCACTCTCGCGCCAATTCTTCATACACTTCGGGGCCGCCCAAGTTTGGGTACGTGCTGGCATATGCTTCGACCTTGTCGCGAGTGCCGCCCAACAATTGGTACACGGGCATACCAGCTTTTTGCCCGGCCAAATCCCACAATGCACAATCGACAATGCCGAGTTCGTGTTCGGCGAGGCTGTGACCAAACGTGGACATCTGATCCATCCAATGCCATAACTTCTCGCGGTTGAGAGGATCTTCGCCGACTAGCAGGTTTTTGATGGCACCTTCCATAGTCGCCTTGCTGCCGCCCAGCATGTGCCCTGTGACGCCCTCGTCGGTGGAAATCCTAGTGATCGCACTAGTGCCTTCCACTTCCTCGTTGTCAATCCACACGCCATAACCCCAGCGCGAGCCAGCACTCCGGCCGCGGTTTTTGGTGCGAAAATGAATGACTTCAACATCGGTGATTTTCATATAGACCTCCTAGATAGCTATCTACGGTGAGAATGCGGCTACTGGGGCAAGACCGCTTCGAGTCGGTCTTCATACACGACGATTCTATTTTCGTAGTCCCGCCGCAGCCCCATCAAAAACGCATCCGCCAAGCGGCTTTCCTCAGCGCGCTTCAACAGCGCCCGCGCCCGCTTCGCCGCTGTGTCAAAAGGCTCGGGGGCGCTGCCGAAATTCGACTTCAGCACCTTAAACACCGAATAGTACTCGCCGCCCCGAGGCATGGCCTCCGGGCCGACCACTTGGGCGGCCTGCGCCGTCACCGCTAGCGGGCCGTGTAACCGACCGACCTCGGCACTGCGCACGACGTCGATCAATTCTGGATAAAAGGATTGTTCAAAGGCGTGAATGTGAAATGTGCCCTGCGCACCCTTGCCTGCCGTCCGCAAGGTGTATTCATCGGCGAGTGCTCCCATATCCTCACCCGCCTCAATCC
>JAJDYK010000014.1 GCA_022825185.1 Candidatus Latescibacterota bacterium | reverse complement strand
CTGCTACTGTTTGCGCAGCGATTCCTTCAACAATCTGCCCCAGATTTTATCATAGGGATGGACGACCTGTACCCGCTCTTTTCCTCGATAGACAGATCGCCCCTCGTTTGCCCAGGCGAAGATTGACCCTTCCAGATTATAGACCTCTGTATATCCCTTTTTCATTAGAAATTGGGCAAGTCCCGACGAGCGGTACCCCACGGAACAGTATAAAACGATACGCTGGTCCGATGATACTCCTTGGAGGGCTTTTAGGGCTTCCTCTTTCGAGGGGGCTGGCTGGGCGTCCTGCAGATGGCTGACGGCGTACTCCTCGGGTTCTCGCACGTCGAGCAGCAGCAGATTTTTCCGCTGCGGAGATTCGTCGAGCCAGACCTGTAGCGTATCAGTCGAGACTTGAGCGACTGTTGGAAATCTGACGCGGATCGCTTTTAGCGTCATGGACCAGGACATGGTGTTATCCTCGCCTTCTTCTTGTGCCGACGCGGCGACGCCAGCACACATCGTTAGTCGTAGGGCAAACGCGAGAACTGTCTTAAATTGGTGGAGGTTGAGTCGGTGCATGAGGATGATCCAATCTGAGGGATAAATAATAGAAGAGGAGGAACCGATTCGATGCAAGACCCACGCATAACGTTCCTCACTGGCCGATAATTTTAACAGGAGATGACCATGACTCGTTTACAAGATGTCAATACCACGGATGTGCGCAGCGCTATCGAATTGGGTTGCCGCACCATGTCGAGCGTTTTCAATGCCGACGACAACGATATACCCTTTTTCGGCTCGCACGTGCGCCCCCAAGCCGAACTGCGCTTCAGCGCCGCGCATTCGGAGGCGCATGTGCCCGGCCGCCATCTCAACGCCTTGCTCAACGCCGAAGACGCGGCTGGCGTCAAAGTAGATGAAGCGGCCATTGAAAAACACGCGGCCGCGGCGTTCTATTCGTACAGCGGCCCCATCGCCATGCCGCTCAACCGGGCTGAGTTGGGCGGTCCGCTGATCAACTTCATCCCGCACAATATCCGCGAGGGCTTCCACGCGCTCTATCCGCTGGTGCAATACCGCGACTCGGACCGGACGCGACAGTTAGCTGAGGCCAGTATCGAGGCGTTTCGCCGCTATTGGAGCGTGGACAAGGGCTGGGACCGGCCGGCGCTACAGGAGTTGGGACTAGAGGCGTGGGAGAGTCTGTTCATTCCGGGGGAAGCCCGGGCCTTGGGGCCTTTGGTCAAGTACTATCGGGCTACGGGTTATGGGCCGGCGTTGGAGTTGGCTTTGGAATTGGCAGAGAAGACTACGGGTGAGTTCTTCACTGAGGACGGCGGGCACGACCGGGAGTTGCTGGGCGACCACACGCACTCGGTCACTTGCGTCATGTCGTCGTTGGCGCAGTTGGCCGATCTGACGGGCGACGCGGCGCTCCTGCTGCGCGTCAAGACTTTTTACGATAATGGCCTGTGGGCCATGCGCGACCCGTTGGGTTGGGTCGTCGAAAGCACCAACCCTGATGCTCCGCCTGACCGCGGCGAGGTCAACAATACCGGCGACATCGTCGAGACTGCCCTGATCTTGGGGCGCTGGGGCTGGAGCGAGTACTTCCAAGACGCCGAGCGCATTGTGCGGGGGCATATGCTGCCGTCGCAATTGCGCGATATTTCCTTCATTGACGAACCGGCTAACCCCGAGGGCGTGGACGGCTTGCGCGACATGGCCCAGCGGCACCAGGGAGCCTTTGGTTTTCCAGCGCCGTACGGCCACGAGCCGGTGGAAGCCGAGACTGTTGGCTTCAATATGGATATTGTCGGCGGGGCGGTGGCGTCTTTGTGCGAGGTGTACCGGGAGATGGTGCGCAGCGGCCCGGCGGGGCATCGGGTCAATTTGCTCTTTGACCACGAAACCGAGGCCGTGCGCGTCGAATCTCCTTATACGCATGATATCCTGCGCGTCGAGGTTAAGCAGCCGGGGCCGTTGTGGGTACGCCTGCCCGGCTGGGTTGCGCCGTCTGACTTAGAGGTTAAAGGGGCTGCGTCGCCGCGCATAGATAGCGGGTTCCTGTTCTTTGCCCAACCTCCTTTGGACACTCCCATCGAGATCCGCTTTGCTTTGGCCGAAGAAGAGTTGGTCCTGCGGCATCGAACTCGTTCCATCCGCGCCCGGCTGCGCGGTGACGAGGTGGTGGCAATGGATAACTTTGGTGCTGATCTGACCTTTTTTTCCGTCTTTTGATTGAGAGCAAGGTATCCGCAGATAGACGCAGATAGACGCAGATACGGGATGTGGCGCGGCCCCTACGCGGTTTGGTCCTCGTGAATCTGGGCGATATATTAGCGGCTCCTATCGCAGCAGTACAATCACTCCAAGGAGGGTGAACATGGCGAAAATCAAGCGTCCTAAAATCTATCATATGTGCTCCCTCGGTTCCCTGATGGGATACGGCGGCAAGAAGGGCGAGTGGAGCGCGGCCAAAAAGCTGAGCAAAATAAAAGACGCCGGTTTCGACGGCTTTGTGGGGCGCGTCTTCATGGTGACCCCGGACGAGGTCGCCGCCTCGGGGTTGGTCTTTGCCTGTACCACTGACTTGGGCGGCATCCGCGAGATCAGGCCCAAGTTGCGCGAGATTAAGGCGGCGGGAGCGCGCTGCGTCAACGTGCAAATGCTCGACCACGACACGCTCACCGAGCGGGCTGTGGAGGTGGCGCGGCGCTTGATGGATGCGGCCGACGACTTGGAGATGGACGTGGCCGTGGAGATGCACCGCGATACGTGTACGGAAACGCCGGAAAAAACCTACGCCTTGGCCGCTGGTTACGAGAAGGCGGAGAAGAAGCCGCTGAAAATGACGTGGGACTTTTCCCATCCGGCGGTAATCAAGCATTTGTCGCCGCCCTATTGGGAGCGCCTGGCCGAGCGCGTCGATTTGATACAACTAGCGCAGCAGTTTCACTTCAGGCCCTTCAATGGGCACCACGCCATGATTCCGGCTATTGACCACAAGGGCAAGATCATTCCCGAATTCGTCGATTGGCTGGAATTTGCCGAGCAGGTTATGGCCTGCTGGCTGGAAGCGGCCGAGCCGGGCCGGGAAATGTTCGCCTGCCCCGAGCAGATTGCCGGCGGCTACCATTTGTCGGTGTTCCCCGACCGCTGGAAGGACGTGCAGGTGGTGCGCCGCGAGTTGGACAGGGTGTGGAAGAGGCAATTGAAGAAGTGGAAGGCACCGGCTTAGCGCGCGACGAATGCAACTGCGCGATGTGAATACTACTGATATCGGCGACGCCATTCGCTTGGGCTATAGGCCGCCAGATCGTCGAGCGCGTGAAGTCCCAACGGACAGCGCGTAATGGAGTAAAGGACAACATCCATGCCCATTCCTGATTTTCAATCGCTCATGCTTCCGGCTCTCAAGGCACTTTCCAATGGTGAGGAAAAACCGGTCTCTGAAATACGCAACCACATCGCCGAGGCCCAAGGGCTGACGCCGGAGGAAATGCAGGAGTTGCTTCCTAGCGGCCGCCAGTCGGTGTTCGTCAACCGGGTGAGTTGGGCGTTGCTCCATCTTGGACGCGCCGGTCTATCAGAAAGGGTGCGGCGCGGTGTCTGGCGACTGACGGAGGAAGGCGCGAGCCTGCTGGCCGACGCGCCTCCTCACATCAACATTAATTACCTCCGCAACTATCCGGCCTATGTTACATGGCGGACCAGCAAGAATACCTCGCCGTCGAGTGGAGATACTACACCCATGCCACCGGATGATTCGGCCGACACGCCGGAGGAAGAGTTGGACCGGATTGTTCGGCAACTACGCAATGAGTTGGAGGCCGATGTTCTGGATCGGGTACGCGAAGCTCCGCCAGCATTTTTTGAACAAGTGGTGGTGGATCTGTTGATCGCGATGGGCTATGGCGGTGGCGATGCTGAGAGAGGTCGAGTGACCGGACGGTCGGGTGACGGTGGGATTGACGGTACGATCCGGGAGGACGCGCTAGGTCTAGACGAAGTTTATGTCCAAGCGAAGAGGTATGCCGACGGTAATACAGTGGGCGAGGGCGAGTTACGCAATTTTGCTGGTGCGATTGACGCGGCGGGCACGACCAAGGGCGTATTTGTCACCACGTCAGGCTTCACGAGCGCCGCCAAGGACTATGTGGCACGGAGTCCAAAGCGCATCGTTTTGATTGACGGGGAAGAACTGGCGCGTCTGATGGTCGTGCATAGTATCGGCGTGCGTACTAGAATTCAGCATGAGATTAAGCGAATTGACGAAGGCTATTTCGATCAGGAAGCCTTGTAGGCCGTGCGTCGGTTGTGAATATGGGTTCGGCGAACCAAGCACAGACCCACGCTCTGTCGCCGGGGCGAGGCCAACAATACCGGCGATATTATTGAGACCGCGCTCATCTTGGGGCGCTGTGGTTATCCCGAGTACTACGCCGATGCCGAGTGCATGTTGCGCAGCCATTTGCTGCCGTCGCAATTGCGCGATGTCTCGTTTATCGTCGAGGACTTCGCGCTCTACTGCCTCGATTCCTCCCGCTGAGGTTTCCCGTTAGCTCCTCTGGGAACTCGGCTGGACCTCTGCGACGAAGAAGTCGTCGGGGAGGATGCTCTTGGTCTCGACTCCGTGATTGTACTCGGGTAGGCCGATTGTCGTCACCACGCCTATGGCCGTGAAGTGCTCGCACTCGCCGCTGGCTCCGCTCTTATTGCCCCCGCCGTGGCCGCGCAGCCAAGCGTCGTTGATGACGCGCTCACCCTTCCATATACCTCGGGTGGCATTGAGGTGGCCGAAGCGCGCCAGATCCGAGGCGCTGATGACTACCCAACCCGGGCCGCTGCGCACGACTTGGCCGCCGATCTCGTAGGGTGGATCGAGGTAGGTGTACGCGTCTGGAATGGTGGGATAGAGGTATTTCCGCTCTTTCACTTGGCCGCCAGCGAGCCAGTCCCAGCGCTCGTACGGGATGCCAATGGCGTCGAACAGGCGCTCTTGGACCACGTCTTTGAGGTCGCGTCCCCAAACGTAGGTCAGTGCCTGGCCCAACCGCCAGAAGCCGGCGCTGCTATACAGCCCCTGGGTGCCCGGTTCGGCATGGGCGTAGCAGTCGTAGAAGGGATCGCCCGTCCAATTGGCCCATGTGGGGATGCCGGGGACTGCGTCCCGCTCTTCGAGACCCGTGCGCTGCTCCCGCCAGCGGTTGCCGATTTCAAAGGGAAAGCCGCCCCAGTGCAGGCTCTCATCGCGCCGCCCGACCAAGTGGCGCCAGGTGAGTTTTTGGTGGTGGCCGCAATCGAGGTGCTTGTGCTCGTGCGACAGTTGCCCGGCTCCGGTCCACGTTTGGTGGATCGGCTCGTCTGGGTCGAGGAGGCCGTCGCCAACGGCCGCGCCCAGCGCCACCCACGTCAGGGCCTTGCCGACCGAGGCCGTCTGATGCCGATAGTGGGGGTCGCCCCAAGCGTGTACTAGGTATCCGCCGCGCGTGAGCACAGTGCCGTACTGGTTGCTGCTGTGGTCCTCGCCGCCAAAGCTGGCCCCTCTGACATCGAGGTTGTCCAGCCAGGCGGCGAATTTCCGCGCATCGAGACCGGCTTCGGCGGGCGTGATTTGCACCCAGTCGCGATCTGGGTACGCGACCCAATCCGGTACTTGTACCGTTGTCGTCGGGGCGATTAGATTCACGGTTCAACTCCTCCTCGGCCCTATTCGGCCAGCTCGCTGCCTCGGCGGTTGGCGATGGAGCGCGGCGTCAGGTCGAAGAGGGTCTCGTGCCCGTGGAAGAAGCGGTCGAGCTCATCGACCATTAGCGTAAAAAAGCGCGGATAGCTCTGCTCGGTTACGCCGGCGATGTGGGGGGTGACGAAGACGTTTTCGAGGCGGAGGATCTCCTTGTCGCCATAGGCGTTGTCCTCGCCCACATCCGGGTCGAACACGTCTAAACCGGCGACGATGTCGCCCCGCTTGAGCCGTTTCACTAGCGCATTTGAATCCACTATTTTGCCCCGCGACACATTGACGAACACTGCGCCCGGCTGGATCAGGTCTAGCTCTCGTTGGCCAATCATGCGCTCGGTGCGCGGGGTGTGTGGGGCTAGGCAGACGATGGCGTCGCACTGGGACATCACGTTGTCCAGTGAGGTCTTGAGGAAGCCGACGGCGTCGGCCATCTCCCGCGCCAGATAGGGATCATACACCCACACTTCGGTCTGGAAGGGGCGCAAAAACTGGATTAGTCGTCGGCCAATGTGCCCGCAGCCGATCAGGCCGACGCGCTTGCCGGTCAGATCGCCGTGGATGAAGCCAAAGTCGCTTTGTGGACGAGAGCTCACGTCGCCGGCGATGAGGCGGCGGAATTGGGCACCGGCGTTGCGCAGGGATATGAGGATGAGCGCCAAGGCCCACTCGGACACTGGATACGACGAGCCGTTGGTCGTATCGACCGTGCAGACGCCTCGTGCCCAAGCGGCCTCGACGTCGATGCGGCTGGCAAAGCGATCGCCTTCCAGTTCGCCGATGATTTTTAAGCCGGGGGCTTGATCTAAGATTGCGGCATCGATCGTGGGGCAGCCGTGGCAGACGACCAAGCCGTCGTAACTACCTAGCCGCTCGCCCAACGCTTGGGCGATCTCGGGGTCTGCGTTGGTGTCGTAAATGCCGCCGCCTTCGCATTCGAACCAGTCCCAGTCGGCGAAGGCTTCGAGGCGTTTAAAGTCGGTCGCGGCGAGGTACTGCTCGCGCACGTGCTTGTTGCAGGCGATGAGTACTTGGGGGCGTGAGTTCATGGTTACAGTCTCCGTGTTAAGTTGGTTATTCCACTTCTACTAGCACTCGGCGTTGGGCCGGGTCAAAGGCGACTAAAGCGGCTCCGTCCTCTAGCAGGAAAGTGTCGCTTTTGAAGGCGGCGCGGTTCGCAGCTCGCGTCAATGGGCGGCCATCTACCCGGACTGAGCGCACCTCTCCCTCCGTTAGGCGCAGAGTCAGGTCAGGGGTCTGCACCGGCAGGTCGAGGCGGATGATGTTTCCTTCGACTGCGATCTCGGCCATTGTGCGGGCGCAGGCATAGGTGGTGATTTGGCTACAGGTGCGCCATTGGGTGCGCTCTCCTCTGGGGTCGCGCTCGGCGAGGCGGCTCACCACTTTTTTGAAGGCGTTAAAGCCGCGCCGGTCCTCATCGTGTAGTCCATAGAATCCCTGCCAATGGCTGATGAGTACAGCCGGTTCGCCCGCGTCGATGAGGGCTGGTAGGCGACCGCCCTCTAAATCGGGAGTGATGTACTTGTTGGCATCGACCTCGCCATACCCGGTCCAACTGCCGGTCCAGTCGCCGGTGGAGGCGATGATTTCGCCAGTGGCTTGGCCGGTTTGGCGGTCGGGGTACCACACGGGCGTATCTACCGTGTCGTCCTTGGAGACCCGCTGGAAAAAGTAGGGCAGGGGGTTGCCTGTGACTTGGCGCACGGCCTCGCCAGCACAGCGCGCGTAAAAGGGCAGGGTGCGGCCGCCGAAACCGCCCGGTGAGGTTACGCCTTGGGGCGTCAGGCCCACGGCGACTAGAATGCGACAGGCTTGGGCGATGTACTCGGTAACCAATTCCTCTTGGTCTTCGGGCAGCGCGGCCCAATCGTATTGCTCCCATATTCTAGAGGGGAGCGGCTGCAAGGTTTTGGGGTCTAGCACAAACGTGTGGGTGAGCATCTCGGGCGTGATGTCGAAGGCGGGGACGATGACCTCGCGGCACATGGCCAGCCATTCGTCTTGCTGGGCTTTGCTGAAGAGAGGCAGCCCCTCGTCGATGCGCCCTAGGGCCGCTGGGCAGGGCACCACTGAGAATTTGCCCCGGACGCCGCTTGCTAGGCACCACTCGGCGAATTCGCGGGTAAAGGATGTAGGATGGACCACCGGCACATCCTCCCAGCGCTGGGGACGGCCCTCGGCGATGGTGCGGTCGCGGAGGAAGAAATAGTTGAGGTTGACCAGCACCGTGGAATCGTCGAAGATGATGGACAAGGGCACCCGATCGAGGGCGTGGCGGGCGATTTCAGCGAACAGGGGACACCTCCTTTGTTGTAACAAGCTGCCATTCGGCGTCTAATATACTATGCTGTCTTGCCGTGACAAAAATTGCACTCAATGGGGCAAATCCGCCTCGTATCGATTGGCCTTGACTAGGCGAGGCCTGTAGAGAAGACGTGTCCATCTTTCGATACTTACTCGTCGTCAGCTTCGGATTCACCAGACGCGACCATGAGACCAATGACTGAATGGCAACCCAATCGCCCACGCGCCGCTGTGCGCCTTGCCGGTGTGGCCCTGCTGCTGGGTGGTTTGGCCTTCAATCCGCTGGGGCTCGCACATTTTTTTCCGGCGCATCCGCTGGGCACCGAGGGTATCATCGTCCTTCAGATCGCCTTGCTCTTTGGCGGCGGTTGGCTCGTTTGGCGATGTCCTCGGCTGCCGCTGATTCCCATTGCGCTCGTCGCTTTCCTCTTTGGCTCGCTTGCCGTTCTCGGGGGATACGGTACGGCGCGCTCACTGCAAAAGGTGCAGGAACGCAACCGGCTCTTGGCGAAGATTGATCGCAGCGAAGCGGTGCAGCAGCATCTGAGTGGCGATGTCCTGCCGCTGCTCGCCTTGGGGATGTACCAAGGGCAACTGCCCGCGGCACCGGCTCGCGCGCTTTTTGCCGACGCGGTTGATGTTGCGGATGTGGGGCAGACGGGGGAGGCAACCGAAGTTGTCCCGGCGCTGGGCATTAAGCGCCGGCATTGGAGGATTGCACCTGCTGAGCAGTTCCGTGGTTCAGACATTCAACTGTGGAATTCGCTCTTGGCTGCGGTACATTTCTTCGACTATGCGGCTTTCCACATTGAGACCGGGCATTTTCTCGACGCGGAAGAGACGATATACCAAGCCCGCTTGCGCTTTGACGCCTCGGCGCAGACACAAGACGGGGAGCGCGCGCAAATACTGGCTCGGTTGGTGATCGAATGGCAGCAGGAGGAAGATGCTGCTTGGCGGATTCGACGCTGGGAGACTGAATCGCTGGAGATGCTCACGCGGGAGCACGCGCTGTTTGCCGAAGTCCTCTACGAAGTGCTCCCGCGCGACGAGGACCACGCCCGGGCTAGGTTTTCGCGTCACGCCGCATTGGTGCGTCAGTCGTTTAGCGACTCTGCGTTTGTCGCGCCGCATCGCTATTTCACCCGACAAGCCTTTGACCGCCATCCCGGCATCAGCGTCGTGGATATCGACGCCGATGGGTACGACGACCTGTACATTGCTGTGCGCAGGGGTCGGAACATGCTGTTGCACAATGGCGGCGACGGCACGTTCACCGAGCGAGCAGATCAATACGGCCTCAATGTGGAGCACCATACGGCCGCTGCGCTCTTTGCCGATTTTGACAACGACGGCGACCCGGATGTCTTCCTCGGCCGCACACTTGCGCCGAGCCTTTACATGGTCAACGAGGATGGGCGCTTCGCCACCCGCGACTTGGGAGATGGCGTCTTGCCGTTCCTCGTGGCCTCGATCTCAGCGGCCGATTACGACGGCGACGGCCTGCTCGATGTGTACTTTTCCACGTATGCCGCGCGGATGTTGCTCGCCGCGGCTCCCTCCACGCCCCAAGCTGACTCTTGGGGAGGTGCGCTGTTGGCCGACTTCCTGCCTGCGGACCACGCTCGTGCGCTCTACAGCCTGAGCCGCGACCGCATCGGCCACCTCATCCACGACGCGCCTGGGCCGCCCAACGTTCTGTTGCGCAATCTTGGCGACGGTCGCTTTGCTGCAACCGCCGCCGTGTGGCGCAATACGTTACAAGCGACTTGGGCCGACTACGACCGCGACGGCGATCCGGATCTCTACCTCGCCAATGACTTTGCCGCTAACAACTTGCTCCGCAATGACGGCGGTGCCCTCGTCGATGTCACTGCGGAGAGCGGGGCTGCGGATCCGGGCTTTGGCATGGGCGCGAGTTGGGCCGATTACGATGGGGATGGCCGCCAAGACCTGTACGTGACCAACATGCACAGTAGCGCTGGTCGCCGCATCACGGAAGCCGCTGGTTCTGCATTCGCGCCGTTGGCCCGGGGGAACTCCCTTCTCAAGAACGGTAGCGCGGGTTTCAACCTCATTGCAGACTCTCCGGTGGAGGACGGCGGCTGGGGCTGGGGCGGCCAGTTTTTGGACTTTGACAACGACGGTGACCTCGATATCTACGTCCTCAGTGGCTACTACACTCCGCCGTCCGAAGTCGCGCTCCCCGAGGATACCTGAAGTCTGTTTTGGCGCACGGTCGTGCGTCATGGCCGGACGGATGGGGCGTACAACGTGGGAGCGCGGCTCGACGCTGGGGCCTCGCTCAGCGGGTACCAGCGCAACCGCTTCTTTCTCAATGTGGAAGGCCGCGACTTTATCGATGTGTCGGGGCTGTCAGCGGCGGATTCACCTGCGGATGGCCGCGCCTTCGCTACCTTGGACTTTGACCGCGATGGTCGCGTTGATTTGGCTGTCGTCAATGCCAACGAGCCGCTCTGCGAGTTGTTTGCCAACCGCAGCAAGGCGGGGCATATCCTCGCGTTGCGGTTTGTGGGGGGTAACGACCGCGACGAGATTTCGCGCGAATGGAGCGTGCGCGATGGGTATGGCGTGCAAGTGCAAGTGGATGTTGGCGGGAGGACGCTGCTGCGCGAGCACCGGGCCGGCGAGGGCTTTTCGGCCCAAAACAGCGCGACCTTGCTCGTCGGCTTAGGCGCACATCAACGAGCGGATGCGGTGCGCGTGCGCTGGCCTTCGGGACGCACTCAGAGCGCAACGGATGTGGCGGCCGGTTCGCTGGTGACTGTGTACGAAAACCCTCGGCATTCGCCTACGGGGGCGGCGTTTGTGGTGGTGTCGTACCGCAGCACGCCGTAATTTCATGGCGCTCGACGAGAATACGGCTGCCATTGCAATGGTGCTGCCATCGCAGGCCCGCCTAGTAACTTCAAGAGGTATAAAAAATGGTTGTTAATGTTGCTCATCGGGGTGCATCGGGAAACTATCCCGAAAATACGTTGATCGCCTTTCAGAAGGCGTTGGAAATTGGCGTTGATGAGATTGAGTTAGATCTCCACATGACAAAGGATGACCATCTAATTGTCATGCACGACTCAACCGTAGATCGAACGACA
>JAJDYK010000090.1 GCA_022825185.1 Candidatus Latescibacterota bacterium | reverse complement strand
GGGGGCAGGGTTGTGGCACGCGTTATATCTTGCGTCGCGGTCAGCGGTCGCCGGTCGCGCGCTGCTTCGATATACCAGGTACGCTCGTGCTGAGAGAGCACGGCGTGAAAATCCGCGTTCAAATCGTCTCCCCGGAGCACTTTGATAAGTCTCAGCTAGGAGGCACGCGGGCGGCTTTAGACGCGGATCGCCTCGGCGCTCGGGTGCAAGTGCGCAGCCTGCGGCCGGGCGATCGCTTCCAGCCGCTGGGCATGGAAGGGCACAAAAAACTGAGCGACTTTCTCATCGACGCCAAGTGGCCGAAAATCTCACGCGACGAAGTGTTAGTGCTGACCCGGGGAGAGGAAATAGCCTGGGTCGCGCCCCTGCGTTCTAGTCATGCCTTCAGAATACAATCCACTACGCGCCGCATCGCCTTGTGTACATTGAGGCATTGGGACGGCGATTGACCTAGAGCAGCTATCATGGAGGGACGAAAAAAGCAGGCCGAGGAAGAGCGCCCCACGCGCTTTAGGGGCGACCCCGAGACGGATCGCCAGCAGGGCGACGGCGAAGACCGACCGCGCCGCTGGCGTCGCCCCTCGCGGACCCAAGCGTTTTGGCTATTCTTCGTGTTGGTGATGATCTTCACCGCCAAGTTCTTTAGCAGCAAACCCTCCGATCCTCGTCTCGTCTCTTATAAAGAATACCGCCAATACTTGGAGCAGGAACGCATCGCCGAGGCCGTCATCGTCGGCGAGCGCGAGTTCAAGGGCGTCTTGCACGACGGGACCCACTTTGTGGTCAACTTGGGGCCAATAGACTCGGAGACCAAGCGCGAGTGGGAGGAAAAAGGGGTCGATTTTCGCTTTGAGGAAGAACCCTTTCGCTGGTACAATTTCCTCTTCAGCTTTTTGCCGTGGCTGCTGTTTATCGCCTTCTGGATATTCATGCTGCGGCAGATGCAGGGCGGTGCGCGCGGGTTGTTTTCCTTTGGCAAGAGCCGGGCCAAGCTCCTAATGGAAGACAAGCACAAGGCGACCTTTGCCGATGTGGCCGGAGCCGACGAGGCCAAGAAGGAGTTGGAGGAAATCATTGAGTTTCTCAAGGATCCCCATCGGTTCCAGCGCCTCGGCGGACGGATTCCCAAGGGCGTCTTGATGGTCGGGCCACCGGGCACGGGCAAGACGCACTTGGCGCGCGCAGTGGCCGGCGAAGCAGGCGTGCCCTTCTTTTCGATTAGCGGCTCGGACTTTGTCGAGATGTTCGTCGGCGTTGGAGCTTCGCGCGTGCGCGATCTTTTTGAGCAGGGCAAGGCCAATGCTCCGTGCCTGATCTTCGTCGATGAGATCGACGCAGTGGGCCGCCACCGGGGCGCGGGTATTGGCGGCGGCCACGACGAGCGCGAGCAAACCCTCAATCAGCTTCTAGTGGAAATGGACGGCTTTGAGTCTAATGATGGCGTCATTCTCATCGCCGCGACCAACCGCCCCGATGTGCTCGACCCGGCGCTGTTGCGGCCCGGTCGCTTCGACCGCCGGGTGGTGGTTGATTTGCCCGATGTCAGGGGTCGGGAGGGCGTGCTCAAGGTTCACGTGCGCAAGGTGCCGCTGGATCCGGACGTCGATTTGCAAAAGGTCGCGCAGGGCACGCCCGGACTTTCTGGAGCCGACTTGGAAAACTTGGTCAACGAAGCGGCCTTGCTGGCCTCGCGGCGCGATCGCAAGACCGTTGACATGGGCGACTTTGAGGCGGCCAAAGACAAGGTAATGCTCGGGGCCGAGCGCCGTAGCATGGTCTTGACCGAGGAGGATCAGCGGCTTTCGGCCTACCACGAAGCGGGTCACGCCTTGGTCGCCAAGAGCCTCAAAGGCGGTCCGGCCATTGGCAAGGCCACCATCATCCCGCGCGGGCAGGCCATGGGGATGGTTTCCTTTCTGGCTGACGAGCGGCGTTCGCTGACTGAGACGCGGCTCAAGGCGCACTTGGCCACGGCGCTGGGCGGTTGCGCCGCTGAGAAATTGATCTTTGCCGAGCGCTCGACCGGGGCCCAAGGCGACTACCAGCAAGTGACGCGCTTGGCTCGTTCGATGGTCTGCGAGTGGGGTATGAACGAAGAGCTTGGCCCCCTCTCGTTGGGCGGCGGCGACGACGAGGTCTTCCTCGGCAAGGAATTCACCCGCAACCGCCACTTGAGTGAGGAGACGGCCCAAGCCGTCGATCGCGAGATCCGCAAGCTGGTGGTGGAGGCCGAGGAAACGGCGCTGCGCATCCTCGGGGAAAAGGAGGACAAGCTGCACTCTTTGGCCCGCGCCCTCCTCGCGTACGAAGTCCTCGACGATGCGGAGATCGACCAAGTATTGGCCGGAGAGCCTCTCGCCCGCAAACCAGTGCGCACCTTGAGCGACGAGGATGAGGCGTGATTTGGGAGTTGGGAAGTCGCACTCTCCACTTTGGCGACCAAGTACAGATCATGGGCGTCCTCAATGCGACGCCCGATTCGTTTTACGACGGGGGTTGCTATAGCGAGCCAAGCGCTGCGGTGGAGCGCGGCTTGGCGATGGTGGAGGAAGGGGCGGCGATTGTCGATATTGGCGGTGAATCGTCGCGACCGCCGATGTACGGGGTCGCTGAGGAGGTCTCGGTCGCCGAGGAGTGCGCCCGGGTTCTTCCGGTCGTTAAAGGCCTTCGCCACCAGAGCGATGTGCCCATCTCGATTGACACGGTCAAGGCCGAGGTGGCACGGAGGGCCCTTGAGGCGGGGGCCGATATCATCAACGACATTAGTGCCCTGCGGCACGATCCGGCTATGGCCGAGGTCGCCGCACAGGCTAGCGCCCCCGTGATACTGATGCACCGTCGGGGCACGGCGGCTACCATGCAGCAGAATACCCACTACGACGACTTGCTCGGGACGGTGTACGCCTTTCTACAAGAGCGCGTATGCGTTGCCCATGCCCAAGGCGTCGAGCGCGTGGCCGTGGATCCGGGTTTGGGGTTTGGCAAGTCGCCGGAGGGCAACCTCACTTTGTTGGGGATGTTAGAGCACTTCTTGGGCTTAGAGTGCCCATTGGTAGTGGGTGCTTCGCGTAAATCCTTTATCTGGAAGCCGCTCGGGCTCTCGGCTGCCGAGAGCTTGGAGGGCAGCTTGGCGGCGGCGGCTCTAGCGGCTAGGGCGGGCGTCCACGTGCTGCGAGTCCACGATGTGGTCGCGACGCTGCGGGCCGTCCGCTTAGTCGAGGCCGTGCGGAGCCAAGCCCTGTGCTGAAAGACCCGGTCCTGTTCCACCTCTTCGGTTTCCTGCCGGTCTCCCTGACCTCTGTGGTGGATATCCTACTGGTGGGCTTTATCTTTTTTCGCTTGCTCTCCCTGATCAAAGAAACCCGAGCGGCGCACATGGTCGCCGGGCTACTGCTCATGGTGATCGTGGCCTTGGCCGCACCTTGGCTCAAGATGAACGCCCTGTCTTGGCTTTTAGAGCAGGCGCGCTCCATCTTGCTGATCCTGCTGGTCATCCTCTTCCAGCCCGAACTGCGGCGACTCCTACAAGTCTTGGGACAGACTCCGGCGTTCCGTTGGTTTTACAAGGCCGAACCGTCACGGGTCATCGACGAGGTCGTCAGTGGAGTGGGGCGCTTGGCCGACTTGGGGTACGGGGCGCTGATCGTGCTGGTGCGCCAAGTCCAGATCAGACCGGTCATTGAGACTGGGGTACCCCTAAATTCGGAAGTGTCGGACGATTTGCTAACCACGATCTTCAGCCCGCGGGCTCCGCTGCACGACCGGGCCGTCGTCATCCAAGGCGAGCGATTGGTGGCGGCCCGCTGCACCTTGCCGCTGGCTGAAGAGGTCGAAGACCAGCGGCTGGGAACCCGCCATCGGGCGGCCTTGGGGCTATCGCAGGAATCGGATGCGGTAGTTATCGTCGTCTCCGAGGAGAACAGCACTATTTCGCTGGCCGTTGGTGGGGTCTTTTGGCGGGGGTTGGACCGCCGGCAACTCAAGCTGCGCCTACAAGAGCAGATGGCCTCGGGCTGAGCGTAGCGCGGCGGCGTTTTGCTTGACACGGTCTCAGGGGTACTCTACTTTGAAATTTTTATTTCAATTAAATAATAAAAATTATGAGAAATAAACAGACGCGGCAGACCCGCATACGGGAACTGCTCTACAGAAGGTCCATTGATACGCACGAAAAATTGGCCGAAGTCCTCCAGCAACAAGGTATCGATGTCAGCCAGTCAACCTTATCGAAAGACTTGCGAGAAATAGGCGTGGTGCGAGTGCCGCAGGCCAATGGGGGATTTCGCTATACGCTGCCCGAAGCCGGGGCTACGCTGCGCGACCAGCATATCCTAGAGCGAGAGTTGCAGGACTTCTTGGTCCAGACCGAACAGGTAATCAACATGGTTCTGGTGCGGACTGCGTCGGGGCACGCCCAAAGCGTCTGTGAGGCCATTGATCGCATGAGTTGGGCCGAGGTCGCGGGCACGCTGGCCGGCGAAAACACGATCTTTATCGTCACTCGTTCCGAACAAGATGCGGCGAAGTTAGTCGATAAAATTGACGCAGTGTGCGGCGAGGAGGATTGATGAACGCCGAGGTTTTGCAGGACTTGCAGGTCCAAATCAGCAAAGCCGAGACCCTGATCGAAGCCCTGCCGTACCTACAGGAATTTCGCGGCAAAGTGATGGTCGTCAAATACGGTGGCAGCACCATGGGCAGCGGGGATACCGTATATAAGGACATCGTTTTCATGCAGGCGGTCGGCATTTGTCCGGTCGTGGTCCACGGTGGCGGCCCGGCCATCACCCGCCGCCTGCATGAGTTGGGCATTGAAAGCCAGCGCGTAGCTGGGTTGCGGGTGACAGACGCAGCCACGATGAAGGTGGTCGAAGATGTGCTCTTTGGCGAGGTCAACGCGCGGATCGTCCGCGAGATTGGCGCGCTAGACGGGCGGGCCGTGGGGGTCTCGGCCAAGGACGCTGGCATCATGCAGGTGCGCAAGCACTGGCTCCAAACCGATGATGGTCCCTTGGACATCGGCTATGTCGGCGATGTCCAGCACGTGGATACTGTGCCTTTGTTGGACTTGATAGCCAAGGGCATGATCCCGGTGGTTGCACCGATTGGTCGCGGCCCGGAAGGCGAGAGCTTTAACGTCAATGCCGATACGGCGGCCGGGGAAATCGCCGCGGCTCTGCACGCCGAAAAGTTGGTCTTTTTGACGGATGTGCAGGGCATCATGCGCGATCTCGCAGACGACGCGTCCCTGCTGTCAACTGTGCGCGTCTCTGAGGTGGGCAAGCTAATTGACCAAGGCGTGATTAGCGGTGGGATGATTCCCAAAGTCGAAGCCTGTATCAAATCCGTCAAAGCTGGCGTGCGCAAAACTCACGTTATCGACGGGCGCGTGCCGCATGCGATGTTGCTCGAGTTTTACACCCGACAGGGCATTGGCACCCAAATTGTCCAGTAGGACGGCGGAGAAACCATGAAAACCGAAGATATTATCAAGGGCGAAGCGCAATACATTTTACAGACCTACGGTCGGCCCGAATTCGTCCTAGAGCGGGGCAATGGGGTCTATCTATTCGATACGGACGGCAACCGCTACCTCGATTTTGTTAGCGGCTTAGCGGTCAACGCGTTGGGCTACGGCGACTACGAGGTGCTCAAGGCCATTGAGGCACAGGCCGCCAAGTTGATGCACGTGTCCAATCTCTACCACACAATCCCCTCGGTCGAGGTGGCAAAGCGGCTGGTTGAGCACTCATTTGCCGACCGGGTGTTCTTCTGCAACAGCGGCACCGAGGCGTGGGAGGCGTCGCTCAAGTTCTGCCGCAAGTGGGGCAACACCACCCACGACTCGCCCAAAAATCGCCTCATTGCCTTTGAAAATTCCTTTCACGGGCGAACCTATGGCTCCATCTCGACGACTGGCCAGCCCAAGTACCACAAGGGGTTTGAGCCTCTGCTGCCGGGCATTGACTTCGCCCAATTCAACGATTTGGCCTCGGTGGAGGCGCTGGTTACGGATCAGACCTGCGCGATTTTGGTCGAGCCGTTGCAGGCCGAGGGGGGAATCCACGCCGCGACAGCGGAGTTTCTCACCGGACTGAGGCACCTGTGCGACGAGCGGGAGATGCTACTGGTCTTCGACGAGATCCAAGTGGGGTGCGGGCGCTTAGGCTCGCTGTGGGCCTATCAACAATACGAGGTTGAGCCGGATATTATGACCTTAGCCAAGGCCCTCGGCGGCGGCTTGCCGATCGGCGTCGCACTCTTGCGGCAGAAGGTCGCCGATGCCATCGAGGCTGGCGACCACGCCGCGACATTTGGTGCCAATCCCGTGGCCTGTGCCGCGGCGACCGCGGTTTTAGACAAGTTGCTGGAGCCGGGTTTTATCGACGGGGTGCGCGAAAAAGGCGAACACCTGATCAGTCGCCTGCAAAAGCTGCAACAGCGCTGGCCTGAGCACATCACTGAAGTGCGCGGCAAAGGGCTGATCGCCGGTGCGGTCACCAGCCAGCCGGCCGCCGACTATCTGGCTGCCTTCCGCCAGCGCGACATCTTGGTGGCCACGGCCGGAGCCGATGTGGTGCGCTTTTTGCCGCCGCTGGTCGTCGAGCAGGATCACATCGACGAAGCAGTAGATGTATTCGACGAGATTTTGCGCCAAGGTGTCTGATGGCCGCAGTACAAACGCCTTGGGGCGGGCGGTTTCAATCTGCGCCGGCCGAGTTGATGGAGCGCTTCAACGCCTCGATTGGCTTCGACCGCAAGCTATTGGAGGCCGACATTACCGGCAGCGTGGCCTACGCCCGCGCCCTGCAGCGGGCCGATGTTCTCAGTGCTGGGGAACTGGAGCAGATCGAAGCCGGGTTAAAGCAGGTCCAAGAAGAATTTTCAGCCCCGGACTGCGCACTTCCCGACGCGCTTGAAGACATCCACATGGCCGTGGAGCAGCGGCTGACCGAGCTAATCGGGCCGGTCGGAGGCAAGCTGCACACCGGGCGCAGCCGCAATGATCAAGTCAACTTAGACGAACGGCTCTACCTGCGGGACGCGATTGCGTCGCTCCAAGCGCAGATCCGCCACCTGCAAGGCGTGCTGCTGGCGTCGGGCGAGCAGCACAGCCACGTGGTGCTGCCCGGCTACACGCACTTGCAACAGGCCCAACCGATTCTTTTCCCCCA
>JAJDYK010000157.1 GCA_022825185.1 Candidatus Latescibacterota bacterium | reverse complement strand
TGGCACTGTGGCGATAGTCGGCCAGATCAAAGCCGCGAGCGGCGATAAAATCGACCGCCTGCTCCTTGGCCTCGTCGCGGGTGACGCGGAAGTCGATGGAGGCTTCGGGAAAGGCCCGGTAGAAATAGTGAACTCCAACGGCCAAACTAACGGCGGCCATGAGCACACAACCGCCGATGAAGGCGAGGTCTTTTCTCGTTAGTCTTGTTTCCATCTGTCGTATGGGATTTTAATTGTGGAGAGGACGATTTCGTTCCGCTCAACATATCAAAAGACGATGACTCAGACAAACCCGCCGCATTGACGCGCACAGCGTCATTTTGCAGATTCGCGGCTTCAAACCCTTAACAGAGGAGCACACGGTGGCAGCAAAAAAACAAGAGCATTTCCGCGTCGGTGTCATAGGCTACGGCGGCGCGTTCAACATGGGTCAGTTGCACTTGACCTCCATGGCCAAAAACGAGGGCGTAGAAGTGGCCGCGGTCTGCGAACTGGATGCCGAGCGGCGTCAAGTAGCTGAAGAGGACTTCCCCGGCATCAAAACCTATGGCCGCGTCGGCACCATGCTGCGCAACGCGAACTTAGACTTGGTGACGATCATCACCCCGCACAACACGCACGCCAAGCTAGCAGTGCAGTGCCTCAATGCCGGGGTCCACGTAGTCTGCGAGAAGCCTCTCGCCATTACCAGCGCCGAAGTTAAGCGCATGCAGGCGGCAGCTAAAAAGAACAAAGTCCTGATCTCGACGTTTCACAACCGGCGCTGGGACGGCGACTTTGTAGTCCTGCGCGATCTAATCCTCAAAGAGCAAATCATCGGCCGCGTTTTCCGCATCGAGGCCGGATTTTACGGCTATGGTGAGCAGGGTACTTGGTGGCGCTCCAACCGCAAAATCTCCGGCGGAGCCATCTACGACTGGGGCGCTCATTTTACGGACTGGATTTTGAACATCGTCCCGGAAAAAATCACCTCGGTCAGCGGCTATCAAGTCAAAAATTCCGCGTGGAAAAAATACGACAACGAGGACCACTCCGAATACACGCTGCGCTTCCACAGCGGCTGCACCGTCACCCTGACCATGTCCAACCTGTCGATGAGTCCGCGGCCCCGCTGGCGGGTGCTGGGCACGAAAGGCGCGATCGAAGACGTTGGCGGCAAGTACCTCGTCAAGACGCTGATCAACGGCCGCCAGATGAGCGCAGAGGTGCCCTTCGCCGAGTCCAATTGGGACGCGTACTACGAAAACGTTTTCGCGCATTTGCGGAGTCGCGCCGACCTCGTCATTACTCCCGAATCCGCGGGCCGGGTAATCGGCGTGCTCGAAGCAGCCAACATTTCGGCGGCGCGCGGGTCAGTGCCCATCAAGCCAGCCTTTGTCTGAGCAAGAACTGCCCCGCCTCAACCCATCGGCGCAACTGTCTGCGCTCTTGGGGATCGGCTGCCGCGCTGGGGTCACGGTCGTCGGCCTGTCGGCCGTGCGCCGCGCCAAGGGGCTGGCCTTTGTCTTTGCCAGCAGCGACCTAGCGCAGCGGACGTTGCGCGAACTGGCTCGTTTAGAACGCGGAGGTACGCGCGTCTTTCAAGTACAGCCAATGGAAGGGCTGACTCACGGCTTTGGCCGCGAGGACGCCCAAGTAATCGGCGTTTTGCGCGGCGACTTAGCCCGCGGGTTGGCCAAGCACATAGAGGAGCAAACGCCATGACCATATCGGTAGTTTGTGAGACGGAAGACAAGGATCGGATGATCGACTCTCTCAACCGCGCCGCTGCCGCCTAACCGATGTCCTGGGAAATCGAGCGCAAGTACCTCGTCGCCGACCGCTCCTGCCTCGATCAGCTAGCGGGCGTCGCCTTCCGGCAGGGCTACATTCCCATCCAAGACGGCGGCGTGGTGCGCGTGCGCATTGAAGGCGAGCGAGCGGTACTCACGCTCAAGGGGGCAACTAGCGGCATCGCGCGCCGCGAGTACGAATACGAAATTCCGTGCCAAGACGCCGAGAGCATCCTAGCAACCCTGTGCCAGCGGCCCCACATTGAAAAGACGCGCTACACCTTGCCTTGGGCGGGCAAGGTCTGGACCATCGACGTATTTTCTGGCGAAAACGAGGGCTTGGTGCTCGCCGAAGTCGAGCTGAGCAGTCAGGATGAGGTTGTGGAGAAGCCACCCTGGGCCGGCGTCGAAGTATCAGACGATCCGCGCTACTACAACGCCAACCTCGTGCGCAATCCCTATTGCGAGTGGCGGGACGATTAGATTATCCAATCACTCCTATTCCTCAAAAAGCATACTCAAATCCAACGCCGGTGCCGAATGCGTCAGAGCACCGATCGAAATGAAGTCCACACCAGCGGCAGCGGCCTCGCGCACGGTCGCCAAGGTATAACCGCCAGTGGCCTCAATCTCAATGGCGGAATTGGCGGCGCGGATGAGTGCCACGGCCTTATGCAGAGTCGGCGCGTCCATGTTGTCGAGCAGAATGCGGTCCGGGCCGCCCGCTAGGGCCTCCGCGACCTCCGCGAGATTTTCGGCTTCCACGTAGATCGGCGCTGCTTGGCCCCG
>JAJDYK010000200.1 GCA_022825185.1 Candidatus Latescibacterota bacterium | reverse complement strand
CGAAAGTCGCATAGGCTGTGCCATCCTCAATCGAATGATCCATTTGGGCAAACCCCAATCGGAGCGGATCGAAAAAAGCAACTGACAAACGAACAACAGGCTAAAACCATACCTACGATAGGATTCATGCAACAACGCCCTGCGGAGTAAAAACTCCGAGAGTTGGTAGGTCAGGGGTATGGCGATGACCACGGCGATCAGCACGAGCCGCGTGGACTGCGCCGACAGCAGCACGGCCACGCTCGCAGTCGAGGCACCGAGGACTTTGCGCACGGCCACCTCCTTGGTGCGTCGGCTGACGGCGAGGGAGGCCATGCCGAAGACGCCGAGACAGGCGATTAGCACGAGGAACCCGGTCACCCAGCGCAGCAGGCTAATGGTGATGGCTTCATAAAGGAAGCGCTCGGCGATATGGTCTTCGAGAAAGCGATAGCTGAAAGGCACCCCGGGTGCCAGCCGTTCCCAAGCCTCGCGCAGCTCGGCGAGCGTCTCGGGCACCCCCTCGGGTCGCACCCGCACCAGCACCGTCCCAATGCGATGCTCCGGTCGGACGCTGAGCACGAGTTCCGGCACGAAGCGGCTGGAACTGGGATTGTCGTGCTGGAAGTCGGAGACCACGCCAATAATCCGCGGCCGGTATCCGACTTCGAGGTCTTCGAGGTGGGAGCCGACGACCGGTCCCTCTAGCGTGGCCGCTATCTGCTGGTTGACGAGCACTACGCGACCACTGGCCAGCAGGTCCGGAGGGAAGTCCTCACCCTCGACCACCTCTAGGCCAAGGGTGTGCAGGAAGTGCGGATCTACCTCAATCAGCGAGGCATCCGGCCGTCCCTGCGCGTAGTGAATGTCACTGACTCTACCGGGGAAATCCCTGGAGCCAGACACGGCGAGCACACCCGAAAGCGGGAGGATCTCTCGGCGGAAAATCTCCAGAAAGCGCTGCGACTCATGTACGCCTTCCTCTTTCGAGGGGCCCGCAAACGTCGGGATGCAGACCACGAGCTGCGGGTCGTAGCCCTGATCTAGGGACTCCCAATGATCAACCTGCCGAGCCACGATGAGGGCCGTGGTCAGGAACACCGTGGAGGCCACGAACTGAACGACTACTAAGACGCGGCCGGCACGGCCTCGCACTTGGAGCCTGTCCTGCATAATCTCGACTGGCTGCATCCGCGACTGCACCAGCGCTGGGTACGCGCCCGCCACGAGTCCCATGACCACGCCGAACCCGGCTAGGGCCATCACCGTCCACGGCGTGTACTGCAGGTCGAGGCGCGTTTCGAACGATCCAGGCATCGTCATCAGACGATTCAGGCCCGGCAGCAAGATCTCCGTCAGCAGCACGGCCAGCGCTAGGGCGACGAAGCAGAGCAGCATAGACTCGGCAAAGTACTGGCGCATTAGCTGTCCCCGTCCGGCACCGACCACCTTGCGCACACCGACTTCGTGCGCCCTCGTCAGCGACATGCCCGCGGCCAAGTTGGCGTAGTTGATACACGCCAGCAGCAGCACGAGGCAGGCGACGAATCCATTGCGGTAGAGCGTATGCTTCATCGACCTCCCCGCACTGAGTTGGGGATCTAGCCGCTTGTCGAACAGCGGCACGATGAGGAGTTCAGAACCCTCTCAGTACCGATCCGAGTCGAAGGCCAAGGCCGACTCCACGCCTGCGGCATCGGCGATCTGTAAGTAGGTCTCACCTACGCCGCGCCCCCCAGTCTGGATTTCCCGCTGGACGAAGGGGGTCACCCAGTCGAACTTCAGACTGGACTCGTTCGGCACGTCGGCGGCGATTCCGGTGACGACGAAGTCGCCGCTGATACCGCGGTCCCCTAGTTGCAGGGTCTGGCCCATGGGGTCGGCGTCGCCGAACAGCCGCTGCGACAGCCGCTGCGACAGCACGATCGAGTTCGGCGCGTCGAGGGCCGTGCCCGGATTGCCCGCGATCAGCGGGAAGCTAAACAGATCAAAGAAGTTAGGGTCGGCGAACCGTCCCCTCGCCTCGGTCACTTGATCTCCGTAGCTCAACAGCCCGGACGTATCGTCCGTACGAACCGAGCGCAGCACAGCGGGGAGTGTAGCCACCATCTCCGGGCCGAGGTCTCCCGGCATCGACGTATGGGCCCGCCCTTTTCCGGCCGGATGTGTCATGCAGACTTGGTAGATCTGCTCGCCATTGGCGTGGAATCGGTCCCACGTCAACGCACTATACATGTGCAGACCGACGAAGATGGCCACCGCGAAGGCCACGGCCAGCCCACCCACGTTGATCACGGTGTACAGCCGATAGCGGCGCAGATTGCGCCAAGCGACGATCAGGTTATTGCGTAGCATGGTTAGTACCTCCCTCTTGGTTAGTACCTTCCCTCTTGCTCTATCTTGCCGTCCAACAGATGCACTACCCGGCTACCGTAGCCAGCGTTCTTCTCCGAATGCGTCACCTGCACAATCGTCGTGCCCTCGTCGTTCAGCTCCCGCAGCATGTCCATCACCTCTTCCCCCTGCTTGGAGTTGAGGTTGCCCGTAGGCTCGTCGGCGAGGATCAGCGTCGGCTGACCAATCAGGGCGCGGGCCACGCCGACGCGCTGCTGCTCGCCGCCGGAAAGCTGGTGCGGGAATAGGTCCTTTTTGGCCACCATCTGGAAGCGGTCGAGCAACTCGCTCACCCGCGCCTTGCGCTCGGAGCCTTTCACCTTTTGGTAGAGCAGCGGCATCTCCAAGTTTTCGTACACCGTCTGCTCGTCGATCAGGTGATAGGCTTGGAAGACAAAACCAATGTGCTGCCGATGGATCTCAGTGCGCTCCTTCTCCCCCATTCCGCCCACCTCTGCGCCGAGAAACCGATACGACCCAGCCGTCGGCTCATCGAGCATCCCCATGATGTGCAACAGCGTCGATTTGCCCGCGCCGCTCGGCCCCATAATCGACACGAACTCGCCCTCGGCGACGTTCAGGTGGACGTAGCGCAACACGTAGGTCTTGCGAGGACCGGATTGGTGGTACTTTTCGATGTCGTGCATTTCGATCATGATGTGCCTCCGCGTCTTGGTTACTCAGTGCGCCGCTTATCGCCCTAGTCCGTCACTCACGACGCTTCCTGGTCCCGCTCGATGTTCTCGCTCACGATCCGGCCGTCGAACAGATGGATGATCCGGTGCGCAAAGTCGGCGTAGGCCGGCGAGTGCGTCACCATCACCACGGTCGTGCCGTTGCGGTTCATCTCGGTGAGCATCTCCATGACCTCGTCGCCGTGGCGCGAGTCGAGATTGCCGGTCGGCTCATCCGCCAACACCAGCTTCGGCTCCGCGACCAAGGCCCGCGCCACAGCCACGCGCTGCTGCTGACCGCCGGAAAGCTGGAGCGGGAAGTGCTTCTCGCGGTGGGTGATCTGCATGTGGTCGAGGATCGACCGCACTCGTTGCTTGCGCTCCGTAGCCGGCATACCCATGTAGAGCAGGGGCAGCTCGACGTTCTCGTGGACGGTCAATTCGTTGATCAAGTTGAACGACTGAAAGACAAAGCCGATCGTCCCCTTGCGCAGATTCGCCCGCAGGCGCTCCGAGTAGGTCGCTACCTCCTCGTCCAACAGCCAGTACTCCCCCTCGGTCGGATTGTCGAGCAAGCCGAGCAGGTTGAGCAGCGTTGACTTGCCACAGCCCGACGGCCCCATGATGGCGGCAAATTCGCCTTCGGCGATTTCGAGGTTGACGTTGTCCAAGGCAGTCGTCTCGACTTCCTCGGTCGTGTATAGCTTGCGCAGCCCGACGGTGCGGATCACAGGCGCGCGGCCGTTTTCAGCGTTCGCTGTCTGCTCAGTCATGATTTTTTCTCCTTGGTTAGGGCGTTGCTAGCGCAACACCAACACGTCCATGTCTTCGCCAAAAGTCTCATAGCTCGAAGTAATCACCTGCTCTCCCGGCTCAAGCCCCTCCAGCACTTCGTACACCCGGGGATTCTGGCGGCCCAGGGCGATAGAGCGCCGCGTGGCCCGGTCGCCAGCCGCGTCGAGCACATAGGCCCAGTGGCCCCCAGTCGCCTGATAAAATCCGCCCCGCGCCACTTGCACTGCTTCATCCAGATCGCCCAACTCCAAGCGGATGTGCAGGGTCTGGCCGCGCCGGATGCCCTCGGGAGCTTCTCCCTCAAACACCAGATCGACCTGAAAGCGGCCCTCCTTTACCTCTGGATAGACCTTGCGGATCACCAAGCTGTATGACTCGTCGTCGCTGTCGAACTGACCGCGCTGCCCCCGGCCCACGCGACCGATGTAGTGCTCGTCAATGGCAGCGCGCACCTTGAAGCCGTCGATCATGTCGATCTGGCCCAGATTCACACCCGTCCCCTTGCTCTCGCCGACCTCCGCTTTCAGCGTAGTTAGCTGCCCGGCTACGGGGGCCCGCACCGTCAGATTGTCGAGCCGACCGCGGACGATTTCGAGGTTGCGTTCCATGCGCTCCACAGCCGAGACGAGCTGTACCACCTTGCTCGCCGCCAGCAGCGAGTCCTGAGTCTGGGTCTCTTGGGTCAGGGCCATGCGGCGGATGCTGTACTGATACTCGTCGCGCAGCCGCTCGTATTCCTGTCGCGATAGGATGGCCGTCAAATCTTCCGCCGACAGGCTCTCGTAGCGCTCGAAGTTGCGCTTATCGACAGCTAGCCGGTACTCGATCTCCATCAGTTCTTTCCGCGAGCGCAGCAGGTCTTGCTCCATAGTCAGCCGGCCATTGCGCAACGCCTCCCGGCTGCGCTCCAGCTCGGCTTCCTGTTGCAGGACGGTTAATTCCAGATCGGGGTTGGCAAGCCGCAGCAGCGGATCGCCCTCGGCCACGGAGGCCCCCTCTTCGACGAACACCTGCTCAACTTGGCCGCTCTCTAGGGCGTCGAGGTACACGGTATTCAGCGGCAGCACTGTGCCGCGCACGGGGATGTACTCCTGAAACGGGCCGAACTCGACCGTCGAAATCGTCAGCCGCTCGCGATCAACATTCAGCTTGCGCACCCCGAAATCCGCGAGCAGAGCGTATCCGAATAGCCCGGCCAACAGCAAAGCAGTCGCGCCTATGGCGATGCGCTTGGGCGTAAACCGAGGCTTTTCGATTTTGCGGTCCATGCCAACGCCGCCGCCGAGGCGGGTGCCATCAGGGCTGGATTCGGGTTCGTTCTTTTTAGAGAAAACTTGGATATTTGCGGGCATGGCTAATTGCGTCCTTGTCTTGTTATAACCTCATTGATTCCTTTTCCGCTGGTTTCCTACTCGCTCTGCAAGCCTTTGGTGATCGGTTCCCTCATAAGGATCACTGTGTGCAACAACACACCCGCACAGGCCGTGGCCACCGCGGCCAAACTTCCCAAGCCTAGGAACACCCAGCCATCGTCTATCCGCTGTGAGAAGTGGCTCAGCCACTCCTCGACGCCCAAGTGCGCCAAGGGCCCTATCAGCAGGCAGCCAGCCAGCACCAGCCACAGCAGCCGCCGCGCCAAGAGACTGGCCACATGCCGACCCTGTGCACCTAGGGCCCGCATGAAGGTGATATTGCGCCGCTGATGGGACACCGTGACCGCCGTCAGGCCGTAGGCCCCAAGCGCAGCAATGAGCACGGCCAAGAAGGCCGACCCGCCGACTACCCGTAGCCAGATTAGGTCGTCTCGGTAGTACGCCGCTAGGTGGTCTTCGAGCCACGACAGATACAGCACGTCTTCCGGGGCGACGGCTTTCCACTCGCGCTTGATGTATTCAGTCACCTCGTTACTCGCCTTGGGATCGAGGCGCATGAAGAGCAACTCATGATCATTTATGCGGTGATAGTCGTTGTAGTAATCGTGCAAGAACACACCCGGTTCGACGCCGCTTTTCAACGAATAGAAGTGATAGTCGCTCAGCACGCCTACGACGCGACCTTCTCCGTTCGGCATCTTACGGCCTAGTCCTTTAGTAAACTGCACGACTTGGCCAAGGGGTTGATCCCAACCGGCTCGGGCAACAAAGGTCTCATTGACTAGAATGTTCGCTCGGTCTGACCCCAAATCTGAGCCTTGTACGAGTTGGAGGCCGAGCGTCTTGACAAAATGTGGATCCACCCTTAGGCACTGCGCTCTGATCTTGCGATCCTCACCGGGTAATACCGTCTCTCGTAGGTACGGCGTTCCCGTTCGTAGGAAATGCTCTTCACTCATAGCCACCGACTTGATTCCACTATGGGCGAGCAACTTCTCCTTGAGTAGCTGCCGGTGCGTGTCGTTGACGCCCTCCGGCAACTCATCAACGTTGAGCATCAGCACATCGTCAGCCGCAAAGCCCAGATCGAATGCCTGCAGGTGATATAGCTGCCGAGTCATTACCAAGCTCGTACCCGCTAGCCCAGCACAGGCGGCGAACTGAACCACCACTAAGGCACTGCCCAACACCGACCGGTGACTAAACAAACTGGTACCACGCACCGCCTCGCTAGGCTTGGTCCGCGCCAGAATCAGGCCCGGATAAGCGGCGGCTAGTAGGCTGGCGAACACCAGCAGGACCAGCCCACCAACGATGAAGTAAGGGTCGGTGTAGTCGAGATGCAGATCTTGGCCCAAGAGTTCATTGAAGACCGGTAGCAGGGCCTCGCCGAGAGCCAAGCCAAGCAGTAGCGACACGCCGCACACCATCACCGTCTCCATCCAGAACTGCACCGGCAGTTGCGGGCGCGTGGCACCAAGGGCGACGCGCACACCGACTTCCAGTCCGCGGGTACTCGCTTGGGCCGTGGCCAAGTTGACATAGTTGACTAGGGCTACGGCCAGCAGGAGTACAGCGATGGCCAAGACGATATAGGTTTCCAAGAGGTTGCGTGGCGGCACTATGCCGTCGTATTCAGAGAGATGCTCTACGTCGGCATCTGTGTGCAGAGCCGATAGGGGCTGCAACTCCACGCTAGCTAGCATGTCGCTGTACTCGGGTACGTTTTCAATATACAACTGCCGCATCAACGCTTCGGCCCGCTTCAGGTCGCCATCATTGGCGTCCTCCCGCAACTGGACGAACAGAACACTTTCCCGGTCCCAGAAATCATCAATCCAGCGCCATAGCAGTTCCGAGTTATGAAAGGGCAACAGTATATTCAACTGGATCGACGAGTTCTCCGGTGGCGGGGCGACCACTGCCTGGATAGTGTATTCTTTGCGCTCATATTTGGGCCACCCCACATCGATCCGCACCACCCGCCCTACTGCCGGCTCGTCGCCGAAATAGCGGCGGGCGAAATCGCGGCTGACGACGACGCCGTCCTTTACCTTTAGGGCCGTCCGCGGATCGCCCGCTTCGAAGGGGAAGGTGAACACCTCAAAGAAATTCTCATCGACCAGCAAAAATGGCTCTGCACTCCACATATCGCCCAACCGTACGCGGATTCGCCGCTTTTCCAGTTCTTTGCTCTGACCGGAACTCAATCGGACTGTTTGCTCGACTTGCGGCACGGCGTCTTGGATTGCCTCAGCCATGGCGACCGGGGTGTAATCCCCCACCTTTCTAAGAGCCTGGTCCGAGGGTTTGACGTTGAGCACCACCCGGTACAGGCGCTCCCCGTTCTCGTGAAAGCGGTCATAGCTCCATTCGTGTGACACCAGCACATAGGCCAAGACGCAGAAGCCAAAGGCCAGCGATAGACTGCACACTTCAATGAAACTCAGCAGCTTTTGCCGTCGCAGTATCCGCACGGCGATCTGTAAGTAATTGCCGATCATTCGCATAGTCTCTACTCCTACCTTGCGTTTGCTTTTCGTCTGGTTTCGCTGTAGTCATGCCAAGGAGACGAAAGGAGACGAGGGCTTGGTTGTGTTACTCCGCGAAACGACTCCAATTCGTGTGCGCGATGCTGACTCAATGCGCTTCGCAACTCCCATCTCTGAAATAGCAAGATGTGTGCCATATTTACAGATTATTGAAAAACAATGAGATACGTTGAATCGCTCTTCTGATCGGCCCAGTTCTACTGTCCGCTGGTGATACACTTAGTGTCCGCTGGCGTACACTTGAGAGAGGCTTCCCATATCTGCGGGCTGCGTCCACCCAATCCAGACCCACAACCGCGCCCCCTAGGCTCTGTGGGATGCGTACATCAGCACTCTGAACAGGAGACAAGACTCTGCTAGATGATTATTGACTTTAGGATACGGACTAGTTATAAGTCTAGTCAGAATGAACTACAAACGCTTGGAGAACGTATGAGCAAAACATGGCAGGTACAGGAAGCGAAGGCGCGATTTAGCGCACTCCTTGAAACGAGCCTTGCCGAAGGGCCGCAAATCGTGACTAAACGGGGAGTAGCCGCGGCGGTTCTGGTCCCAATTGATCAGTGGCGGCGATTAGAGCAGATGACCAAGCCCGATCTCAAGGAGCTGCTACTCGCGCCCGAAGCGCGGACCGATACCCTGACGCCGCCGCGTGAGAAACGCCGTCACCGCAAGTCGCTGAACTTCGAGTAGCAGGGTGTACCTTCTTGATACCAATGTCGTTTCGGAACTGCGCCGCCCCAAGCCTCATCAGGGCGTCCTGACTTGGCTAGCGGGCGTAGCCGCCGAGCAGCTTTTCCTTTCCGCGGTAACTGTGGGCGAAATCCAAGCAGGTATCGAGATCACCCGTGAGCAGGATCCGACCAAGGCCGAAGAACTGGAAA
The DNA here is from genome assembly GCA_022825185.1 of Candidatus Latescibacterota bacterium. The sequence continues at coordinate 18,578 of JAJDYK010000200.1, read as the reverse complement.
CTTGGCTCGACAAGGTGCTCGCTTCCTACAACATATTGTCGGTGGACGCGGCTGCCTTTCGAGTGTGGGCCCGGCTCAAGCACCGGCGGTCAGACACCTTGATGGAAGACGCCCTAATCGCGGCGACAGCCGTGGTTCACAGACTGACCGTCGTGACCCGCAACGTCGATGATTTTGCCCAATTCGGGGTGGAAATTCTGGACCCATTCGAGAGTGGGGAAGAAAGGCAATTTATTGAGGAACAAATTGAGGAACAATAAAATGAGTCAAATCGCCTCCTTGTCCGCCTCAGTGCCACTGTCCGCTGGCGTACACTAGGGAGCATATCCCATGCCTGCTGAAGCCGCCCGCATCCTCGTCGTGGACGACAATCAAGACGTGCTCGTCGCCGCCCGCTTGCTCCTCAAGCAGCAGGGCTACCAAGTCCGCACCGAGACCGATCCCCAAGCCATTCCGAGTGCCCTCAAACAGGAGTCGCCGGCCGTCGTCCTCCTCGACATGAACTTCACGCAGGAGGCAACCAGCGGCCGGGAGGGCTTCTACTGGCTCCAGCAAATCGGCGAGCTAGACCCGACCGCGGTCGTCTTGCTGATCACCGCGTACGGCGATGTCGAAATGGCCGTGCGCGCCGTCAAGGAGGGGGCCGTCGATTTTGTGCTCAAACCCTGGCAGAATGAGAAGTTGCTCGCCACTGTGTCTGCGGCCGTGGAATTGCACCGCTCGCGCCGGGAAACCCACCACCTCCGCTCGCGCCAGCAGCGGCTGTCCGCAGACCTCGACCAGCCCTTTGGCGACCTCATCGGCGAGGCCCCGGTCTTACAGGAGGTTTTCCAGACAATGGCCAAAGTGGCCACCACCGACGCCAGCGTCCTCATCCTCGGCGAGAACGGCACGGGCAAGGAGCTAGTAGCGCGCGAGATCCACCGCCGCTCGGCGCGCGCCGACGAAGTCTTCATCGCCGTCGATATGGGTTCCCTGAGCGAAACCCTGTTCGAGAGCGAGCTTTTCGGCCACGTCAAAGGTGCCTTCACCGACGCCCGCAGCGACCGCGCCGGCCGCTTTGAAATCGCCTCCGGGGGCACCCTGTTCCTCGACGAGATCGGCAACTTACCCCTGTCCTTGCAGGTCAAACTGCTCGCTGTCCTGCAAAACCAGCAGGTCGTCCGCGTCGGTGCCAACCAGCCCGTATCCGTAGATGTGCGTCTCATCTGCGCCACCAACCAGCCCATCCACGAAATGGCCACGGCCGGCACCTTCCGCCAGGACCTGCTCTACCGCATCAACACCGTGGAAATCCACCTACCCCCCCTGCGCGAGCGCCCCGAGGACATCGCACTGTTGGCCCGCCATTTCCTCGACCTATACCGGACCAAGTACCGCAAGGCTCTGACTGGTCTGACTGCCGAGGCACTCGCCCACTTGCGCGCGTACGCTTGGCCGGGTAATGTGCGGGAATTGCAGCACGCAGTGGAGCGCGCCGTCATTATGAGCGAAGGAAACCGACTAGCCGCAGACGACTTCCCCTTGACCTCGGCCCCGTCCCCTGAGGAGTCCGTCGCCTTTGACAGCTACAATCTCGAAGACGTCGAGCGCGAGGTCATCGCCCGGGTGCTGCGCAAGCACCAAGGCAACGTCAGTCAAACCGCGCGGGAACTCGGCTTGACCCGCACGGCCCTCTATCGCCGCATGGAGAAGTATGACCTTTAAGGGCGTTTTCCGTCGCTTGGCGCAAGGAGCCCGCGCCTTCCGCACGCGTATCGTGCTGCGCGTCGTCTTCCTCGGTGCCACCTTGTGGCTACTGTTCTACATAATAGCAGAAGGAACCTATCATCTGGCCGTCCCCATCGTCGTCGGCTTCGTCCTGCTCTACCAACTCTACGCCCTCATCTACTACGTCGAGCGCACCAACCGCGATCTGACGCGCTTTTTGAACGCCATCCGCTACGCCGATTTCTCGCAGACCTTTGTCACCGGCGGCCTCGGCTCCTCTTTCGACGAACTCAAGACCGCGTTCAACGAGGTCCTCGACGCCTTTCGCCAAGCGCGAGCCGAAAAGGAGGAACAAGCGCGCTACCTGCAAACCGTGGTGCAGCACATTGGCGTCGGCTTGATCGTCTTCGACAACGCTGGTGAGGTGTCGCTGATCAACAACGCGGCCAAGCGCCTGTTGGGGGTGCCCCGCTTGGGCCGCATCGCCGATCTCAACCGCGTCAATCCCATCCTAACCACCACCCTGCAAAGCCTCGGTCCTGGGGGCCGAGACCTAGTGAGTTTGGAAGAGGTCCGACTCGCCTTGCACGCATCGGTCTTCCAGATAGGCGACCGCAAGCACACCCTAGTGGCCCTCCACGACATTGGCCCCGACCTCGACGAAAAGGAAATGGAGGCTTGGCAAAACCTGATCCGCGTGCTCACCCACGAGATCATGAACTCCATCACCCCCATTGCTTCGCTGGCCGCCACTGCGGACGGAATGCTAAAAGACGACGCCCTCGATGCTGAGACCACCGAAGACATCCGCACCGCAGTGAGCACCATCCAGCGCCGCAGCGAGGGCCTGCTGCACTTTGTCGAAGCCTACCGCGACCTGACCCGCGTACCAGCGCCGTCCTTTGAGATTGTCCCAGTAGCCAGTCTATTCGCCCGGGTAGAGCAGCTAATGCGGCCCCAATTCGCCGAGTCCGCAGTCGAGTTGCACACCGAGGTCAATCCCCCCAGCCTCGAATTGACTGCCGACCCCGAGCAAGTCGAGCAGATCCTCATCAACCTGCTGAGCAATGCCCGCGAAGCCACGGCCGGCCGCGCTGGGGCTCGCGTTGACTTGACTGCTCATCTGGCGCACGACAAGGTCGTCGTCGAGGTCGCGGACAATGGGCCGGGCATTGTCGAAGAGGCGCTCGGCAAGGTCTTCATCCCCTTTTTCACGACCAAGCCGGACGGCTCCGGCATTGGGCTGAGCCTGTGCCGCCAGATCATGCGGCTCCACCGGGGATCTATCTCTGCCCGCTCGGAACCGGGGGTGCGGACGGTGTTTGCGTTGCGGTTTTGAGGGGATTAACGAGTGCGGTCGTAGGGCATTCGCAGTTCTACTTTGCTGCGAATTGGCCGTTTGGATTGTGGAAAAGGATACTTCTTAAATGAAAGATGATCCGCCGGTTGACAGAAGTTTCACAAACGGTTCTCACCGTTAATCCCGTATCCGAATCTTCGATTCCTCCACGATCCAAAGCTGGCCGTCAAGCAGCGCATCAGACAGCGCCCTAATAAACTGCGCTCCTATCTCCAGAATATGGTCGCGTGCCTGGCTTTCAAGCCGAAACACTACAATCCCAGAATATGCGCCGGGTGGATACGTTCGGATATCCGCAAAGTCCGTATCAAGCGTAACGATGGCGCGACCTTCGTGAACACAGACCGATGCGAGATCAGGATCTCTCGCTCCGCCAAGACCTTGATCGAGTACCGTCACCGCATCGTGTCCAGCTACATTGAACAGTTCCACCAGTTCGAACGGCAAGTTCTCGTCCAGTTTGAATTGCATTAGCTCCTACCCAGACAACGACACTACCCGTTCCTTGGCCAACTCCGCAGCATAGCCCACTGCCGCTTGGACGGACTCATGGGTAATCGACGGGTAGCTTGTCGTGATTTCCTCTGAATCCAATCCAGCCGCGAGATTGTCGAGGACCGTGGACACCAACACTCGGGTACCCTTGAAGCAGGCTCTCCCATGACATATTTCAGGATCAACGGTAATGTAGTCTCGCCAGTTCATCGGCTCTCTCCATCATGGTTTTGAATACCGCAAATAAAGAGCCTAATCGAGAGTCAATCAAGGAACGAGCATGCGACGCTACGCAATGTGAGCACTCGACACATGCTGTCGCTGGGCAGTATCGCTACCCTACGGCGACAGAGCTTGACGGAGCACCAGCGATTCATTAAATTACATATATATTAATTAAATTTTATATAAAAATGATATAAATATAGCGACCCTGCTGCGTCCCCCTTCCCCCACGGAGGTATCCCATGAAGCCAATGGTCATGCTTTTTTCCTTGCTGTTCCTCGCCCATTCAGCTCTGCTTGCCGCCGAGTTAAAAGGCACAGTGCGCGATGCCGAAACCGGCGAATCACTGCCCGGTGCCAACGTCTATATAGAAGGCGTCGAGCGCGGAGCTACGACAGACCTCGACGGGCAATTTGCCATCGCCAATGTCGGGGCCGGCAGCCACACGCTCGTCGTAAGTTTTATCGGATACAAAGAACATCGCAGCCCCGTTGTCGTAGAAGCGGATGCGGTCGAGTTGTTTGTCGAACTCATGCCCGAGATATTTCGCGGCAAAGAAATCATCATCGTCGCCGATCGGGCCAAAATGCGCGAAACACCCGTCGCCTTCTCCGACGTGCCCAAAGCCGACATGCAGCGCAAACTCGGCTCGCGCGACCTGCCGCTGATTTTAAATGATACGCCAGGCGTGTATGCGACCGAGCAAGGCGGGGGGGCCGGCGACTCTCGCATCAATGTGCGGGGCTTTGACCAGCGCAATGTCGCCGTTATGATCAACGGCGTACCGGTCAACGATATGGAAAACGGCTGGGTCTATTGGTCCAACTGGGATGGGCTGAGCGATGTCACATCGTCGATCCAAGTACAGCGCGGATTGGGGGCTTCCAATCTGGCGATTGCCTCGGTGGGTGGCACCATGAACATCATCACCGATATCGCCAGTCAACGGCGCGGATTCAAAATCAAACAGGAGGCTGGCAACAACGCCTTTTACAAAACCACGCTCAATTTTTCATCGGGTTTGATCGATAAAAAAACAGCTTTCACCGTGGGCATGACGCGCAAGAGCAGTGAAGGTCTGCCCGCGCAGGCGTGGTCCTCGGCATGGGCCTACTTTGGTGCGTTGAGCTTTTTGGCATCCGACACGCACAAAATTGATCTGTTCGTCACTGGCGCACCGCAGCGTCACGGGCATCGTCTCTACAAGCAATCCATTGCAACCTTTGATGCTGATTACGCCCGCTCATTGGGCATTGACGTTGCGGACGCAAGAAACTACGGCGTCAATTACAATCCCAACTGGGGACGCTCGCCCTTTTCGTCCTATCAAGAGTATTACAACGGCAGCATCCACGATGCGCGCGACAGCGAAATCATCATGGAGCGCGAAAACTTTTACCACAAACCCCAGGCCAATTTGAACTGGTACTGGACCCCCAACGCGCAATTCATGCTGTCCAATGTATTCTATTTCTCGCGCGGAAAAGGCGGCGGCACTGGGCGTTTGGGGTCCAATCCAGGCGCGCTAGACGATGGCACCATCAACTGGCAACGCGTGGCCGACGAATTGAATACCCAACTAGCATCAGAAGCCAACTCCGAATTGGTGGATGCCGGCGCAGTGGGTGCCGATGAAATTGCGGCAGCGACCATTATCCGCAACTCGGTCAATCAGCACTTTTGGTATGGTTATTTAGGCACGGCCGAATACCATTTGAGCGACATCTACAAGCTGACCTTTGGCGCGGATTTGCGCTATTACAAAGGGGAGCACTGGCGCGAAGTGCGCAATTTGCTCGGGGCCGATTACTACGTCTTTGAATGGGATAACAATGCCACCACCTCTGTCAAGCGACTCGGCGACCGAGTCGCCTACCACAACGATGGGCTTACGCGCTGGGGTGGCGGCTTTGCCCAACTCGAAGGACAGTTTGACAAATTCACGGCCTTTTTGAGCACCTCGGGATCGACGACAGGTTATAAGCGCATCGACTATTTCCGCGCCAAGGTCGATGGCGACTGGGACCAGACGGACTGGGAAAACTTCCCCGGCTACACCATGAAAGTGGGAGGCAACTACAACGCCACTCCCACAGTCAATGTGTATGCCAACGTGGGTTGGCTCTCAACCGCGCCCAAATTCGACTCGGTTTACCACTACGACAACAGCCTATACGATCCCACGTTCAATGAAAAGGTCGCTTCTTTTGAACTGGGGGCCGGTTATTTCAAACGCGGTATGTTTACTGGCAACGCAAACTTCTATTACACCAAGTGGATAGACCGCTCGTGGCCCAAGAGCATTTACAGCGAGGAACTCGAACAGAGCTTCCGATTTTTGCTGAACGGCATTGACGCGCTGCATACCGGCGTAGAGTTCGACCTGAAGGCGCGGCCCCATGACAAATTTGAGGTGCGCGGCATGGTATCGCTGGGCAATTGGGAATGGCTCAACGATGTCAATACCACATTTTCGCCCGAAGAGGATCCAGAGACGATCGGCGAATTTCAAGTCTATGCCAAAGGGCTAAAGGTGGGCGACGCAGCGCAAAAGACCATGCGCCTGAGCGGCGCGGTATTTCCCACGCGCGGCCTCTACGCCTCGCTGGGTGTGCGGCGGTTCATGGATCACTACGCCAAATTTGATCCCGCCAACCGAACCGACCCCGACGACCGAGCACAGTCGTGGAAACTCCCAGATTACAATCTGGTGGATCTACACGCGAGTTACACGCTGCCCGGCACTTCGTTTAGCAATATGAAACTGCGATTGCACGTCTTCAATTTGCTCGACGAAAGCTACGTGTCCGATGCCGATGACGGCGATGACCACGACGCCGCAAGCGCTCGCGTATTCCTCGGATTGGGCCGCCGCTGGAATATTTCACTGTCGTACGATTATTAACTGACGTTACGCATTGTAGGGGGCGGTTTGAAACCGCCCCCTACTTGCCCCGGCTCGGTAGGGTCCCAGCCCTACCGAGAATGGGACAGGCGCACGTATAGGTAGCGGCCCATAAAGTCGTACGTGTTGGAATCAGAAGTAGCGAGGAACCCATTGAAGATCACCGACGGCGGCTGATCGAGCAGATTGTTGATGCCGACGGTCAGGGTGGAGAGTCCAAGAGCCGTCCCCACTTCGTACGATCCACGCACGTTGAAGAGGCTGTTTGGATCGACCTTGCGGCTTGGGGGCACTTCTTCTACGTCCTCGCGGTACTTGCCCTTGCAGTCGTCGTCTTCGCACTCCTCGAACCCACCAACATAGCGCCACGTCAACCCAACGGAAAAACGCTCCTTTGCCAAGCTAACGGAAGCGGTGTGACGCCACTTGGGAAACACGCCCAAGTCGTAGTAGCCCAAGCCCTTGACCAGCTCAGGACCGCTGGCTGAGGGCAGCGTTTGCTCGTACTTGACGAGCATGTTGCTCTCAAACTGCGCCGAGATAACGCCAAGGGGCGCATCCGCAATGTAGTTAAGCCCAAAATCCACGCCGCTAGTTTCAGTCTCCCCGATATTGGTATTGGTCGCCAGAATCTGGGTGATCAGATGACTGTCAGGATCGCGCACGACTTGATCGCAGTCGGATGGCGCGTCCTGCGAGTAGCAGTTGCTCAGGACGAGGCCGGCTGGCAGCGTGCCGATCTCATCCTCGATCTTGGTGGTATAGTAATCGACGGTCAGGTCTAATCCCCCCAAGAAATCCGGCTGGTACACCACGCCCGCAGTGATCATCGCGGCCTTTTCTGGATCGAGATCCGTGGAGCCACCTAACTTAGCCAATAGCTGGGCTCGCGAGTCTTCGAAGCCGTCCGGGATGCCTTGGTCGGCGCAATTCCGCTCCTGCTGAGCGGTCAACTCCCGGGCATTGCCCGCTTCATCTACCCTGCTGCAGGGGTCGCTGACCAAGGGAAAGGAATCGCTGACTCCGAGGAACATTTCGGCGATGCTGGGCGCGCGAAAGGCGTTGGAGGAAGTGGCCCGGAAAGCTAGGCCTTGGGAAAGCTGGAGACGGCTTCCGGCTTCATAGGTGAAACCCCCGCCGAAGGTGTCGTAGTCGAAGGCGCGGCCGGCGGCCGTTGCATCGAGGCTGACAGCTCCTGCTTGGTAGATCGGCAGTTGGGTTTCTGCGTACAGCGCCCTAACCGAGTACGAGCCCTCAGTGGGGAAAGCTTTGCTGCCAGTGGTATTTCCCGATGCGGTCATGGGATCGGGGAGATAGGCCCCCGCCTCCCAGCGCGAGGAGAGACCAGTCGCTACCGCCAATGGACCGGCAGGCAGACGCGCCACCTCCCCAGTCAGGTTCCACTGCAAGATCTGCTGCCGGGAATAGCCTCGACCGATGCCGGTATACTGGATGTAGCTCAGCATCTCCTCGGTGATGGTGCCGGGGCCGTGGAGAAGGTCCAGCGGCACGCAGTCGCCGGTGCAATCCTCGTCTGGACCCAGTGCCTGCTCGACATTGCTGCGAATAAAACGGCCCTCGTTGATACTGGTCCCCTCGCTGCGACCGTAGGAAAAAGACAAGTCAGCGTCAAAGCGCCCGAGCCGGTGATCCAATCCCAACACCATGCGGTAGGTATCGATGTCTTGGAGAAAATTGCGATTCCCCGCCTCGACAAAGCGCCGACGCACATCGCTGAAATCGCGGCCGAATTCGTTGTACCGGTTAGCAGCCGACACCGAGATTCCTTCGGAGATGATGAATAGCGGCGTTGGCGCTAGCTTCTGGTCGGACTGGCGGTTGGTGTACATCACCTCGAAATACGCCTTCGCATCCTCGGCGACGGTATGGGAACCGCTGAGAAAGGAGCTGTAGCGCGTCTGTGGGGTGTAGAGGTAATTTTCCGGCTGGTAGTTATACGTATCGCCGCTCCCGTCGGATGAGATCCCCGCCCAATTAAAGGGACGCCAGCCAATATCCGGGTCGCGATGGTAATCACCGGCCTCATCACCAGCCGCTTCCACGACCGCCTGCCACGCCTCGTTGCCTTCCTCACCCAAGCGGTCGATGATGTGGCCTTCCGGGGTGGCCGAACTGCCGTTCTTGTTATAGGATCCGTCGTTCAATTCCCAATCGTAGGCCTTGTCCGACTCGCTAAAACTCCGGTCGCCGGTCCAAACCGGCCGCTGGTTGTGATAGCCCGCCGAAAAGGCGATGTGGCCTTTTTCGCTTTGTAGGCCGGTGGTTACGCTGAGGTCCATAACTTCGCCGTCGCCCGCGCCCGCAGTCCCTGCGTAATAGTCGATTGCTATCCCCTCTATCGCGGTCCTGGTAATGATGTTGACCACGCCGCCGATAGCGTCCGACCCATAGACCGCCGAGGCCCCGTCTTTGAGTACCTCGATCCGCTCGATGACCGAGGCCGGAATGGCATTTAGGTCAACGGAAGAATTCGCGCCCGTCCCACCCGGCACAAAGCGACGGCCATTGACCAATACGAGGGTGCGATTGGAACCGAGGCCGCGCAGGCTGACGCGGGTAGAGCCGTCGCCGCCATTGTTGGCTTGGGTGTTGATCGCATTGGATTGCACAGTGAGTGTTTGCAACACGTCCCCAAGAGAGGCCAAGCCCTGCGCCCTGATTTCCTCGGCTGACAGAACTACAATCGGCGCTGGTGCCAGCGTCTCCGCGCTTTTGATGCGGGAGCCAGTCACCGTGATCTCTTCGACTTCGTATATCTTCCGCTCGTCCGTTTCCTCTTCTGCGAACGCGCTCATAGTACAGACAAGTGCCAGCAAAAATGCGTATCTCGCATTCATAATCCGTAATCCTCGCTGGTGTTCACGATTTCGCCGCGCTAAAGCCAATGACTGGGGGATGCGCCATAAAGGCATCCCAAAATGGATTGTGCTGCTGGGACGGGTGCAAATAAGGACCGACCCATTGAAAATCGGCAAATCCAGCTTTTTGAAAGGCCCATTGATAGGTCTCTGGTTTGAGAAAGTAATTTTTAAACTCAAACTGCGTCCCATCTTCATTTGTCAATTTGTACAAAACAACATCGCCTTCTCGTGGGTCATCGACGCACACTTTTTCCAATCCGTATTGGGCCAGGGAAAGGGTCCCCTTGGGAACGCACTGAACATTGTCATTGAAGCCGACGAATCGCCCCTTAGGCCGCAGCATGTCATAAGCCACCTCGACAAACCTGAGCAGTTCTTCTTTCGTCTTGGCGTAATTCAAAAGGTACATGGCTACCACGAGATCAACCTGTGCAGCCAACTCGAGCGCAGCCACATCGCGGTGCAAATACTTACAGCCCAAGGGACGGGCGCGTTCTTCGTCTTCGGCCAACTTGATCATCTCTGCGGAAAGATCAATCCCCGTGACCTCCAACGCCCCGACTTGCTTGATTTTGCGCGTGTAAAATCCATCACCACAAGCCAAGTCTAAAGCCGTCGCCCCGCTAATATCGCCCAAGATCTCAAAAAGAGAGTACGCTTCGATGTATTCCCGAAAGGGCAATTGCTTTGAATCTTGATAGGCTCCGGCGATGGCGTCGTACTGATTTTCAGATGAGTCCACAGGTCCCTCCTTGGATACAAACCGTTAGAATTTTGCGGCGAACTGAACCGTAATCGTGTTGACCTGCTCGCCACTGCCGCCGTCCTTGCTTGCGTAGTCCTCGTCTCGCGCCCATTCGATAGTCGCCGTGAACCATTCCGCCAGTCCCACCGAAAACCCGGCGAGCAACCGCTGCGCAGGCAGTTCCAACGCCAGCGCTTCACTCGTGCCCTGATAGCCGACGACAACCCTTGCCTCTTTGCCCGCAATCCCAACATCGCAAGCCGCTTCGAGCAACCAACTCGACAGTTGCGCACCGCGACCGGCAAACTCCACTTCGCGGTCTGCAAAGCGCTCCCGCGCGGCGACGTACTCGCCAATCAGCGATAGGTCTTTGTAACCCAACTCGGTGCTAGCTATCCAGCCGGGCACGTCCGCGTTGACACCGCGACTATCGGCGATCACCCCTTGTAGGTTGTCTGAAGCGCCGATGTCGCTGATGTAGGACGAGTGCAGACCGAACTCGATCTCGCGGCGCTCCAGCGAATAGCCGGTCACGGCACCGTAGCCGCCATTTGAGTCATTATCGCCGTAGAAGCCGAAGATGGACCCGTGCAACCTGCCGGACGATAATCCGAATTGCAAAACAAGGTCGTTTGCTTCGCCGAGTTCGAGCGTCAGCGGGTCGGAGATCAAGTTGGTTGCAAACACGCCGAACGGCGCGTATTGTCGGCCGGCCGCGAAAGACCACGAGCCTTCCGGCGCTCCGATCGTCAAAATTGCGACATCGACCCTAGTGTTTGTTCCATCTTTCCCGTCGTCTAGCCCAATATTCACGGTTTCGTATAGCAAGCCGACCTCGCCGCCAATCCAGTCGTTTATCGCAGCCTCAACTCCAAGCCCGGCTTCCGCCACGCCAACCCCCGAGGTGTTATCTCCCGTGTCTGGGTGCCGGTAAATCCCCTCCGCGTCGAGCCAGCCCCCGACTTCCCACTCGCCGAACCATGACTCTACCTTGGGCTGCTCGGATCTCGGGTGCTTCGGATGCTCTTGGGCTGGTGCCAGTCCGTGCCAAATGAGCAAAGCTGCACCAACGATGATGAAGGCCCTCACCTTCATCTATAGCTGTTCATAAAAACATCAGCGTCGAGCAGCAATGCGGCAAATTCCGCCAACAACTCGTGGTTTTTGAATTCCTTGAGCGAAACGTTCATACAGTCTCCCTCAATACTGGCGGTAGATTCGGCCGCCCTTGACCACAATCAGCGGTTCCAATTGCTGGTCGCCCGTGCGTATCTCCCCACCCGAATCGGCCAACTGAAACTGACCCTGGCGCACATCGAGCACTACCGCATCGCCCCAAGCACCTACTGCTAGGGTGCCGATCTCGTCCGGCATCCCAATAACTTGGGCCGGCACGGCGGTTACTTTGGCCAAGGCCGTATCGAGGTCCATGCCCAAATGGAGGAATTTGGACGCGACGTTGACCAAGTCATATACCGGCCCGTGGAGGTTGTACACGTGCAGATCCGAGGAAATGGTATGCGGCGCAAGGCCAGCACTTAGCGCCGTCTCAGCCACCTCCCAAGAGAAAGAGCCAGCGCCGTGCCCCACGTCAAAGAGCACGCCGCGCTCTACGGCCTCGTGTACCGCAGGGCGCACTTGGCCGGCCTCGTCGAGGATGCCGCACTTCATGCCGTGGAAGCAATGCGTGAGGATGTCGCTCTGTTTCATAACGGCCAGCACATCATCGAGGCTATCGCACCAAGCGTCTTGGGGATGGACCATAATGGGCAGACCAGCGGCATCCGCGGCCTCGCGGGCCCGGTGCAGGGGCAGCATTCCCGAGCGCTCGCTGACGATGCTATTGCGAGTGAGCCGCACCTTGACGCCCAAGATGAGATCGCGGTGTTGTTCGATCATGCGGCAGGCTTTGCCCACGTCTGCGTACTCGGGGATCTCGAACTCGCCGATTTCCTGCGTCAACATGCCCTGCGAGGAGATATTGAGCTGGGCCAAGATGCGGGTGTCACTCACGTCGATGATGAACTTGCGGAAGCCGGGAAAGGTATCGGCACCAGCCGAGCCAGCATCGACTACGGTGGTGACGCCTCGGGCTATACAGGTAGGATCAGGCTCGACGCCGAAGTGGCTGACCCCCCAATACACATGGACGTGCAAGTCGATGAGGCCAGGGGCTACCACGTTGCCCGATATATCAAGCGTTTGGCGCGCTTGGTCCGCGGGCAGGTCGGCCCCAACCGCAACGACTTTGCCGTCGGTAAAAGCTACGTCCTGCACTGCGTGCAGTTTTTGGGCAGGATCGACTAGAGTGCCGCCTTTGAGAAGCAAGTCGTAGAGCATGGTAATCTCCGAAAAAGTGTTTGGGGAATATGCAGTTTCCAGACACTAACCAACGAGCCAAATGTACCGAGCCACGAAAAGCACGGCGAAGAGGTGAATCAGCTATCTGAAAACAGGTTTACTCTGGGCCTACTCGCTCTTGCTGTCCCACTCGGGCACCGGACGTTCAGGCACTTTGTCCAAGATAGCCTGCACCTGTCTTTTTAATTCTGGCGAGGAGGTCTCGAACAACGCCAACCAGTCGTCCACGCTCTGGGCCACCGACTCGGGGTGAGTTTGGCTGCGGGCGATAAAGCCGGGGACGCCGTCGCGGCCGCTGGGCTGCGCCGGGTCGCTGTAGCGCAGGTCGAGGCTCCAGCGGATGTGGTCGGAGAGGTTGGGGATGGAGCGGTGGATGGTCTTGTGCTGGATGAGCAGCACGCCGCCGACTTTGACCGGGCAGCTAACTTGCTCGCCGGGGGGCAAGTACTGATCGGTGATGCCCTTGAAATTGGCACCAGGGCCCAAGCCGTGCTCGTGGCCGATGAGCGGGGCGCGGTTGCTACCGGCAATGACTTCCATGCAGCCATTTTCAGGGGTAGCATCGACCAAAGGAATCCAAAAATTGACCATGAAGGTCTCTTCCGCGTCAGGCTGCAAATAGCCCAAATCCTGATGCCAAGGCACCACAGTGGCGTCTTGATTGGGCAATTTGGCGCGCAGATTGAATTGCGGATGAGCCAGTATCTCAGGGCCAATCACGGATTCGACAATGTCGAGCAGCGCCGGTTGAGTCAAAATGGCGAACATGCCCTCGGTTTTGAGCTTGCCGTTGACTTGGCGCAACAGCGGCTCAGGGTCCGCCAACTGAGAGTGGATGTGGACCAAGCGCTTGGCAAAGGGCAGGTCCGCGTGCAACTCGGACAGTTCGCCGGCAGCGTGGGCCTCTTGGGCGGCGGTATCGACAATCGCGTCGATTTCAGTGATGAGCAGGTCGAAAACAGCAGGGTCGATGGCCTCCTCGACGAGGAGGTAGCCTTCGGTGCGGTAGAAGTCGAGTTGGTCGGAGGTAAGGCCGCTCATGGGAGTTGTCCTTTTGTTGAGAGGCTAGTTGGGGTCGGGTTAATGTACGGTTTTACAGATGGGGACATCAAGCGCGGCGATATGCTTTACTGAGAGGATTCTGTAGTCAGATTCTGGACACGATCACGGAATGCGTTGTCGAACTTATTCAGCGTTTGCGCCATCCATCTGATCTGATTTTCCCTATCAGATTCATCTATCGGATTACCGGATTTGATCAGTGAAATTTTGTACGCTCGGCCTTTAGTCTTCCCTCGCCATTCTAGTGGACTACCTATCTTTTCTTCAATGGCAGATTTTTGCTGCTTTAGGAGGTCGAAGTGGTAGGAGGGATCTTTTCCTTTTATTTGGAGGACAACATGTAATTGCTCTTTTTGTTGACTCAGGCTACCGTATAACTCGAACCCAGCTTTATCAATAGAGAAGCTAAAATATGATCGTGGACTTGGGCTCCGTGGCTTCAGCCTAGTCGCAGACCTTAGCAGGTAATCTCTTAAATCGTTCCAAAACTGATAATATTGCCGTTCAAGATCGGACACCTCACCACTGCTCGATGCCCGTACTGTTTTTGTCCAATCGTTGGGGCTGACGACGATGTTGAAGCGCGGGGCGGGTTTGGATCCCTCGATTTTCAGAAGCTCAATCGTGACGCCGAAAAAGCGAATCTCGTCATGCGAAATTCTGTTCAACCAATCCAAAGTCGAACGATGTTCATCGTTGAACGTTTCTGAGATCCAGATCACTGATCTTAACGGAGGATCGGAATCTAACCCAGACGCATAAGTGAGCAGCTTGCCGAGATGATCGTGATCGGTGCTGCCGAATTGGTTCTCTATTACAATCCGTGAATTGTCACTTGCATCTCGACACAGTATGTCAGCCGAGTACCTACCGACTGATACCTCGGTGTCCACATCCTCAGTATCGATATCCATCTGGAGCGCATCACCCAGCGAGTCCAAGTTATCCGCCAGCCACGGTGTGAAATCTGCGGCTTCATTCTGCCATATCCCTCGAAGATCAACGCTATCCAGTGTTCCTAGATCCGTCAAATCCATCTCCTTTGCTACGAAGCAGATGCCGTTGGTGAAGAAGAATTGCCTTCGCTTTGGTCATTGCTCTGATCATCGCTCTGGTCCGGATCGTCATCAACCGATGCGAGGAGCATTCCAAGCCGGGCGGCCGCATCGACCTGTCGGCGGTCAAAGGACCCGAAGGTTATCGGCACTCCTAGCGAGGATTGCAGATACTCAGCCCCCGCAAGGTGAACACTGTCATAGGCGCGCACGCCGAGTTGTTCGCTCAGAGCACCGGCTCGTCGCAGGAGAGTCTGGGTGACCGCGACGCGGTGATATCGCTCCCAATCCTCCTCCAACTCCTTCTTGCATTCCTCCAGTTCTGCATCGGACAGGTCGCCTAAACGCTGCTTGGCAGCCAAAGCGGATCGCGCTTCCACGTATGCGATCCACTGGCAGGCAACTTCCTCGGCCACATCCACCCAGCCGCGTACCGTCTCGGAGTCGGCCTCCTCAACGTACAGCTTGACGAGAGCCGATGTATCGAGAAAGAGGATCACCGTCGCTCTTCCACCACGATGTCCGCAACGCTTTTCTCTCCAGGTTTGACGCGCACGGGGCGCGTGGCACCTCTCGGTTTTCCCCCGGTTCCGGCATTGACCCCCGGCAAGGTTGCCAGCCGCTCTTCCAACAGAAGGGGCGGTAGCGGCACGAGGCGGGCGATGGGCTTCCCCCTATAAGTTACGACGACCGTCTCTCCCCGCTGGACTTGCCGAAGGTATCGCGACAATCTGCTCTTCAGGTCGCGTACAGATGCGTTCATTGCGATCTCCTTGTGACTACATTGAAACAAGTGTAGTCACATCAGCCTATCGAGGCAAGCACGGCAATCACCTATCCGCAGTACGCCCACTCCCACTTTTGACATTGTTCAACCGGCAGGGGAGCTTGAGTTCTAAGCGGATTCCTTTGCTATCCCCAACCAAGAAGGAAGGACAATGCACAGATTTGCGGCCATACTAGCCGCCGTTTTTCTCATCGCCGGAGCAGACACCGCCGGAGCCGATGAGCAACCCGCCCATACCGACACCAGCGATGCCCAGATGCAGTTTTGGATGACGCACCCCCAGCGCACCGCCCGCGCCGTGCGGGCTGAAGTGCCGCCGCGCCTCGACGGCGTCATCGACGACGCAATCTGGCTGCATGCACCCGTACACGAGGGGTTCACGCAAAACGACCCGGACAACGGCGAGCCTTCGACGCAACGCACCACCTTTCAGGTGGCCTACGACGACTACGCGCTCTACATCGCCGGCATCTGCTACGACACCCGCCCCGACAGCATCACCGCACGGCTGGCGCGGCGCGACGAATGGCGCGAGCGCGACCTGTTCGAGATCACCCTCGACCCCCACCACGACCATCAGACGGGCGTGTATTTCGTCGTGGGGCCCTCCGGCTGGATCGAGGACGGAATCATCTACAACGACGACGACTTCGACGATAGCTGGGATAGCGTGGTCGAGGTGAAGACGGCGCGGCGCACTGATGGCTGGAGCCTAGAGTTGAAAATCCCTTATCACGTCCTGCGCTTCGGCGCAAAGGAGACCTATACTTGGGGGATCAACGTCTTCCGCAAAATCTCCCGCCGCGCCGAGTGGTCGCAGTGGAGCTTCAAACCTCGGGGCGTCAGCGGCTACGTCTCGCGCTTCGGCCATCTCGAAGGGATCGAAGGCATCCGGCCGCACCGCAGCCTCGAGATCTTCCCCTTCGCGCTAGGCCGCAGCACCCTGTCGCCGGGAGACAGCGGCAGCGATCACGACCTTTTCTCCTCGGCCGGCCTCGACCTCCGCTACGGCCTGTCGTCGAACATCTCCCTCAACGCCACCATCAACCCGGACTTCGGCCAAGTCGAAGCCGATCCAGCCGTGCTCAATCTAGGCGTCTTCGAGACCTTCTTCCGCGAGCGCCGACCCTTCTTTTTGGAGGGCATCCAACTCTTCGAGTCGCCGGGCCCGTACATCGTCGGCATCCGCCGACCCACGCGCCTGTTCCACTCGCGGCGCATTGGTCGGCCCCCTTCGCGCTTTGACCTGCCCGAAGACAGCGATGAGGTGAACCGTCCCGACAACACCACGATTCTCGGTGCCGTCAAGGTCTCGGGTAAGACCGCGGGACGCACGGCCTTCGGCCTGCTCAACGCCGTCACCGGCCGGGAGGAAGCGCTCATCGACCAGCGCATCATCAACGCCGAGACAGGCCACATCGACACGGTGCGCCGCGCCGTCGAGATCGAGCCGGTCACCAACTACTTCATCGGCCGCGTACAACAGGATTTGCTCACCAACTCCACTGCCGGAGCCCAACTCACCGAGGTCAACGGCCGCGGCTTTGACCCGACTTACGTCGGTGCCGGCGACCTGCACGTCAAGTGGTGGGACAATGCCTACCGCCTCTACAGCCGACTCGCCGTCAGTCGCGCCGGACAGAAGGCGGAGCGCGACACCGGCTGGGAGGGCGCGCTTTACTTTCAGAAAACGGGCGGTGCCTTCGGCGGCCAGGCGTACGTAGATGCACAATCGCCCGACTTTGAGGCCAACGACCTCGGCTTTATGCAGCGCAACGACCGCATCCAAGCCGGTACCCACCTCCGTTACGAGAAGCTCGATCCCTACTGGTTCGCCCGCCGCTCCGGGTTCAACTTCAACGTGTGGAACCACTGGAACTTCGCCGGCGAGCGGCTGTCCCGTGGCGTCAACTTCAATACTTGGCACGAGCTGCATAACTACTGGGGATTCTGGATGGGCCTCAGCCGCAACTTTGCCGCCTTCGACGACTTGGCCACCCGCGGCGGACCCCTGATGCTTTCGCCCGCCCACACTTGGTTTGGCATGGACGTGTGGACGGACGACCGCAAGCCCATCAGCGCCTGGCTCGGCTGGAACATCAGTGGGAGCCAAGGAGGCGACAACCTCGGGTCGTGGCTCGGCTTTGAGGTCGCGTTGCGACCCGTCTCCCAGTTCGAGTTGGAAATCGAGCCGGGCTACAACTTCAATCGCAACTTCGCCCAGTGGGTAGAAAACGAGGACCAGGACGGCGACGGCGAGGACGACCACTTCATCTTCGGCGAGCTCGAAAGCCGCGTCTTCGAGATCGGCGTGCGCGGCACCTATGCCTTCACCCCGGGCCTGAGCTTGCAGCTATTCATCCAGCCCTTTGTGACGACCGGCGACTATGGTGCCATCAAGGAACTGGCGCGCCCGCGCTCCTACGAATTCTCACCCTACGCCGGCCTTGAAGAAAACCCGGACTTTCACCACCGCTCACTGCGCTCCAACGTAGTGTTGCGCTGGGAGTACCGGCCCGGCAGCACGCTCTTCGCGGTCTGGCAGCAGAGCCGCGACCGCGCCTTCGACGACGTTAGCGACCCAAGGTTCCGCCCGGCCGGCGACTTGAGCCGCGCCTTCACCGACGATGGCGACAGCATCTTTTTAATCAAGCTCAACCGCTGGTTTGGGCTGTAGGCCCAGTCCGGATTGACGGAATTCGGATTAGATGGGTAGCTTTTATCTCCCTTCGTTTGACGGGGAGCGGATTGAAACGCGAACACGCATCGCGGCGGGTTTTTTGTTTTTAGGAGCTTTTGAGATGACGTACACGGCCTACGCCTTTTCGCATAACAACGACGACAATAATCCCGCCATTCGGGCTCGATGGCGTTGGCCGTGATCGGATTCTACCCTCACCCCAACCCGCCGTTGAGCCTCGCGCCAACGGCGGGTTTTTCATGTACATCCAAAACTGGAGGCTACCATGCACCGCTATCGCACGCACACC